>PBBV01000001.1 GCA_002717835.1 Methanobacteriota archaeon
GGAAGCAGGGTTCGGAGGACTCGGCGATCTCTTCGGTTAATGGAAAAAAGGTGAATGAAATGGAGTATGTATACGCTGCAATGTTACTGCACTCAGCAGAAAAAACGATCGACGAAAAGAGCATCACTGGGGTTCTTGAAGCCGCAGGAGTAGATGTAGACGCAGCGCGCGTAAAGGGCCTTGTTGCCTCACTTGCGTCCGTTGACATCGAAGAAGCGATGGCAACCGCGATCGCGGCTCCGGTCGCTGCGGCTCCCGCTGCAGGCGGCTCTGGAGGCGGCTCTGAAGCCGCTGCCCCTGCAGAGGAGGAAGCTGCTGAAGAGGAAGAAGAGGATGACTCTGGCTTCGAAGGCCTGGGTTCACTCTTCGGCTGATGTACAAGCAGACCAGATAGATGGATTCGATCGTGTATCCAGCGAGAGCAAGGAATGATGAAAAATTATTCAAGTCCTCGAGTGGATTCTGATCACATCTGACATCAAAAGTTCAGTGTCTCCCCCCACTGTTCGACCTGTCACACAATTAGTTGCTCGGATGAATCCGTCTCCCAAATCTGTATGCACAGCATATGCGAGGTCTCGTGCAGTAGAACCTGATCGTAGTATAATCGCATCGGGCAACTTACGATCATCAGCATCTGTCCACTTACTTTCATCCGCAACAGGGTACGCAACAATCATGGAGAGATCTTCGAATACGACTTTTGATAACAGATCAATCAGTCCTCTGCCCTCAAGTTGGCTTGTCTTCTCTCTTATTTTCTCTAGTGCCTCTTCTTGGGGTTTTGATAGTGTTGATTCTGGATTCACTAAAAATCCAGAGGGGCCGTCCCCCGGCTGATATATGATTAGGCCAGCATTACTCGCCCTGCTTAGAGTCAGTTCGGCTTCTGCGGATGTTGGCATATGCCTCAGGTTCAATTTCTCCAATTTATCGAGTGCCCTTCTTAGATGATCTGGCTCGACGCGATCTGCCTTATTGGCAGCTATAGCGATTGGGAACATGGATTTTCTAATTTCTGATGCCATAATTCGTAATATCTTTTCATTCCAGTTCCATGGTTGATTGTCCGCTCCATTGGATCTAGCAGCCTGTATTCCAGAAATAGCATCCCTTTCTCCTCCGCCGAGACCACTGATCATTTGAACGGTGAAATCAATTAGGGCGCGTTCGCCTCCTGATTGTACTCTTCTGGCACCCCTTGACCAGCCTTCTTTCAGAATGCCAGACAGCCATAGATCTATTTCGTCAGTTAGAAAATCGTGCTCCTCTGATGGCGAGGCGGGAGGATTATCCGTATGGTTGCCCTCCAAATCAGTAGTTCCAGACACGTCAACGACTTGGATTAATGCATCACATCTGGAAAGGTCTGAGAGGAATTGATTGCCCCTTCCCCTTCCTTCGTGGGCGCCGGGCACGAGCCCTGCGACATCAACAAGAGTAACTGGAACCAATCTACGATAATTAGAGCATGATCCTGTTCTAGGTTGACAGATGCTCTTCGCCCGAGACTCATTCTTTAGATCGATTCTATTTCCAAGACGGTGCACTAGTTCTTTACATCTACATGGTTCTGGGGTTGGTATCCAAGCTATTCCTACATTCGGATCAATCGTTGTGAATGGGTAGTCTGCTATGTCAACAGGCGTGGAGGTTAAGGCAGAGAATGCGGTTGATTTACCGACATTGGGTTTGCCCACCAGTCCAATCCTCATGGTTGATGGAAGAGTGGGAATGCCAACAATGTGCCGATGCTTAGAGTTCAGTTGGTGCCCCAGGGACTTCAGTGTCAGACGCTGGAACCAAGACTGTTTCGATATCTGCTCCGGCGGCTAACACAGATCGGATTGAGGTTGAAGTGGTGATTGTGTAAGACTCGATTCGACGAGAAGATTGAGGGGCGTTTGGCAAAATCTTTCCATGGAATAGACCCCTTACAATATTCAGTGTGTGAAGTGTGACTGCAACTACTGCTCCGTAGAAAAGAACCGAACCAATAACTGCAAAGCGTTCAGCGAGAGAAGAGGTTGCTTCGATGTCAATTTCAGTGACTGATAGCAATATAGATTCAGATATTAACGTACATAGAAGACCGGCTGAGACTGCGGTTACGAACATCCAATATCCCTGTCTTGTTCTCTCAGGTGCAGGTAAAGTTCGGTTGGTTATTGTGGGATAAAGATGGAGCACTATTCCCATGCTCATTGGTATCATGAACAGCCATATGGTCATGAGCTCTACCGTCTCTAANAGTGGCTCATATGTTTGGAAACCCACGAATGATGGACTTCTAAATGAGTAGTTTAGGAACCAAAGTATGACCAGCGAAAATGAGGATGCTACAAGTATAGCCATTCCATTTGTGATTTCTGGAGATTTGCCACTTGTTCTTATTGTGGCTATGATATTAGTGGACAGGGCTAGCATAGGTGCAAGTGACAAAGCTACAAGGAATGTGCCAAACATCCTAGATGAGTCAGATACATCCGGGATACTCGCATTTTGGGTGATGAGACTAGAAAATAAGCCCCCGTCTAGACTTTGGTATGCCGAGGTAGTAATCACCAACCCTACGAGCACTGTTCCGCTCAGGGTACGCGACCAAAGAGGTGATTTGGAGCCCAGTGCAGCGGAGTACAGTGCTAATGCTGATATAGACCAGAGAAAGAATGGGGCTCCATAGAGCTTCAGAACTAGCCAAGGCTCTGCTAATGGATTTGTATCGCCCATTAGGAACTCAACTAGTACACTGACTGGGCCCGCTACTATTGCAAGAATCAGAAGCCAGCCGGGCTCTCTGGGACTCTGTGTTCTGTTTGCAAATGCTATTAGTAAATTGACGGCTATGGCTGAGTATGCAAGCCCCATTACCGCAATAGCTGCAAGCGTGATGTCGATTCCGAAGGGATCTGGATTGTGAGCTGCGATGAAGAGAATGATGACTCCCAGCGTCCATGGAGCGGCTACTAATGTTCCATTTCTTTCACTGGGGAGGCCTCCAGGGGTACCGCAAAGNGATGGTAAAACATGAAAAGATGCTCCGACCACAGCCATCGCAACTGAACCATACAAACCAACAGCTGTTCCGGCTGCAATAAGAGTAGATGATGATGGACTNTAGCCCCATCCAGTTAGGGATATGAGCGCGTATTGATCATGGCCGACCCAAATTCCAAGAAATGTGAAGCAGACAGCGACGAAGAGCCATAAAGAGCTCAGAACAATCCAAGTCCTAGCTGCAGATCCTGGTTTCCCTTCTGCGAAATCTATCGCCGGACCGAGTGCTTTCTCCAGAAGAAACATTCCGGTTGACCTCAGTACTTCCCCGAGTACCCCCAAACCTCTGCTCGCGAGCACGAAGAAAATGAACAGAATGAGCCANGTGGTCAAATGGTTAGGTATGTCGACGAACATTTGTTCACTCCCTAGTGACTTCAGTAAGAAGTGTGGATAAAATCATCAAGGCACCCACGAGCATACCGAGCACGAATAACCAAACTTGTCCTTTTAATGAGGCGAATGTTTCTAGGTCGGATATTACAGGCAAGTTCTGGCCGGGGAATATGATTGAATAAATTGTTAGAGAGAGCAGTGCTACAATTATTCCGAGAGCTAAGAATACCCATGAAGACTTGGGCTCAGCATTTGCCTGAAGAAAAACATCGATGTCAGCGACCGAATCTGCCAAGAAGACCACACCTTTGCCCAGACGGGCGTTCAAACCACCTTCATCGCATCCTTAAGCATTGGGCGAAAGAAAGCCAATTTCAAGGAGCACGCAGTAATCTCTGTAGTTTCCCGCGCCTTGATAGGCCTGTTCCGAATTGAACGGGCAGGGCACAATCGCTTCTTATTTCATCATGCCATATGGATTTGCAGGAGCAATTAATATTGGAAAATTCATCCAAATCTGAAGATACAGAATATCGTTCGATGGCTGCGACAACGTCTTTGTCACAAGACCCGCAATTGTGGGCGCCTCTGATTTTGCCGCCTGCGGTGGGATGGACTATTACTCTTGAATCTCCTGAGGAAATGGTCTGATGTGACTCTCTTATCATTTCAACCAAGGACCAAAGCCATGGTGGTCTGTACTCCCTACTTCGGTGTAATCTGTCTACGATCGTTCTTTTTTGTATGTTCATTGGATTTATGGAGACCTCGTCGCTCAGTGGTGAGACTCCTTTTATCCAACGTATCGAATGGCCTAATGCATCGCCCTCGGACATGAATGGTGGTTTGAAGAGAAGATATGTTTTGATCCTAAATCCGTGAAATCGAAGTCTTTCAACTGCAGAATTCCAAGTTTTAAGATTGAATCCCTTATTTACATGAAATCTCAGTACTGCATCATCATACGCTTCGAGACCGATAGCTACCGTTAACCCTGGATGAATAGATGCCATCCATGCTAATTTCTCATCTTTACACAGATGGGCTTGTGCTTCTACGACGAGATGTAACCCCCTCTCATGGGTCTCTCGGAGAATTGCCTCTTGCCACTCCACAGGATTTTCTTTATCTTCAAAAAAAGTACCAGATGTGTACACCTTCACCATGTCGCATCCTTCGAAATTTTTTGTTCGGCGTTTCGCTTCCTCCCACTGTGCGAATAAATCGTCTGAACTTACGTCGTCCCTTACATCGTTGAAATACCCGCAAAATGTGCACCCAGATTTCCACCACCATGTACATCCTCTTGTTCTAAGTATTACAGTGGCTGCAGTGCAGGGGGTGCCATCGGGAAGGATTTCAGGAGTAGTGTAAACTGTAGCGGGCCTTGAGGCGTCCCAAGATTCTCGTCGTTCAATCGAGGCGGGGTGGTTCTCTGGCGCCTTTACTAATTCATGTAGCCTAGAGGGGGGCTTATGGCGTCTCAGAAGAGGTGATGCCATGGGTCTCGGTCCGGCCTTTATGTATTGAACATAAGCAAGAAATCAACTGTTTGAGTTAGGTTGTTGTCAATCGCATCTTTGAAACACTGTCATTCATATCAAATGCTATGGGCGTCTTATCAGCCTCTGTTAGCGTAGCCAAAAATCAACAAGAAAGAGATGCTCTGCAGGGATGGTATTGGTATGATTGGGCAAATCAAGCCTTTGCTCTGACTGTTCTGACTGTAGTCGTCCCAGCATTAACTGCTAGCATGTACAACACAGCAACTGGAACACAAAGTGGGGATTCTTTCTACGCCCTAGTGTTAGGACTTTCAAGCCTATTTGTGGCTATAGTGAGCCCTGTATTGGGGGCAATTGCGGATCGTATCGAAATAAAAAGAAAAATTCTCTGGGCATACACGATTGTTGGAGTTATCTTCACTGCTATGATGGGTCTTGCTCCGTTTCTAGGAGAAGGTACGAACTACATGTTTCTCGCTGTATGTCTTGTGATAGGAAATATTGGATTTGCAGGAGGGAACGTGATCTATTACGCATTCATGCCTTATCTTGCGGAGAAAGAAGATGTTGACCACGTCTCGAGTTGGGGCTATGCGTATGGGTTCATGGGTGGTTCGACGATCCTAATTGTGCATCTCGGCCTTGGGCTAACTCTTGGATTCACGCCAACTATTCTAGCATTCATCTTTGTTACCAGTGCGCTTTGGTGGTTGGGTTGGGGTTACCAATTGTTTCTCAAAACTCCTGAGCCGAAGCTTCCATCCCCGAAGGAATATGAAAGTACGTTAGAAGCGGTGAAAGATGGATTTAGTGAAGTTACTAAGACATTTCGAGAGATTAAAAAATACAAATCCCTATCGATTTTCTTAATATCGTATCTGCTCTTCTTTGACGGAGTAAATACGATTGGAGGTATGGCAGCTGCTTACGGAGAATCGGTGCTGAGGCTTTCGACAACTATGAATTTTGTACTGCTTCTAATGGTCAATATAGTTGCCATACCCATGACTATTATCGGAGGGAAGGCGGCTAGAAGATTCGGTACTAAAGAAGTTCTGATTGGGGCGTTGATTGTATACTGTGTCGTAGCAATATTGGCAGTTGGATTCGCACCGCTCGATCTAGACGATGATCATGAGCGTTATGATTTCCAATATGACTGGAACGAGGCAGATAGTGCCTATGAATTGACCACGTTGTACGATAGGGGAGTGGATGCTTGGGTTAGCGACAGCGGGGAGGGAGATGCTAAATTCAGGGATGCTTTCATGGAGTTCCTTCAAGATGATTCTGGCAATGAGCGCCCATCACTGCCTATCGAAGAAGCAACGGTTCTTGCAAGCAGAATGATGGGGGAGTTGGACCATAGATTCAGTTTTTCATTCAATGGGGGCGATCTTGATGGTGAGCGTTCTGTGGGCATAATTCATCCGACGATGATAGGTGATAGTCAGTTGAGTTGGTGGCCGGAGACGCTTCGAGAC
Source organism: Methanobacteriota archaeon (assembly GCA_002717835.1). GTDB lineage: Archaea > Thermoplasmatota > Poseidoniia > Poseidoniales > Thalassarchaeaceae > MGIIb-N1. The sequence continues at coordinate 6,383 of PBBV01000001.1, forward strand.
AATCTCTGGGAGCCGCTTGGCTTTGGAGTCAATCTACAGTGGATAATGCTTGGAACGATGGTTGGCATTGTGATGGGGACAGTAGGGGCGCAGGCCAGAAGCATGATGGTCATGCTAACTCCTCGAACGAAAGCAGCTGAGTTCTTCGGGTTCTTCGGTTTCATTGGAAAGGCTGCTGCCTTTATCGGGCCAATAATCTACAGTATAAGTGCCAACCTGTACAACTCAAGAGTGGCAGTTTTTACAATAATGATCGTTATTCTTGCAGGCACCGCCTTGCTGACTCGGGTTGATCTTGAAGAAGGCGCTGCCACTGCTGCGGCCATAGATAGGGAAGCCTGGGATTCTTCAGAGTAGGCTGGTGTCGATTTGAATTTCTCCGCTGTTCAGCATTTTCTTACCCTACTCATATTACCTTTCTTTGGAATATTAATCGGGATTGGTATACTACCAGGTTACCTGGTTTTTCTTGAGATTCAAGAGTGGGGTGCAGTGACAGGAGGAGGTTATGTTATCACTTCCCTCATAACTTGCATAGGACTTGGCGTTGCTTACATTGTGGGTGGTTTGGGTATCGTGGTTGTGACTGGTGCTTCCGGCTCCATTTTTGCTCTTAGGGGCAAGGAAGGTAGATTCCCTCTAAGATCTATGATCACAATAAGGTGGGCTTTCGCTCTTGTTTTCCACAGGGTGGCGCTAATATTCCTATCAACAATAGTCCCTTCCATGTTTTCCACGCTTTACTACAAGATGATGGGTCTCAACATGGGGTCAGGCGTCATAATCAATACACCGAGAATAAATGATGCGCCGATGATTACCTTGGGTGACGGAGTAGTGATTGGCGGTGATGCCACAATAAATGGGCATCTGGTCGAACAAGGTGAGCTCGTTCTGGCACCGGTGACTATTGGCAGTGGCTCACTTATTGGAGGCGGTTCGGTGATACAACCTGGATCTAGGATAGGAAAGAATGCCATTGTGGCATCGAGGGCAGTTGTCCCAAAATGGACCATCATACCTGATGGTGAGACTTGGGGTGGTATCCCTGCGAAGTGTATCCGTAAAGCAGACGGTACAAAGCCAACTTAAGCGGATCTAATTCTCTTGATCAGCTCTGATTTCTTTCCCTTCGCATCCATTCCTTGTTCAGAGAGGATGGCTCGAAGTTCTGCAACCTTGAGTTTGTCTAGATTATCGGGGGGATCATTGTTCTTCTCTTCGGAGGCATCCTCATGGACTGCTTCCATTTGAACTTTGAATGCTGCTTGCTTATCTTGCTGATCCTTTACTGCCTCGACAGCACGCTCGATCATGTCGAATCTGTCTTTTATGGCCTCATTCAGCTGTTCAAAGAGACTCATATGAGACTGATACCACTCATCTCTGGCTCCAAGTTCAGCCTGAGAGACTCTCAGGGACTCGTCTAATTCCTCTGCAACTTCGAAAACGCGCCCGAGCCGTGCTGATTCGCGGGAATACATCTCCTCCATCTTCTCGAGATCTGGTTCCAAGTGTTGAATGCGTTTCCTGGCTTTGGCATGATCCATCTCAAGATCTCTGATACGGGAGTCTTTTTCGCCGAGTAGGGACTCTAGTCCTTCTCCCTCGATTTCCTTGTCTATGGCCTCTTTTTCAAGTACGTCGATAACAGCATTCTTCTCTTGGAGTTCCTCCTCGAGCCTTCTGTAAGCCACGTAGAGTTTCTCAAGGCGTTGCGTTTCTTCGGCCAAGCGCTGCTCAAGTTGCTGCACGCGTTCTTCCGACATTGGGGGCCCCTCTCTTGTGGATGATATGAACCTAGATGGTCCCCTGTTAGCGTTGAATAGCTCTTTTGATCAGATTCCGACTGCTCGCGTGACTGTAGCGATAACTGCAGTTAGCCGTTTGGCGGCAGGGATGTGTAGCTTTTCATCCGGACCATGTGCGTTATTACCTGGTCCTGAGGCTCCTGTACAGAGGAATGCTGCACTTGGGTACTTTGCCTGCATCATGGCCATGAAGGGTATCGTTCCCCCTACCCAGGTGGGGTAAGGTGGACTTTCGGTGAGTGCGATTGCAGCCTCCATAAGCGCAGTTGATACATTGTTCGGGAGAGGCGGCGCCTTGAAACCGTCGGCAGGAGGATGCGCGATGAATTTGACTTCAGCGCCATATGGCGGATCGCTTTCTAGAATCTCAGTCAACTCGTTGAGGGCCTGTTCTGAATCTATACCGGGGGGGAGTCGGACACTCAGCGCCAAGTCGGTGTTGGTCCTCAGAACGTTTCCAGCAGTCTGCACTGGGGGGAGGCCATCAGCGCCTATCACTGAAAGTGCAGGGCGCCAATTCACATCCAAAAGCATCTGTGCGACGTCTGTTGACTGGGGTGTGAGTGTATCGACTACCGGGAGATCTTCCCATATCCGATCGCCTACGACTCCTGCTATGTTTCTGGCGGAAGATTCCAGCGATTGATCGATGTCAGTATGAAAAGAAGGTATCAGAATCTTTCCTGTCTCTGAATCTTCAATTCTATCCAGGAGAATTCTAGCAATTCTGAATGATGATGGTATTGCCCCCCCCGCCATGCCTGAATGTACTCCTTCGTGAGATACCCGGACAGAGAGAGTCCCGTGGATGAGTCCTCTGAGGGCATCAGTGGTCCAAATCCTGTCATAATCAGGACCTCCGCTGTCCATGACGACGACAAGGTCTGGATTGCCTAGGTGTTCTGCATACGCATCTAGGTACGCAGGAAGATCATATGATCCCGATTCTTCGCAAGTCTCAATCAATAATGTGGCTGATGGATGCTTCAAATCGTGTTCTTGCAGCGCCTTTATTGCGCCTATACAGAGATATCCCCCATACCCATCATCAACCGAGCCACGGCCGAAAAGCCATGGGTCTCTTCGGACTGCTTTGAGCGGTGAGAGCCCTTCCGACCACAACCATGGTTTCGATGGTTGTTTGTCGAGATGTGAATAAAACAAAACCTCACCCGGAGCCGTCCCTTCGATATTTATAATCAGTATTGGGGTTCTACCTTCGAGGGACAGTGTAACCATGCTACATCCGTCTAAATTCTGTTCCTCGACCCATTTTCGGAACAAATCTATTGTCCCTTGTAATTCTCCTTTAAGCTCCCATTCGGGTTCAAAACCTGGTGAGAGTGCTTCTATAGATATGAATTCAGAAAGACTCGGTATTATGGAAGATTCCCAATNTCTATCGGCCCATGAATGGAGTGCATCATAGTCAAGCATGATTGNNCGATGAATGCCCGGTTCATTGAGGATTCCCAAGATTGNGNNGTTATNTTTCCNNNGNATCGAGGTGTGTTCGAGCNGTGANGGAAAGTAATTCTTCAAGTTNGTTTCGTAAATCTCTAAGCATATCNTNNGGATATGCTATCATTCTGCCGTTTCTAGCCCATACAATAGCTGGNGGNAGCAATAGNCTNCGNTTCTNTTCNGGNNCTTGAAGNTTCATTGCATTGAGTGCCTCATGATATATTGCAAGTTGTATNCCGTGTCTTNTGAGNAGATTGNGNTCNTCCTCTGATTGGGGNTCNATNCNCTCCTGAGTAGATTCGAANGAGGGTTTCCCNTCCATGGAACCGTCTGTTTTGATATCNACGGCTCTTATNGTGGGNCTNCCCTGTTCATCTTGNGTGCATATTACAAGATCNATCAGNCCCTCAATCTGGATTGTTGCCTGACTTTCGATGGTTGTTTGGAGGTNTCCNTCTGGAGACCATGGTCCGTGANTAATNGGATTGAAATCTACTTTTCTTGANTGTGTNAAGGGNAGTTCTGTACGATGGCCATGTATGCTGTGTCCNAATACCGTTTCGCCNGATACGAGNTTTCCTAGATGNCCNTTTTCAATNCGNCNNGTGAGGATGGAAACNANNTTCAGNAACGANGATGATTCNGGATNGAGTCCTATCTCGGATATAGCNGACTTGATTNNNGAAATGTCGCTGAGGCGNTTTGGTCTAAACGTAGTCCAAGAAGANGGAAGCGGNGGATTTGACTNNCCCCCNGGATGNCCTATTCCCACNTCGATTATNCGATGTACGATTGTNCCTAGNTGGGCCGCTGTGAAATNTTTTNNTCTGNTTTGANGATCNTTTTGAGTTGCTGNATTCGGAATNTCTGAATCTGTTACATGAAGTGCTGAAGGTGCTATTTTCAGCTTACGCGAAGGTGATTTAATCGGCACATTGGTACGGATTTTTCTGATTGGGGTCAAAGAAAGAGCTTCAATGGCAGTTTGGAGTCGTATGTACGGAGTACTAGGAGCAATTTTTGATTCAAAACATTCTGGGCTATGCATGAGTAAGAACTGGGGATTTTTGCCGGCTCTGAGGATTGATGCATCTGAAAAAAGTTCAGCAGGATCTAACGTAACGATTCCTCTTCCGGAGGGAATCGCACTGTGTTCTCTATCCTCAGGGGTTAGCCATATTGATTTTGACCTATCTTCCAGCCAACCTTTAGCTCTCAATGCATTAGTTATCATATGGCCAAGAGGCGGGGATTTTCTAGCATCATGTGTGAAATTTAGACCATCACCATCGACCCATTTCGATGCATTTCTACCGCCCATGCCATCAGGCGATCCTGCTATTATCAATCTGTCCTGGACTCTGGTAGCTGCTACATACAGCAGTCTTCTGTTCTCAGCATCCTTTCGAGACTTATTTATCCACCTAGCATGTTCCCAAACTGCCGATTTCAGATTCTTTTTGCCCCCCCATGGTCGGGGATTTCCAGAAAATAAATCTGCAGATACGGTAAATGGGGATTTACTCATTTTTACCATGCGATCACTGAATAAATCAGCGAGGATGACTACCTTGCTCTGAAGGCCTTTTGACCCATGAATAGACATCATTCGAATGGAATCGGAGGGAGGTTTTGTCTTGCTCTTTATTCCGTTCGATAAGTCTTCACGAAGGGAACGAAGAACATCTGCCGTCACAAGAGTAGAATTATCCTCCCTATCAAGGATCTCGGCGATTACGTCGATAGCTTGCTCCGCATCTTGTTTTGATATTTCATCAGGGTATGCGATGAGGAGATCGGAGGAGTCGAGAGTCTCATTTAGCACATCCAATACTCTCCCAGAATCGGTCAAACGTATCCATCTTTCCACCATTCTTCCTGCGGGTACTTCTTTTAGGAAAAGTGCTAATTTATGCATTAGATTTTCTCCCTCTGCCGCACCGAGGATGAATTTGTCTAGATCGCTGTCCGACATACCTATGAGGGGTGATCTCGAAACCCATGCTGCGTGATGCTTGGATTTTGGTCGAGCACAGAATTGGAACAATGCCTCGATGGTTCTTGCAGCGGGCCTCTCGAACAAGTCTCCTTCTTGATCTGCATGTGCGTTTATACCATATTCCGAGAACTCTCTTAGCAAGGCGTCTCTTATCCCGGTTCTAGTCGCCATCAGGATCATTATGTCATCAGGTTTGACCGGATCACACTCTTGGCTTATCCAAACTCCTTCAGCGCTCTTTATCCTAACCGGACTTCCTTCAATCAGAGATCTGACTCTCATTGCAATAAGTCGTGCAATGCGGTCTATTTTTCCAGACTGATCATTGAATAACGGGTTAACAGCTGTGGATAGATCTATTGGCGGATCTCCCGAAATTTTCTCAGCAGATGGACAAATCCATTCTATAATACCGCTTCCGTTCAGTCTCTTGACTACTCCCAGGGAGGGATCACCCTCTTCGAGGCCCCCATAACACTGATCGAACTGACTTGGAGACCTGAGGTCTTGCGCATCGGCGTACCATGATCCCGTTCTCACGGTCCTATGACGTTCTGAGAATATGTCTCTCCACCATTCATTCATGGCGTTGAGCAACCCACTCTTTGTCCTGAAATTGACATCAAGACGTATCAATCCCTCTGACCTTGCTTCTATATCCTGTGGAGATATGCTTTCTCCTGGGCCATCGACCTGGTCAAATCTTATCCATGGTTCAAGATCTCTTCCCGAGGCGATTCGTCGTGCCCCCGCGGTGGCGAATGCAGCTTCATGTTCATTTCTGGGATCACGGCTCATATTCTTCGAACGAAGAGGAGGGTCATTCGAAAGAATTGGTATGTTATCTAATTCCCATGAATTGATCAATCTCAGATGATTACTATACTCCCTAAACCTAGATGGTTCGGCTTGTCTGAAAGCGTATATTGACTGTTTGATATCGCCAACATAGCAAATAGTGGGCTGCCATGGTGTTTCTGGAATTTCATTCTCACCAGGTTTGATTTCTCTCGGCCCCCACAACCTTGCAAGTAGTCTCCATTGCAAAGGGGAGTTGTCCTGAGCTTCATCTATGATGAATGCTCTAAATCTCCTCCTAATCGACTTTAGAGTGCTGAATCGTTGCTCCAAGTCGACGGCTGCTTGTTTGAGCGCGAGTTCGGAAAGGATGCCTTCATTCCCCCCAATTTTAGAGTGTAGGTGGTGGAGAGCTTTCTCGATATGATCATCTTGCCATGGTTCCTTGGGACCTTGGTCCAAGATTCTTATTGCTTCACTAGGATATAGCCCTTCAATTTTGCATATACGGGGGCAGTTTAGGAGGAGGAGGTCGCTTGCAAGTCTAAGACTATCATCATGATCGCGTATACCCTCCCTCAGTTTAAGGCCCCTCAGAATATCCATTAGTCCAGACATTGCAAGGCGTAAGTCATCGAGATGATTGGCCTCAGACTCGATTGTCATAGTGTGGAAAACTAGATCTGAATTTTCCTGGGGCCTCTCTGGTGGCGGGTATGGTACAGGCTGTACTCCCCTGAAAGGTTCCAAGTGGCTCATTGTCGTGGCGTATCTCATAATCTCAGAAGCATCATCGCTTTCCAACAATTCTCGAATGTTCTGAGTTGATTCTTTGAATTGCTCCTTTGCTAGTTTAGATTCATTTGTCTGTCCCATTTTACCTAGAGGAAGAATTCCAGAAGGCCAATTTTCGGATGTTGGCAGGGTGTTATTAGGAAAGAATTTTGAATTTTCATTAAGTGGGTTTTTGTTAGATGCATACATGAGTTTAGACATCCAAGAGATTTTTCCTGAGAATGTATTTGGATGGGTTTCAACAAGTTGGTTAAGAAGGTCGATTCGGTCATTTTTATTCCATCCATTTGGGGAAAACACGTGTCTTTTGTCCTTGACAATATCGATAAAATGCCTCAGAGAATGATGTATTTCGTTGAAGATTGGTGAATTGGGGATATGGGAATCTTCCGGAAACAAAGTCTCCAGCAGTAGCGTATGTTCAATCTTCATTCCTCCAGAGAGACCTCTAGAAGCCTCTTCCACCAAAATCGAGTTTCTAAGAAGGCCTTGTAACAGCCCGTTCAGCCTTCTTCGTCCGGAGTACGCCTTGGTTAGTCTGTCCCTGGCTCTTAGGATACTCAGTGCGTGTTCGCTCTGAAGTAATTCGGAATCCGACGCTGTAAATCGGAATGGGTCGGACGGCAATCTCCAGAAAGCGTCGATTGCGTCAATGCGCAAAGTCTCTCTCTGCGCATCCGTGACAATGTCGTCATTGATAGGTTCGCCTAACGTAGTCAAGTATGGAGCTATCAACCTAGAGAAAAAAGAATGGATTGTACCGATTGGTGCATCTTCGAGAAGCATTGTGAGTTGCTCCTTATCTGCTTCAGAGCGAAGCCGGGGGTCAGAGTTCTGCTCCCTGTCCCTTGTACCAACTTTGAGATTGGATATGCTCTCTCTAAGACGAGTTCTCATTTCATTCGCAGCTGCTTTCGTAAATGTGAGGAGGACGACTTCTCCGGGCAATAGGCCCTTCCAGAGAATCGGGTCTGTCATTTCCGTCTTTGATGAGCGGATTTTACCGAGAGAGGTCATTTTAGGCCGTTCGGGTTGTGGGAGTATCTCCGTTGCCCGTTGTCTATTTGCCAAATAATGCTGTACTGCGCGCTCTACTATCGTCCTTGTTTTTCCTGTTCCCGCACCTGCATCTATTGCTATGTGCGCATCCAGATTTAATGCCAGTCTTTGTCCGGTGTTTGGGCGAGTCATTGTACGAAACTCCCCCTTGCTCGCCGGTCGCAAATGTGTCTAGCCTCACAATATGAACAAACATGAACATCTGGAGTCGGATTTATGAGCCCAGAACTTGCATGTGTTGCGACCCCACTGGCGACGATCAGCCTCTGGGTAAGCCATGCACGGAATGGATCAGATTCAGATTTCGAGTCCTCATCGTGAAATCTGTAGAGATCCTTCACCAGTCGGGTGATTGTCCCTGCATCCCCCTCGTGCATCCATGAAGGTGCCCATTTCGAGATCTCGGTGAGGTGCTCAGATTCGTATCCTAGAACACTGATTCCCGTACCAACAACAAGATCTCCTGGGTGAGACAGTTCCCATGCTCTTGCATAAATGGCCAATTGTAATTCTTCGAAAAGTCCCTTCTTATGGCGATCTTTTGGTGAGGTAGAGGCTTCTGTGGATTTTAAATCTCTTATTACAACCATTCGACGTGGCTGCCAGCCTGATCCTAGAACTCTCAAAGGAGCTACTTCCTTGCTCCCTGCTTCATCGACCCATTGAGTGCGTTCTAAATCGAAAGGAACTAGATCTACGCGATCGATAAATCCGCTTGGCTTGAATGGCTTCAGACGACCCCTGTTCTTCTCTACAAACTCAGGAGGGATGACTATTTTCAGGTCTCTTGGGGATCCATGGACCTTCCACTCTGTTGCTATGGGTGCAGTGTTTGGTGCCCGAATATCCGCGAGGATCATGGCACCTATTCTTCCAGCGGGAGTTACTGGTCGGGGGTCCGAAAGCCACAGCCCCCACTCTTTGGTGGTCATTCCGGTTAGCATCCATAGACGTTGTACTGCAACTGCGTTTGTCCTAGTTAACCATGGGGCTCTGTCGGCTAGTGAATTAAGACCTATTAACATCAAATCATCGGCATTCATGCCGCTAATCGCAAGAGAAAGTAGAGGGTTCTTGGGGTTGATTTCTAATTCTTCAGATCCCTCTTCGATACCCAGTACACTTCTCAATATGTCGTGGTGTACAGCATGGAGTATGTTTCCGTATGTTCTCGGGTCTAGATCTTGACTCGTTCGTTCATCCTCAGAAATAGAGAGCCTTTCTGAGAGCCACCCGCGACGAGGACAATCTAGCCATACTTTGAGGCGACTGGGGGACCATGTTTTACGCTGTATGGAAATATCACTATGACCTTGTCTTTGGTCATGCTCATGTATACTTGACCGCCATGGGATTATGGGTCTTGGATCGATAGTTGCGGTTTTTGGGGATTGTTTTCCAGATTCCACAACTGGCCATCGTGAATTTAATCTTGGAGGATTTTTTGCCGCTCTTGATGGTGCTGATACTAGATTCTCTGTAGGCGGTATAAGAAGTCTAGAAAGAGATTCTTCGGGTAAATATCCGTCATCATCTGGTGACGTTGGTCTTCTAGATAACATGTCATTAACTAGATCGGTACTGAGCTGGACAAATGATGAAAATTTTCCCATTGGCTTCATAGAGGCTGGTTTTCCAGATCTTAGATTGTTGCCATCATTCATTAGACGATACCTGGGTCCTCTCGAAAGTTGTTCCCTCAATATCTGCTTGTTAACAGGTTTCTTCGGATCATTGAGCCATTCATCGAGGATGAATGATGGGGGGTGATCTTGATTGTCTTGACCTACACGAATTACGGCAACTGTTGGGGCAGCATGTAGGAGGTGTCGCATAGAGTGCCTTGCAGATTTTATCTTTGAATCCGGCCTCAGTATGTTTAGACTATGTCTGTCTTCTTCTCCAAGAAGGGGTATTCTTGGCGAGTGCATTGGCCATGAAGTGGATGAAAGATGAGTCATCAGCACGATATCTGCGGTACATCCAAGTGCATCCTTTGGAGTGAGAATCCTTAGATTAGGATCATGGATTTTCTGTGATTTAATTTCAGGGTCTGCTATCACCCGGAGGATTCTTTCTGCCCAAAGCGGACCTGATTTCTCTAATTTAATATCAAGACATTTCGTTGTTTGAGCTAGAGATGACATTTGTTTTTGGATAAATTCTACAGTATGCTGAACCAAATTGTTATTTGGCGGTAGTTTCGATTCTGTTTCATTAGACGATATTCTAGACAATAGGTCATTGAACCACTCATCTGAATCGTAATATGGCTTGGGAAGAGGCAGGGTGGTACCTGTTATACAGCCAATGTGGAGGGATTCGTCGCTAATTGATTCAATTTCCCACTCTGGCAGTAGATGTCGTATCGAGTTGACAAGTCTGAGTATCCACCATTGAAGTTCCTCCCATTTTTCATGGCCTTCCGCCTCCCTTGTCTTAGATAGGGATTCTAACCATTGTCGAATGGCACCTGGGCCGCCGGTTATGTGGCTGTCTAGGGCGTGTTTCTCAAGTAGATCAACATGGCACCTTGGTATGATATTGGATTTAGAAGGGTGATGGATAGGGTCCTGAAGAGTTGTTAGATAGTCATTTATGGCAATTTCACGAATTTTTTCAAGGGAAAATGAACGGTTCCCTTGTGCAATAGACAAACCGGCTACAATGGACCTCATCAATGGATTAGCAAGTCGAGTTTGGAGTTCGTAGGGAGCTATGGCCGAAGGTATCAATTCAATCGAACGGCGCCAATCTGATGTTCTTTTCTGCCAGTCTGGATCGATTATCATTACTGATGCACTTGGATTGGACGATCTTGTCTCAGATATGAGCATCGCAGCCGCTGTGATTGAGTCCTTCTCAATTTCTATTTCGATATCATGTACCTCATTTTCTGTCTCATCGGTACTAAGTGAATGTGTTGGAATCCATGGAGGGAGCTCATTCTGTTTGCTTATCGGGTAGATATCTTGAATCTGTATTCCGTGTTCCCCCAAACGATAGCTTCCAGAATGTGTGATTTGATGTATTGGAACAAATCTGGTAATGGCCATCATTAATCTAAGATTCAGCCTAGGGAGAGATGGATCATGATCTAGCATCAAAATACCATCGATTTCTTCGAAGGTAAATGGGGTTATTTTCTCTGCTCTTTCCAATTTTTTGACTATTTTTTGAGTGAATAAATCGGGGTGTAAGCCGCCTAAATTTTCTGAGATTTGATACAGTATCTTCCTGAATTCTAATGCTTCTGTCGCTCCGATCCACCCTTCGATAGAATCCTCCATCGACAGGGTGCTATGAAGTTCAATCAGTGCATCTGTCTTGCTGCGATGCCATACTCTATCTTCGAGCGGGTGGAGATATGGAAAACTGAGTTTTTTAGCGGCGCGAGCAGTTAGAATGTGTGTGCATTCATCAAGAATAGCATCTCTTTTCAAAGGGCGCTGCAACTGTAAATCAGCCCCAAGTGCGAAAGTCAGTGAGCCCAGTGTATGATGTGGTGATCGATCGAATGCTGGTACTATATTTTCTATATAATCAAGCATCTCCCTTCTCGAAGCCTGATTGGGATGGATGAAGATTACCTTACTGCAAGTTCGTTTCGATATGCTGTTTCTCGCCTGATTCACTGCCTGTTCATTCACCCACTGAGGCAGAGGCCCGGGTGGGACCTCTTCAACAGTAAGTCTCGTAGGGACAGTCATGTCGGAGATGGATAGCATCATCGAGGGTTATTGAACCCGGCGTCGAATTTGTGTATTAATGGGGCTATTATCGCGCCCAGAAATATGATTGCAATCACTGAAAGGGAATTTTCGAAGATTAGTTCTTGAAAAATAGAAGTTTCTGGTGGGTGCTCTACCCAATCTACGATGAAGACGAGTTCGAGGTCGTCACCATCCCATGCGGAAGGAAGTTCGATATTCTTCGAGCCTTTTGCGTCTAGGGGTATCGCGTCGCGTAGGATGTTGTGATAGACGCCCTGTCCGTTTGCCCCCTCAGGGAAATCTCCCGAGGTCTCTCTGATTAGCAAGGTGAGATCTGTGGTAACTGAACCGCATGTAGTCCTACATCTCGATTTCTCTTCTTCCCACATCCAGGCCCAATCAAGAATTTGGCCGTCCCATGTGATTTCTAAACTCGAGTTTTCACTTATTGGAGGAGGGGTTACGAGATTGAGGCTTTCTCGGTATTCTTCGGCCAATGTCGTGCTTGCCGATGGGGTTGATCCGATGTGCATACGCTCTCCGGATACAATAACCGTTGGAGGTGTCCGAGCATTCTCATCGGCAGCGACTGAAGCAGGCCCGTATCTGCTGAGCCACCGCCCCTCAGTGTTGTTGTTGCCAAACGGATCTTCAATCTCGAAAAGATGACGATGGAACTTGATTATCTCCACATCCAATTCAGACGTCTCTGATTCAAGGGCGTCCTCAGCAGGTATGCAGGTCTCACACCATGTGGCTGTATAGACTTCGATTAGTATCGGAGCCTTTGAGACTGATGTAGAGGAAGAAGAGTGGTTGTTCGCTGACGTTGATAATATTGCAACAGATCCTCCATCGGAGTCTTCGGTGGCGTCGATCCATGGCATTTCTCCTAGGTTTGACTGACCCGATGAGATTGCAGTCATCAACATGACTGCGAAGAAGATTATGATGGAGTAAGGCCTCATCCTCATCGGGGCTAGGTCGCTGACTGCGGATAAGAAGCGTTCGGACCTAAGGCAGATTAGAGAATGCAGAGATGGTCCTTTCAATATCTTCAGGGGTGATATGCAGATGTGTCACTACCCGAATATTAGATTCGTCTATCGAAAGCACGTCAATGCCGTCTTCCGATAATTTCTCGACGATATGTTCTGCATTCTCACCAGCGGTTCTAATGTAAACCATATTTGTCTCAACTGATTTCATATCAATGGTGAAGCCGTCCATGTCATTGATGGCTTCAGCCAATGTATGGGCGTTGAGATGATCCTCGATGAGGCGTTCAACGTGATTTTCTAGGGCGTATATTCCTGCGGCTGCGATGATACCTGCTTGGCGCATACCTCCTCCGAGCATCTTTCTCCACCTACGCGCGAGGCTGATCGTTTCATTCGAGCCCACTAAGACCGAACCCACCGGGGACCCGAGTCCTTTCGAGAGGCAGATTGAAACCGTATCAAAATCACGTACCATTCTATCTGGAGGGGTTCCTGTGGCGACGGCTGCATTAAACATCCTAGCGCCATCCAAGTGAGAGTTGCAGTAGTTATCTTTAGCGACCCTGCATATCGAATCCATTGTGTCCTGTGGGTAAATTGCGCCACCTCCGCGATTGGAGGTGTTCTCGACGCATACTAATGAGCCATTGGGGTAGTGTCCAAGGCTTCCATCTTCTTTCCGGATGGATTTTTTGACATCCTCTGGACGCATTATACCTCGTGCACCTGGGACCAGTGCTATCGAACACCCGGATAACGCTGCATACCCGCCACCTTCGTAGATGTAGATGTGACTGTGTCTTTCTGTTACTATCTCATCTCCGGGTCTTGTGTGGGCCTTGATTGCAATTGCGTTGGCCATCGTTCCAGAAGGAACGAAAAGAGCAGCATCTTTGCCTGTAAGCCTAGCCAACCTATTCTGGAGCTCGATTACAGTAGGATCGTCCCCCAATACATCATCACCAACGTCGGCTTCAGCCATTGCTTTTCTCATGCCTGTAGTTGGTTGTGTGACGGTGTCACTTCTGAGGTCCACTCTGTCACTGGAAACGTCTCTCACGTCTACAGCGGATTGGCTCAATCAAATAGGATGTTCGTGCGATCGTATACAGTTTTGAGTATGGATCGGGGGACATGATGATTTATCTGGGTCTTCTCGCGAAGACATGGCGGATAATGGGAAATCTGCATCGAAAACTCATTTCTTCCTTTCAGATAACTGCCCCCCTATGGGAATATACGAGACTCTCTATGCTTTCAAAGACAGTTTTGGGGAGTTCATGGGAAGTGAAGGAACGCACCCTTGGTCTCAAGGTTTCCCGCTCACTAGGCCACTTGAAAAATTTGGAGGTCCGTCTCTTCCCGATAGCGTCGAAGTGACCTGGGAGGATCGATATTATCCCAAAGCTTGGGGCCACCCCATGCTACGAGAATCAATAGTAGATTACTATAATTCACAGTATGGATCTTCAATCACTCCTGATAACGTAATGGTCTTTGCAGGGGGAAGGCCTGGTATTTACACGGTTATGGCATTCCTCAAAGAACATGTCAAAGTAAGGATTGGAAGCATAGAATGGCCAGCTTATCTGGACATACTGACTCAGACGGACACTGAATATGAAACCGTTGCATATACCAAAGAGAATAATTTTCATCCGAACAATTCAGATTATTTTGATCGTTCTGGAATCTCAGATGGAGTAGGCTTGATGCCGGTCATCTCAAACCCACAAAATCCGTCTGGTCAAACTCGATGGGGTGATGAGTTAAAGGATCTAATTGAGAGGGCCGAGGAGCCAGGTAACGGGCTTTTACTTGATGAAGCGTATGAGATGTTTCATTCACCATCGGTAAGTGGTATTGAGTTTGTCAGAGATCTTGACTCGAGCAACATATTTCTTGCAGGAGCTTGCACAAAAGGGCTTCAGTCTCCGGGTATTCGCATTGGTTGGATCATTGCTAGCAAGACGAATATCGAGACCATGGCAAACTATTCGAGTTTTGGTATGGGTGGCGTTAGTCACCCTTCTCAGCACTATGCAGTTAAACTCCTTGAGCCGAATAGGGTTCAGAAAGCACGCAAAGCTGTAGAGCAGCATTACAATTGGCAGCGCGAACGTTATGGGAAGGCGTTTGAAAAAATGGGTCTGGGCGTATACACGGGAGATGGCGGGTTCTACCATTGGCTCGAATTACCTGATGGGATGACTAGTGATGAGTTGAACAAGCGGCTTTTCAAACACGGAGCAGCAATTCTGTGCGCCAGCGATTGCGATATGGACAGGCCCCATTCTAAGGATCCCAGTTATCAGAGCCCATATTCTCGGTTCTTCAGATTCTCATTCGGACCGTTACTACCGGATTCGTTTGAATCAGACGTCGCACTCTTCAGAGAAGTGTATGAGAGTTACAAAGAGGAATCTAATCACTCCGCAGGTGCATAAATCATGAATTCGTTCAACGGGGGCGTGTATATGTGGAGATTAACTAGTTCCGACTCCTGCTCATTGACAACCTGATGTATATCAGGCTCTTCTGCAGCGCATATTTCACCTGGCGAGTAATGTCTTGTAGAGGTATGTACAGCCTTTCCATAATGGTCGATCTCGAAGATTCGCTCTGTTGATACACCTTCAAGTATCAAGAACGCGCAATCGCTACCCTTGTGGTCGTGGATAGGGGTTATCTGGCCGGGCCTCCAGCAGATTGCGACGATTTCGTAATGCTGCGTACGCTTGATCACGTTTCTCTGATATCCATCTTCGGTCGACCCTATACAATCCTTCAAAGCGCTGATTTCAAAATCTTGGGCGGATAATTTCGATTCTAGTTCTCTCAGACCTGGTCTCCTATCAATCGAATCGAGCCACTGTATGATATTTCTGAGGCCTGGGCATCTATTGAGTAGTGTTGTCTGCTGATCCGCATCGATCTGAATCTGCTGAACCACGTCTCTCACCAAGTGCTACCATATGTTACCGTTCCTATGGTTCATACCAACTGCAAATCTCCCGTAAAGGCGTCTATGCTATCTCTCAGAGCAGGGCCAACACCCAAGACCGTTATCGTTCCCGGTGGTATCTCTGTATGTCCTGCATCCTTAACCAAATGACAAACTATACCTGAAGATGAAATCGCACCATAAAGTCGCTTAATCTCGTCGGCATCCTTTGCAGTAACGACGATCTTTCTAGCTCCTTCCTTTCGATATCGGTCAAGGGTCTTCGGTATTACTCGGTTTGCCTTCAAGGCGCATTCCATAACAGCATGGCCAACCTGAGCTGCGAGTTTTCCCTTGGAAAGCTGGAGATCTTTACGGGTCACTATGACCATTGTGATTTCATTAGTTCGTGACAACTTCGCTCACCGCTCGGCCGCTGGACGCTATCTTGTGACGTAGCATAAGATGGGAAAAGGGATTTGCAAGCCAACCAACGAATGCCACGTTGGCAGCGGCATGGTACATGTCGAATACGATTCCGTTAGCCAAATATGTCAGAAAAGTCGAGAAGTCGTGGTTCAGAAGTATGCTTGTAGAAACTATCCAGTCGAATGCGAATGCAGAGACTACTGCTAGAATCATCAACCTACCAACAGCCAATCGGCCGTCTATGATTAATTTCTCAGCGAAAATAGAGCCAGCTACTCCAACGGCAGCCCATCCAATGACTTGGAATAGAGTCCAAGGCCCATGTCCCATGAAAATCATATTGGTACTCAGCGCGACGATACCTGAGATGGCTATCGCCCATGGCGCGCCATAAAACATCCCAATTAGAATTATGGTGACCGTTACTGGCTGGACGTTGGGAATTGGCTCCAACAGGATTCTTCCTGCCACACAGAATATTGTTAGTATTGCCAGGATTGTGAATGGGCTAGAGTTCTCCATTCGCCTTTCTGCTCTAAGGATTGCAAGAACCAATAAAGACAGGATCGCAATGTTGACGATCAAATCTTGCATGGGAGTCAATGCAAAGTTGTGAAAGTCGTACATATCTTCTCCTCTTACTGATGCTTCATAGTCATTCTTGGGAAAAAGGCAACTAGGGTCCCGAGAATTAAGCGGGAGTGATAATCCAACTTAGATTGGTATCCGAGGTTATCTCGAAACTCGATGCTCCGACATCGGCCAACTCCCCCTCATGGTAGAAGCCCCAGTAAGTGGACCAATCATCGGCGCCAGAAACACCATCAATAGTGTGAACAAATGCGCCCATTCCGACGTAATATGTTACATCGATGGTGAAATTCTCCCTGAGTTGTAGGGCTTCCATAACTCGGTATGCCGTGACATTAGGTGCCACATGAATCGGGTCGAATGTGATGCTTCCGTCATTGAGTCTGTCTGCCAAATTCGCTGTCTGATCGCCTTGGTCTACAAAATCCAAGGTTACTACTACACCTAAATCGCCTATTTCATCCTCGGTAAGCGGATCTGCTTCAGAGGTGCATCCGGAAAGAGCAGATGCGGTTAGGATCAACATTGTGATGATTAGCGTTAACTTAGAATTTCCGGGCATGGATGCTGAAGACAGCGGATTGGGTCTAAGAAGTTAGTTGATAATCCGGCGTTTGGAAAATATTATTTTCAGGATTGACCGATTTTCTGTCTCAGAATCTGGCTCACGACCTTGCCGTCGGCTGCCCCTCCTAGCCTAGCCATCACCACGCCCATGAGTGGTCCAATGGATGCTTGGCCTCTGGCTTCAATTAAGTCTGCATGTTCTGAAAGTACCTCATCCACAACAGATTCAATTGCCGTGTTATCTGCTGGCTTGAATCCAAGAGCTTCCCCTTGTAGTTCAATCCAGGCCATCCGCTCATCGTGTGGCGCGCCAAGCAGATTCTTATCAGACGCCATGAGGGCGGAAATTGGGATTACTCCATCTCTTGTTATGACTCCCTCGTCACGTGCCAGAATTGTCTGGAATAGTGCTTTCAGGGGGAATACCTCTCTCCTGATATTCGCAGCGCTTGATGCCTCGCTGAGAGTTTGATCTAGAAGTGCAGTTGCGATGGATTTTGGCGATATTACTGGCATGTCCGAGTATCCTTCGATTGCCGCCTCGATCAAAATGTCATCGAGTTCTGCACCTAATATGGCCTCTGCCTGAGTTTCTGATAACCCCGTTTCAGAGAGNCTGGATAGCCTCTCTTTGGATGTCATGGGAATGCTATCNACAGCTCTTGCCCATCTTGANGGGTCGATACCAGTCAAGGGAATATCTGTTTCTGGATACATTCTGGCGCCGCCAGGGAGGGGTCGCATTGGCATCGTGGTCCCATCATCTGGTTGGCCTTTCCTGATGATGACGTTCCTGACCTCCTGAGGAATCCTTAGGAAAGCCATTCTTGCACGCTCTGCAACAGCGTCTAATGCCAATTCTGCCTGCCATGAAGGAGCAATGCAAATCGCAAACGCATCAGATTTTTCCAATGACAGACGAGTTCGTATTGAGGCGGCATCGTCTANTGTGAGGCCATAGGCTGGAAGTTCATCGGAATGTATGATGCCGTGTACTCCGGCTCTTTTGGCTGCACCTGAAAGTTCTCTTCCAAGACGTGGAAGTTGTGCGCCATTTGCATCTCTCTCCTTGGTTCCAAGATGGCCTGATAAGCTGGGTAGTGCCAGTACCATTACACTCGATCCGGAGGATAGTGCAGAGGTTATCATCTCTGATTTGACCCCATTCATGATTTCAGAGATATCTTCAACTCTCCCTGGGATGATTCGATGGGCGCCCTGTCTAATTGATGCCTCCAAAGATGGGTCGTCCATTCTTCTATCGCTGCTCAGAAGAGGGAAGTTGTGATTGGTTCTGAGGGTGTTTGAGAGGCGATAAAAGTGAATCTGTCGGGCCATTTCCGACCTTATTATCCTAGGTATCCATCCGAGATCCTGGCAACCCTTGATCTCAACTCTATCGCCACAGGCGATACTGACGTTCAAATCTTGTCTGATGCTCCCCAAACCCCTGCGCACACTACGAGTATCACGAAGTCGTCTACCCAAAAATGCGGAAACTGACTTTGCATGTTCAGGCGACATTATGTCTGGTTCAGTTGCTATCTCAACCAGAGGTATCCCGAGGCGGTCTAAGGAGTAGGTAACCTCAGTTCCCCTGTCTGTGGTTTCTTCTCCCAATCTTCTTGCAGAGTCTTCCTCGAGGCAGATNACCGANATTCCTATTTCGGCNTCATCAACCTCGAATCTTCCTCCTGTGGCGATTAGACTAGTTCTCTGAAAACCACTAGTATTGGATCCATCTACAACGGTTTTCCGCATTGTTTGGATGNTTCTGACTGGCGCAGCGTTGAACATTGCTGAAATCTGCAAAGATGTGTCTAGGGCGTCGGAATCGATCTGGAGGGGGGGCGCCTCATCAAGTTCTATCAATCCTGAATTGGGTGTCTGGAGATATGCGAANGACCTGTTCCTCATCTCTTCAAATCGAGCGGCTACGTCTATTGTGCCGGACTCTCCTCGGGCTGCACGAAGACGTCTCTTNGCAATCGCCCGGGAAGAGTTCTGAATTTGATCTTCNGTTCCATCATACAGAACACCTGGTTGGCGAGAATGTAGTTTCCCGGAGGAGAGTTGCTGATGTATCTCAATACCGCACATGAAACCCAACGAAATGGGGTCTAGAGAGTCCGGATCACGAATATCGCCAATGGGCTCGCTCTCCGGCATGATGGTGTCCAAGCAACGATTGCTCATAGGCTCAGCGGAATCAATCAGGCCCATTCATACGTTCCTGTTTGTGGTTCGTATATCTCACCGGAAGTGAGCAATCTATTAATCACGGTTCTAACTGTTGCTTCGGATATTCCTTCTGTAACAGCCGTATCTATGATCTGACTCATTTTCATACGACCTTCGTTCGAGTCAGATATTTCCCTCATGATTATTCTGACTAAGCTGCTCTGTTTTTGCTTACTCATTCCAGTTTGAAACTCGGCTTCGTCCCTAATGTTGGCTTCATCCCTCCAATGCATGAATATGGCCTTAGCAACTTCAGCATCGACTACCGTCGCAGTCTGGCGGAGGTGTATTCTCGCATGGGCTTCTGTGAGGCGCATTAGGGATTCGAGGGCTCTCGCAGTAACTGGGACTTCTGTTATCTCATTCTTATCTGATTGACTCATGCCATAATCAGAGCTTCTGGAATTATTTTGTCTCTTATTGAAGGAATTTCTTGTTTTGATGTAATATTTGATCAGGAGGCTCTTTGCCTCATCATCGAGAGAGGGGTGGATATTTCGCTTTGCATAAGCAACATATTTTCTCAGAAAGTTTGTCGTCAGATGTTGTTTCTGATCGTGTCCTATATCCATTATTTCTTCCGAGTCCAGTATGGGCTCGCTCCCCATCTTGTCCTCAATCTGAAGTTCGCTGACACCAGAGGTCCTATTTTGGAGGATGTGCCGTGCTATCTTCTCATCCAAGCCCGGTTCAGGTGTGTCTTGAAGGAGCCATATCAAATCGAATCTTGAGGCCAGAGGGGTTTCCAAACCGGTTTCTCCAAAGGACTGCATTATGCTTGTATTTGCTGATCTAGGGTTAAATCTCCCATCTTTTGGATTGGCTGCCGCGAGTACAGCACATCGTGAGTTGAGTGTGGCGGTGATTCCTCCTTTAGCGACTCTAATTTTCTGCTGCTCCATGGCCGGATGTATCGCACTTGTATCCTGTTTGCTGATCTTATCAAACTCATCAATGGCCGCAAGACCTCGGTCAGATAGGGGCAGTACACCCGCTTCAAGTGCGAATCTGCCATCAGAAAAGCCGTCTTTCACAGCGGCTGCAGTTAAGCCAGCAGCTGAAACTGACCCTCCTGATGTGAATTTTCCTCTTGGTGAGAGGTTCGACATGTATGTGAGTAGTTGTGATTTTGCCACACCGGGATCTCCCATCAGAAGAATATGGATATCCCCCCTTGATCTGGTGCCGTCCTTGGAGACTCGTGCTACCCCTCCGAAAAGCTGCAAGGCAAGAGATCGCTTAACCCAGTGAAGGTCCGGCGTCGAGAATATGGATGGCGCAATGGAGTCTATGAGAAGATTCAGCAAATTGTGATCTTCTTCATATTCCTTGACTATTTTCTTAATCTGTTCTTCCTCTTCTTCTTCGATGACGATTTCTGTGAAGGGGGTTGTCTCCATCTCCACGCTG
This sequence comes from Methanobacteriota archaeon, assembly GCA_002717835.1. Classification (GTDB taxonomy): domain Archaea; phylum Thermoplasmatota; class Poseidoniia; order Poseidoniales; family Thalassarchaeaceae; genus MGIIb-N1. The sequence goes on from PBBV01000001.1 coordinate 27,205, forward strand.
ACCATCGAGTAAAATATCTCGAAAAGTGGTGTTTTCCTGGACCCCTTCCTCTCCGAATGCATCTGCGGGATCATATTCGCTATGATTCTGGTTCCAGGGAGGACCATGTTCACCAGGTCGCCCTCGAGGATCACCATTCCAGTACTCGGTTGCGCGCCGCTCGGAACGCGTTCTGGTATCTCCTGAATCTCGATCTTTTGATTGTCGACGAGGGAGCATTTCTCCTTCATCAATGTGAATTTTACTCGGCCTTTTCGCTCTCCGCATCCTTCGCATTGTAGCGGCTCCTCGAGTTCCGTGTGGTCATGCTGTATGATCTCAATCTCGTAATCGCACGAGCATTGGAAAATAGANCGATGAATTCGAGGTTTNATTTCGCTCACNTTGGTCACTGAGACTTCTGAGCTGATGAGCTTCTGCACNTCGATGTGNCCGACCCTCCTCAAATCTCTTCGACTGTCAAGNGGTAGGAGATNGATTCTGATGAATGGTTCNATATCNTGAGCNCCCATCTCGATNCAATATNTCTTGAGAGCAGCAGAGCCCTCTCTCANAATATGGGTCGGTTGNTCNAGGAGCATGTCTGCAAAATCTGGATCGAAAGTCTGAATTTGNTGAAAGGAAAGTTCCATTTTATCAGCTTGNCCCGAGACTATTCTCTGAACTTCATCGGCCATTGTCTCNTCCAGAAATGATCTCCATCTCGGTCTTGCATCTGGAGCGAGCATTGTCATGGCATTTCCTCAGTCGGTCTACCGTGGTCCGGAGAGAGGGCCTATCAAGAAACCGGAGGGCTTCATACACCCCCTTTCTTCCAGTGGAGAAAACGGTCGTCTTTCATCTGCCCGATCTCTTCTATTGCAAAAATTTTGGACAATCTCCGACGTGGTAACCTTGAGAGACCGATTGGAGCAAGGAGTGTCATGGAACACACGCGTTCAGGAAGTGATATCCTCGTTCGACTCGACCCGGGAGAGGAGATTCACGCATCTCTGAAACAATTGGCAAATGATCTTGCGTTTGATGCTGCTGCTATTACAAGTGGTATTGGTCGGACCCGTGATAATCAGTATGGTTACATGAATGAAGAAGGTGTTTACCAAAGACGGCCTTTGGACCCTCCTTCTGAATTAGTGAGCCTTTCAGGCAATATNGCCCGTACGCAAGAGGGGGAANCGTTCACCCATATTCACTGCTGTTGGTCAGATGATGAGAATAATGTTCATGCCGGCCATCTTTTTCAGGCGACGGTCCACGTTGTGGCAGAAATTCACATCAGAGTCATGGATCATGCGTTGATGACGCGTTGTCCTCTTGCTGATTTTGAGTTACTTGGTCTAGAGTTTGAATAAAAATACGGTGAGATGGCGGTGATGAGGGTCCTATTTGCCCACGGCCTCTGGAGTGCTCCTGGTGGTTCGAAGCCTGCCTACATGAAAGAAGTCCTGGGATGGGATGTTGTCTGTCCGGACATGCGCAGGAATGGTTGGAGTATTTCCTCTCAGGCCCTTACCATTCGTCAAGAGTTGGAATCCTCCGAAGCTTTCGATATCCTGATTGGTTCGTCCTTCGGAGCGCTTGCGATCGCCAATGCAGTCGAAGAATATGAAGGCGATTTTCGTCTTGTCCTCTTGGCACCGGCTTTCGGGGTGTATGACACACTGGCCTCGCAAATCGGAGATTCGTCAATGGAAACATGGAGGAAGGACGGAGTTAGATCGTTCACCCCGCCAGATTGGGAGGAGGAGGTGCTACTCCCGTGGTCATTTATGGAAGACGCGNTGTCATNCGGGTGGCCTGTACTTCAGCATAGAACTGCTATTCTNCATGGTANGGGCGATGACGTGGTTCCCGTGGAAAACTCATACAGAGCAAGTAGAATCTCCGAAACAACCGATTTGATGGAAGTGGATGACGGNCACAGGCTTGCAGAGAGCCTGGACATGCTGCAAGGGCTGGTTTCCATGGTTCTAGCATGATCAGTCATCATGGGTGCCTAGGAAGTACTGGCCGATTTCAGGGTCTGTTAGAATGTGGTCTGCATCGCCTGTATGGACTACNTTGCCGTTTGACATGATGTATCCCCTGTCCGATCTCGAGAGGCTTAGTCTTGCATTCTGCTCGACTATCAAGACGGTGATGCCTTGCTCTCTGAGAGCATCGATCCTCTCTATGATCTGCTGCTGNTAAAGAGGTGAAAGAGCAGCNGTNGGCTCATCCAAGAGGAGGAAGTTTGGATCTGATATCAGGGCTCTTGAGATTGCGAGCATTTGGCGTTCTCCACCTGATAGCGATGCTGCTAGATCATGCTCTCGAGAACGAAGATCGGGNAACATATCTAGTGCTCTCTCGATTCTTTGACTGAGGATGTTTGCTGAGAGGGAGTTTCCGCCCATCTGGAGGTTTTCCTCGACTGAGAGGGAGGGGAATACGTTGTTCACTTGGGGCACGTAAGCGATGCCCATGTTCACNAGTTGGTCTGTCCGCATCCCGGAAACGCTCTTCCCCCTGTAGTTGACCTGTCCGTCGTAATAGTCGGCTATTCCGAATATGGCCTTGATGAACGTGGATTTGCCGCACCCATTTGGGCCGATTATTGTGACGAATTCGCCTTCATCGNTGTGTAGNTCTATGCCATACAATATCTGTACAGAACCGTACCCCCCCGTGAGTCCTTTTACGTCTAGAACTCGTGTCATTTCTTTTCGCCTCCGTCGTGGCCATCAGAACCNAGGTATGCCTCTATGACATCTCGATTCGAACGTACTTCATCGGGTGTTCCTACCATTAGTATCTCACCCTCATTCATGACGACTATCCTGTCTACGCCTTGTCTCAGAATGAAATCCATGTTATGCTCAATTATGAGTACGGATATTCCAGTCTCGGAGACAATGTTTCGGAGATTGGAGAATATCTTCATCGCCAGGGGTCCTGCGACGCCTGCTACTGGCTCGTCAAGTAGGAGGAGTTGCGGGTCGCCCATCATGGAACGGCCGATGTCAACGAGTTTGCTTTGTCCGCCTGAAAGTTCACTTGCAAGGTTATGCGCCATATGCGGGACTTCGAGTTGATCGAGTACTGCATATGCCCTCTCCAGCCTCTGCATCTCTGACGGGTGGGTGCGTCCGGAACGCACAACATCGAAGAAACCAGGGGAGAACTGGTTTCTTGGAGGCACCAGCAGATTCTCGATGACGGTCATTTCACGCCACAGCCTCGTGTGCTGAAATGTCCTCGTCATCCCGAGATTTTGGATCTGGTCCGGTCGCATAGTTGAGACGTCTGTCCCAAAAATCTCCACAGTGCCAGCAGTTTGCTGAAGGAGTCCACTTATGCAGTTGAACGTAGTTGATTTACCACATCCGTTTGGGCCAATTAAACCGATGAATTCCCCCTCTTGGACCTCGAATGACACTTCCTTCACAGCGACGAGTCCACCGAACTCTTTCCTGAGTCCATCGACGCGGAGTGCAGGTGACTTCATTGGAGATCTCCTCCTCCTGGTCGCTCTGGGCGATATGGCACTTCAGGCAGCAGACCCTTCTCGTTGTACTTCAGAGAAATCACAATGATGAGTCCGATGATTAGGACCTTGACATAGGCGAGGTTTACCTGTATGTCGGTTCTGAATACTTCATCTATTGACCGCTGATGGAGGAGCCACACCATCAATAGGAATACAGATGCCATCCAGCCCGCTGATTCAGCTACCGCCTTTCGCTTGAAGAGATATGCGAGTGCCATGATCGCAATCATCAGGAGCGCTGCTTGCATTGGTTCGGTTACGAGCCATGCGAAGACCGTGTCAATGGCCACGGCCAATTCGTGAAGCGGTTGACTCGCGCTTGACTGGGCGGCGACGAGTCTGTTGATCACGAACTCATTGAGAGTGATTATCAACGCGCCTATCAGCATGCCTCTGTTGTTTCCTGCGCCACCTATGACGAATGCGGCCCAGACCAGGAACGTTGTCCTAGAGGGTTGCATGAAAGATGGCTGAAGTGAGCCCAGATACCATGCAAACAACGCGCCAGCAAAGGCTGCGATGGCTGCTGAAACGGCAAGAGCGGCGGCCTTGTGGGTCATGACGTCGTGTCCATGGTGCTGCGCAACGTCTTCATCCTCCCTTACTGAGCGGAGGATTCTGCCCCATGGTGACGAGTACAGCATCGAGAGCGCCCGCCAAACGATCATGACGCAGATGAGCCCCATTATGGCCAGGAGGAGATAGTATGGAGCGGGTTGGCCGAAACCGAGTGCTTCGCCAATCGTTCTCGCGGCACTTTCAATGGCCTCGTTGTTCTTGCAGTCAAAGGGGGATAGTTCCAGACCGCTCTCATCGATTTGTTTACCCCTCCCGCAGAACCACCAGGCCTCAAGAGGCTTCGGGAATCTTTGAACGCCTATCGCTCCCTGTGTCGTACCCGTCTTGAGGAGCGGTTCTCCTGAGAGTAAGATCCTGACTACCTCTCCGAGTGAGATCGTTATCACGGCGAAATAATCACCTCTGAGACGTGCGGTTGGATAGGCAAGCAGCCAACCAGAAATAGCGGCTACTAGCATGCTGAAGAGGAGTGCGGGAATGATAGGCCACCCATATCCAGCGACGTCGCTGGGAGCAGTCAGAACACCGACCCCGATAGCGCCTATTGATACAAAGAAAATCACTCCGAAGTTCAACAAGCCCGTGTAACCGGTTGAGAGATTCAGTGAGAGGGACATTATGAGGTATATTGAGAGGAACGTGACGAGGTTCGATACTTGAAGGGTCTTGGCGAACATGAAGTTTGAAGCAGGGTCGACAGGAAGCCAGACTACGAAAAGCAACAGCAGTATCAGAAGAAGTCTGAATGCGGCTTTCGAGCCGGATTCTGTTCTTCGTCCCTCGCCTATTCCGGCCTTTTGAAGGATCCAGTCACCTTTCTCCCTTGATCTCCCGGAGAGGGATGTTGTTCGAATGGTCAGCCAAGAGTCAGCATTAGCCCGAAATGACTCGATTTTGACTTTCATATTCCTTGAAATGGTTCGCTCTGAGTGTTTATCTGAGAATCCTGAAATTCTTGATAGGATTGAATGGTACTTTACCTTGAATGGGTGAATTGGATCCTTGTATCGATCGTTGAAAATCAAGTATGATTCGTATATGCAGAATATCCAGATCAACAAGGGTATCCATGGCCATAGTACGTCGCCTATTGCGCCGATAATGGATATGAAAGCCTGCTCGGATTCAATCAGGGCCACCCAACTGGAAGCAATATCGGGATCAACCCCATCAGGCACAGCGATGGGGCCGGACGGATAGGAGTGGGCGCGTATGAATGAAGTTGCTTTGCCTATGAAGAATGCAGAGCTTGTGACTAGTAGCGTGCTGATGCCCCTGCCGCTCCTACGTTGATGGAAATGGTGTGCTCCAAGAGGTCCCATTAGCAAACCCAAAGCGGCTGAATAGCGGCGATCGGGTATCTTGGGAGATTTCGCTCGCTCACGGAGTCGCTCTATCTTCCAGCGATCGTATGCGTCCCCTATGCCCTTTGGAATGATGAGCAATATAGCGATTATGATCGCATATGGCATTACTTCGGCGAGAGCGCTGTAACCGGATCGGCCGATTGGATTGCCGATTCCAATCAGGACTGGCCCGGAAACTGCGCGTACGAAACCGATGATCAGTGCTGCTGCGATAGCACCGGGCAAGGAGCCGATTGTTCCGAGGACTATGACTGCAAAGGAGGGCAGCAAGAGAGAAAATGCCGTGATTGGTTTGAAGAGCAAGGTGATACCGAAAATCCCCCCGCCGATGCCGGATATACCTGCGGACAGGAATGCGCTTGTCATGTGGACTCTCTCGACATTGATTCCGCTGCTAGCAGCGAGTTCCGGGTTATCTGCTACGGCCCTCATCCTTCGACCAAGGCGGGTACGTGTCAGGATCGCGAGTAGAATGAATACTGTGGCGAAGCTTACGATTGGCAGGAATGCGTTGTTGTATGCATAGTTTGTCGTTTGTGCTACGCCTTCACAGGTTGTGGTGACGATGTCGACAGCGGGTATGGAGTTCATCTCTTCACAGTCGATTGATGTGTAGACTTGATCTAATTCCAGTTGCCTCTTTCCGAGATTAAACCGGGTCAAAATCGTGGGGAACTCGAATGCCTGACTTCCTCGCATCCAATCGGCATCTGGTACGAATCGTTGAGTGGAGCCCCCGAATCTGAGGTACGTTAGAGCTCTCAGAACAAGAGCCACACCGAGAGATGCGATCATCATCACATCAGGAGAGGCCTTACGATCCCTGAAGCCCCGATAAACGAGGCGATCGATGATGACGCCCGCTATTCCCGTAAGGACGAATGCCCCGAACAACATCCAGAGGAATAAGGTCCACGAGAGATGCCCGTCAGAGGGGATTTCATTCAGCGGGAAGAGCCAATTTGTCCACATCAGGGCAATGCCGACGTACATTCCGATCATGAAGAACTCTGATTGTGCGAAGTTCCCATACCTCTGTACGCTGTATGTCAGAGTGAGGCCGACTGCGATTGAGAGATATGTCGAAGACCATGTCAGTGTGTTTGTTCCAAGGGATGCCACATCGATTAGCACTGATGCAGAGGTATCGAGGCCCAGAAGTAGGATGTGCAGTGTGAGCAGGATGTAGAAGAATAGGAGGATGGGGGATGTGGCGATAATCGAGGAGCGAATCCAGCCTGGCTGCATATCATCGAATGTGATTTTGATCAAACCGAAGCCTACGCAGATTAAGGTGAATGTCTGAAGCAGCCATACGAGGTCAGTGGGCAGACTGTCGAGAAGGAGGATGTCCACGACGTTCAAGACGCCCACTTGGCTGAGGAGGCCGAGAGTCGATTCGATGAAGAAGAAGGCTGCGATGACGAGGCGGCGCTTCCACCTCTCTAGTTGCGACCATTGGTTGCGATAATCTCCAAGCGCCGTCATGCTTCATCCCTGATATGTGGCTTCTAGTGCATAAAGCCGATGGCATCGGCCGAAAGAATAGNTGTGAGGGCGCCGCNGCGGGCCTGATGGCCCNCCACGGCGCNTTACGTCANTCTGAGGTCTTATCGATCTCAGTTTCANGCAGTTGCGACGCCGCCTTCGGCNGTCCANTACTTCGAGCAGGTGTACTGGTCGACGCCGTCNTACGAGCAGATGTCGTATCCGTTGCCGCCNATGTCACCGTTGTCGAGGAAGTTGATGACGCCGGAGGANCCCGCGTATCCGNTACCTGTCGCCNTGATTNNAGCNTCNGCTGATNNNCCNTGNTGNTTCACAGCNGCCATNCCGACCATCATGACACCGTCGTAGGTGGTCAGGTCGTATGCCTTGATGCCGCCGGATGGGGCGTTTGCATCGTAGCGAGCNCTGAAGTCNCCGGCGCTTGATCCNGCGCGTGGCTGGGTGACGGTCATGCCGTTGAGCAGGGAGTCGTCCTCCATCTCAGCGTACATTCCCTCTCCAGCAGGGCCGTCCCCGCCGAAGATGTGACCGTCCCACTCTGCGTCGTTGAGGGCCTCGATGATGAGGGCCGCGTCAGCGATGTAGGACGAGAGGTAGACAGCTGTGCAATCAGCGGAGTTTTTCATCTGNTCAGCTATAGCCGAGAAGTCGGTGTCCGTCTCTGCGTAGTCGTAGCGACCGACGTCGCATAGCTTGTCGGATCCCCATGCGTCGACGACTGCGTCAGCGAGACCAGCGCCGTAGTCGTTGGTCATGCCGAAGACTGCGAGAGCGCCATCTGCGACTCCTGCGTCAGTCATCATGTCAGCGCCGGCTGGGCCCTGGATAGCGTCGCTTGGCACGTTCCTGTAGAACATTGGGTATGCCGATGCGTCCGATAGACCTGGGTTGGTGCTCGCGTAGGAAATCATTGGGATTCCTGCAGCGGAAAGCACTCCGTTAGCGGCCATTGAGGCCCCGGAGCAGGCTGCGCCCACAACAGCGTAGACACCGGAGTCGACCAAGGTCTGAGCAGCGGGGCCGGCAACAGCACCGTCGCATCCGGAGTCCTGCTCTATCAACTCGAAGTTGTAGTCAGGGTACATTTCTTCTAGATCGGCGATTGCCTGATCCGCGCTCCACTTGAACACTGGAGCGTTTGGCTCAAGTGGTCCAGTGATCGGGTTCAGGAAACCGATCTTCACAGTCGTTGTTTCGTCGTCGTCGTCTCCACCGAGGCAGCCTGCGAAAGCAGCTGCAAGCATGCTCAGTGTCATCATTGTTGCAATTAACTTCATTGTTTTCATAGCGTGTACACGCTCCTAGCAGCATTTTGAGCACCGAGTTTCTATTTAGTACCTATGCCGGTAAATAATTAATATAAAATCTCTATAAATTACTATTTTTGTATGAAAGATGAGGTTAATTGGAGTATTTATTTTATTAATATAGATTAAAAAATGTCTTTTAATTTAGAGGTGCAATCAATAACCTGCAATCCACGCACAGACAATAATGAGTAGTGAAAACGGCCTGGATTACTCTTCATCCGGGGTGGACATAGATGCTGAAACAAATGCTGTCGCGGCACTCATTAGCACTCTAGGTGCTTCGACGAGAAAAAAGGGAATGAAGGGGGCTCCTGTGATTCTGGACAGGGGATTCGGGGGTTTACTGGAATTCGACGACAAGTGGCTTGCAATGGCGACAGACGGCGTCGGGTCGAAGCTTCAGATTGCAAATACAATGGGACGGTACCAAGGAGTTGGTATAGACTGTGTAGCGATGAATGTGAATGATTTGCTGTGTGTTGGAGCCGAGCCGATTGGATTTGTCGATTATATTGCAGTCCCTTACCCTAATGAGACAGTGCATCAGTCGATAGGAGAGTCTCTATCTGAAGCGTGTGCGAGGGCCAATGTGACTCTTGCAGGTGGCGAGACTGCAACACTCCCAGGAATCGTGAATGAGTTGGATCTCTCAGGAACAGCGTTGGGTTGGTTGCCTGCAGGAGAGGCGGTGACTGGAGTGAGTGCGTCTCCAGGAGATGTGTTGGTTGGCATACCGAGCAGCGGAATCCATTCGAATGGGTATTCCTTGGTGAGGGGGGTGCTCTCCAAGACGAATGTCAATTTGTTAGAGCCGGCGCCATTCGATTCTACGCACCCATACCGGGAGATAGAGAATGACGCGGGGGACCTTGGAAGCGTTTTACTCAACCCAACGAGAATCTATGTTGATCCTATTGTCGATCTGCTGTTCGGGAAAGATACCCCCTGTTCGAGGAATGATGTACATGGAATTGCCCATATAACCGGCGGAGGGTTATCCAACTTACTCAGGCTAAACGATTCTGTCGGCTTTGAGATAGACAAACCACTCAGCCCTCATCCTGAATTCGGATGGATACAGGAGGAGGGGGGAGTGACTTCATGGGAGATGCACAGGGTGTTCAACATGGGCATGGGGATTGTGTTGATTGTCAGCAATGATGCCGCTGAAGATGTAGAAAAATGGGTCTCTGGAAGAATTCCCGGATCACAAAAGATTGGTTACGTGGTGGAAGGAGCAGGCGTCCATCATTCTCCTCTCGATTTGATGTATACTGAATACTGATTGAATCGCACAGTCCATATGAATCTGGACCTTGTCGGTAGAGCATGGGACCCAAAGGCTGGCCGGGCGTTGTGTACCATGAAGGGGGCATAGAACACAGGCTGCCTACAGAAGTAGACCGGGATAGGAAGGGGCCTGCTGGCAAATATGGGACGGGATTTCTGAATCCGGCCATGGCAGGAAATCGGACGAGGAGTGTTCTGATGCTCGAACATATCGGAAAGACGGTATTGGGCGAGGTAAAGAAAATACAGATTTTGGATGCTCTTTGCGCGACGGGCATTCGAACTAGGAGGTGGTTGGAAGAGACTTCTCAGGATGTCTCTAGTCGATTGAGGGTAAAGATGTGCGATATGGACGAAGAGGCTCTCGAATGGGCGAGGTCGAATCTTGAAAATGATGATCTCAAGAAGAATGTCGTGGTTATACAAGGAGATGCTAGAAAGGAAATCCTCAGACAGGGATGGCATTGGATTGATCTGGATCCTTATGGATCGCCAGTACCTTTTCTCGACTTGGCAATGCAGGCAACAGCGCGTAGATCGGTGATTTCAATCAGCGCCACGGATACAGCTGCTCTAAGCGGGTCATCGCCCGGGCCATTGAGGCGTCGTTATGGAGCACGCGTACACATGGATGGACTCAAACATGACAGCGGATTGAGGGTCTTATTGGCTTCTGCAGCAAAGGCTGCAGCCAGACACGATAGGGTAATTCGGCCTCTTCTCAGCATATGGGACTCACACCACCTCAGAGTGACAATACTGGTAGAGCGCTCGAAGATGGGTGCGAGTGCTGTGGATGCAAACCTGGGTTGGAGAGTGGCATCGCCTAACGATTCTATCGTTGATTCGTCTATTCAAGCAGGTTTGCTTCCAGAACATGACTCGGGATCTAGGCCGATGCATGTTATGCTGCCTCTGAATGCGTATCCTAATCTGAATGCTGGCGTATCTGGCCCATTGTGGACGGGGGATATCGGTGATCCGGATGTTATGGCTAGCATGAGCGAGACTGCAGCAGAGGAGATTTGCAAATTCAGTGATCCAGAAATGAATCTGAAAGAGGTCAGAAGGGCGAAGCGGGCTGTGAAGAGGATATGCGACGAGGGAAAAGCCATTCATGGAAGACATCTGGTAATCACCGATGCACTGCCAAGTTTCGTTGGAGGAGGAGATCCACCGAGCCCCACAAAGATGGCTGAGACCTTGCGTGGAGAGGGTTTCTGTGCAGAAGTTTCGAGGTATGCAGAGCCTTCATTCAGAACAGATGCGCCCTGGTCAGCCGTTTTGCAGGCTTTTATGAGCCTTAATTGAGTTACTCATCCGCCTATGTATGACATCTCGATTCTATTAGGGGTGTTTGCCAGCTCGGACCTTGTTTCTGAATATCGATCTTCTCGATTTCTCCAAGTTTTTTTGATGGCTTCTGTTATTTCTCTGTCTGTCAATCCGGCTCTCATCATCGTCAAAAGGTCTGCTCCTCTGTTTGAGAAGAGGCAGGTAAAGAGTCTGCCGTCTGCCGAAAGCCTCGCTCGCGTGCAGTCGCCACAGAAGGGTTCTGTGACACTTGAAATAACACCCACTTCTCCTCCTCCTTGCAGTTTATACCGCTTAGCAACATCACTTTTTTTGTCCGGTGTTATCTGCTCATCAACGCCTATGATAGATCTTATTTCTTCAGCGGTCACCACTTCTTCCATATTCCATCCGTTGGTGGTGCCGACATCCATATACTCTATGAAACGGATAGCAATATCTCTATTGGAAAATCTCTCAACCAGATCCAATATCTCATCTTCATTAGAGTTCTTCTTGACAACGGTATTGATCTTGATCGGGCCCAACCCAACAGATTCAGCAGCTTCAATTCCCGCTATCACGGAGGCAACTGTATGGCCCGAGTCAGTTATCGCAGCGAATGTAGATTCATCTATTGCATCTAGACTTACAGTTACACGGTCTAAGCCTGCTGCGGATAGCGCAGGAGCATATCTTGGAAGAAGGACTCCGTTTGTGGTCATCGCGATTTCCACGCCTCTCATTGACAGCATGGAAATAAGATCTTGGAGGTTTTTTCGTAAGAGGGGTTCGCCGCCTGTGAGGCGAATTTTTTCCACTCCCAAATCGATGAAAATCCCTGCAAATCTATCGATTTCCTCGAATGACATTATTCCACTTCTTTCTAAGAATGGGAAATCCTTGCCGAAGACCTCTCTCGGCATACAGTACCTGCATCTGAAATTACACCTATCAGTAACTGATATCCTCAAATCTTTGAGTGGGCGGCCTAGACGGTCTCCTAGGTCTCCTCTCATGTTTGCTTGGCCTAGGTACTAGGGCATAGAGTTCGGGGTGTT
>PBBV01000002.1 GCA_002717835.1 Methanobacteriota archaeon
GGGGCTCCTAGGCCTGGCGCTTGGCCTGATATTGCTCATGGTAATCATCGTGTCTTTGGTGGGGTACGGAAATGCGGCTTTCGCATCAAGGATAAGTCCCCTGACACAGTGGATCAAGGTCATCGGATCTTGGATGATGATATTCGCTGGAACGGTGTTACTCGTCTTCCTCTTCAGTCCGGAGACCATCTCTTCTGTGATTGAGATGTAGTCTGATTTCACAGCGCTGGGGTCGCACTCTAGAGCTCAGTCGCTCAGCAGGGAATCCAACAGTGAAGATGCGCCGATACGAAGATACTGGTTGTCCTTCACGGACAGCCCCTCCCCGGCCACAGTAGAAAGTAGCGAATCAAGGTCTTCCTCGGTCCGTATGCCGCCAGATAGCTTCACCCCTCTCAATTCACCTGTGACAGTGTGGTGACGACGGACCTCCCTCGCCAGCCAGCCGGCCGCCTCTATGGAACAAGCGCCCCTTCTCCCAGTGCACGATTTGACGAAATCAGCCCCGCCCATCAAGGCGATCCTGGCTGCGCCCATGGCTGACCTCTCGTCGTGGAGGGGGGTTTCGAGTATCACCTTCAGGGTTAGTCCCTCCGAGGCTCTTCTGGCTGAGTCCATCAGCAACATCGAATCTTCAAGCCCCATTCCGGGTTCCAGCACCATGTCTATCTCATCCGCCCCCGAATCACGAGCTGCTCGAATTTCTTCGGATAGGGCGGTCGAATCACGTGTACCTGAGGGGAAGCCACCTGCTACGCAAGCCAATTTTATTCTGGGGTCGAGCATATCCCGTAACCCATCCAGTTGTTCAGAGAATACGCAAATAGCAGCGGGAAGATGCTTGTTGGCACGCCCAATCAGATGTTCGAGATCAGACTCACTAGCCTCTTTATCCAGAAGAGTCAGATCGAGAAGGGCGATCCGTGCGTCTCCCTTCATGGCTCCNCGTGGGAGTCATGTGGCTTGAATCAGCCGTCAGGAGTGCATGGACTCGAATTCGGTCATCCATGCCAAGAGGGCCTCCACGCTGGAAAGCTCCAGCGCATTGTACATGCTGGCGCGGATCCCCCCGACGCTCCTGTGCCCCTTCAGGCCCATTAGCCCCCTCTCCTCGGCGCCTTCAAGGAAGTCGGCCTCGAGACCATGGTCTGATATTCTCCATGTGGCATTCATGACAGATCTCGAGGACTTTAGCGCACGCGGCGNCCAAAAGTCCGAAGAATCAAGATGATCATACAACAGAGATGCTTTGGCGGCATTCCTATCGATTGCTGCTTGGACGCCTCCCTCCCTCTCGATCCAACCGAGAACCTCCTTCAAGACGAAAATTCCGTATGTGTTAGGGGTATTGAACAGGCTTCCTTTAGCCTCATGGACCTTATAGTCCAACATTGAGGGTAACCCCTTACGACCTTTCTCCAGAGCCCATGGCGAGAGTATGACCACGGTCACCCCACTTGGCCCGAGATTCTTCTGTGCGCCCGCGTAAATAACGTCATGNGCCGAAACGTCCAGGCGGGCCCCGGTGATATCGGAACTGGCGTCAACCACAATTGGCCTCCCACCGGAATTCGGCATTTCGTGGAACTGCGTCCCATAGATCGTGTTGTTTGATGTATAGTGGATGTAGGACGCGTCCTTACTGACAGAATACTCCGAATGTTCCGGGACTCTCGTGAAACCTTCTTGTGCTCCATCCCATATTGCGCGAACCCTTCCCAACTTACCGATCTCTGAGTAGGCCTTTTGAGACCATGTACCGGTGACGATTATCTCGGCATACTCCCCCTGATCGAGAAGATTGAGAGCAGACATGTGGAATTGAAGGGATGCACCACCTTGGAGAAACAGCACCGAGTATTCGTCCGGAATCTGCAATAAGCGCCTGAGACGCGCATCAGCCTCATCCACGATTGTCTGGAAGACCGGGCTTCTGTGCGATGTCTCCATCAGCCCGAGGCCACTGGATCCTAGCTCCTCGAGATTATTTTTGCATGACTTAATGACCTCAAGGGGCAANACCCCNGGTCCAGCACCGAAGTTGTGTAGCCTGGTCATGGTGCGGCCTGAGTTAACTGGTCCTTGAGAGCATCGCATCAACTGCATCCCGTGGATGNGGTTCATGTCTCATGCATATGCCGGGGAATCGTGCTTGAAGTGGGTTTAGTGATGCTTCAGGGTTCTAGGAGGGCCCATGAGGTTGCAATTCGGGCCGCGTCTGACANGGTCAATACTCGAGTGTCAATTAGAGAATTACGAACATCGAACGATCTCGTTGGAGGNCAACTCGATGCAATAATACTGCCAGGCGGCGAGTCCACNACTATGAGGATAGTCGGNGGAGAGGGTGGAACGGGCCTTCTCGGACCACTATATCGGACCATAAGAGAGAATGGCAACATGCCTGTTCTAGCAACTTGCGCAGGAACCATTCTTCTTGCTGATCCCCAAGACNGCGGGGATCCTATTGTATCTGCCGCGGTTGATAGGAATGCATGGGGGCGGCAGATTGATTCATTCATCGGTCCAGTGGCTGTTGGGAACATGNAANACCCAATTCAATGCGTATTTATCAGGGCCCCGCGCTTCACAGATGTTGTAGACCCATCAGTAATAGCGACTTTCGACGGAGAGCCAGTGGGTGTGAGGGAAAGGAATAGAATCGCACTGACATTCCACCCCGAGCTTTCCGGTACGACGATCTTTCATGAGATGCTAATTGAGGCTGCTCTGTTGGTACAAAAGGAGGCCACAGAATGAGTGTGACTCTACGGCTCCCAACGATTCCCACCTTGTTCGATGCCCCTGAGGTCGAAGAGGCTGAAGGGTGCATACAGTGCCAGATGGGCTCAAAGTTGGTTTTGTTTGTAACCGGAAAATGCCATTGGAAATGCGATTATTGTCCCCTTTCTGAGAATCGGAGGGAAGCTGAGATGATGTTTGCCAACGAGCGCCCCTGCACCTCATTCGACGAGGTAATCGAGGAAGCCAGGGCAATGAACGCAACAGGAGCTGGAATCACCGGCGGCGATCCACTGATGGACAGGGAACACACTTTGGAAGGAATACGAAGGCTGAGACAGGAATTCGGACCTTCATTTCACATGCACATGTACACCAGTATTCCATTCAAACCCGAATATGCAAGAGAGTTTGCNGAAGCGGGACTCGATGAGATACGATTCCATCTCCTTGATTTAGATGCGAAGAAATACAGCAATGTCATCTCGGCATGCGCTGCCCAAGGAATACAGACTGGAATCGAGATTCCCTGCGAGCCAGATCAAGAGCAAGAGCTGATGAGTGCCTTGGAAGAGATGAGGGGGATGGACATTCAGTTCCTCAATCTGAATGAGCTTGAGATCACCGTCGGTAATCATGGAAACATGGAAGTTAGAGGATTCAACCTTTCTGATGAGATAACTGCAGGAGCCGCAGGATCTGCGGAGCTGGCCATCAATATGCGTGATAGAGTTGCTGCTGCTGCCCTCGGGAAACCAGATCCGATTGATGGGATGGTGCGCGAGCCATACGGTTTCCATCTAAAGTTCTGCACAGCGGTCTACAAGGATGCAGGACAACTCAGAAACAGATTCCTTAGACGTGGCGAGGCTACTATTGCCCCTCATGAATTACTTACAGAAGATGGAACTCTGATTTTCGGAGTGATCGAATGCGAGAATGAAGTAGCTGATGATTACATGGATGAAATCATNAGGGAAACAGGTCTACCTCGAAGATTCCTGTATCATGATCCCGACAGGGGCCGAATAGAAATTCCTCTTTCCACAGCGGAGGATATCAGTGAAGCCGTCGAGGTCCCAGTAGCATTTGTTGAGGTACATCCAACTCACGAACGACTTGAGATGACAATTGTCTATCTCAATAGTGCGGAATCAAGCGAAGGAAATTAAGAGCCACGAGGGAAAGGGACTTCCGATGCCAGTAAGCACCACAGATCAAAAGGCATCCTCGGTGAATCCATACCGAAGACTCTCAGCCTCGCAGGTGATTGCTTACAACAACTGCCCGAGATACTGGTACTATGGTTGGGAAAGACGCCTGAAGACCCCGCTGCCACCACAAATAATCCGTGGAAATGCTGCAGAGGCGTGTATTTGCAGAGTAATGCGTGATTCTCCGTCCCTTCAACTTGCAGAGGATGCAGACGCGATGTCCACCCCACTAAACGAGGAAGGGGCCCCCGAATGGGACGATTCATCCAATTGGCCCGGCCCGAGAATTGAACCAGTCGAGAACTCTCTTCGTCCTTCGGATATTGATTCGTTGAGGGCATGGGCATATTCACGCGCACGGGTCCACTTTCAGAGATGCTGGGACGAGGCGTGCGATGATTGGACAGCAAATCCCAATAGGAAAGGTACGATTGAGGACGCAGACCCAGACGAATGCCTTTCCATGGTCCTTAGAGGAATAGACTTACACTTGNAAGAAGTCGAAAAATGCCTAGATTCAAACGATGTGGATGTAGATGGGTGGCGTTCAGGGAAATCTAGGCCTGCTTGGCCAGCCCCTGACGGGTTTCCTCGTGATTGGATTAGTCCCAGCCATGCAGCCTGTGACCTCGGGTCAGACATGCATGTCGTGGAAGCATGGGAGATTGCAAGACCATGGTTCGTGGACCCCGATGCCGCATCCTTCACGCAGACATCAACGCATCCAGATGGATGGTTTCAGGGTGAATACGACCTCGTCTANAGGTGGGATGGAACCACGCGAATAATCGATATCAAGGCCTCAGTGGGAAGAGGAGACAGGTCTCATGGCTACTTGGACCAACTAAGGATGTACGGGTGGCTTTGGTGGGCCACTCATGAGCGCAAAGAAACCGCAACTGGTTTGGCAATCTGGTATCTTGGTGCGGGAGGCCCGAAAGATGTCGTCATGCCCGATGTAGAAGAAATGGAATCGATGGACAAGAATCTCTTTCAGCTGTACTCCAAGATTAGGGAGAACAATCCATCAATCGAAGAATGCCCTGCTGAGCCGGCCCCTCTTCGAAGATTCAACGATGGCGGCGTCCCTGATGGCAAACCAATCGAATCCGATGTAAGAGCCCGATGTAACAGGTGCGAGTACGCTGGCTTCTGTGAAGGATCGAACCGAGAGCCAAATTTGATACACATGGATACCATTCAGAGGTTTGGACATACCTGGGAAATCACTCCGCTGCAGGAAATTAAAACCCGTTTTTCTGCAATTGGAGACGTATCTAGGCTAACCGGCCCTGAACTGAATGACGACGAGACCGTTGATGTAAGATTCACAATGGTGGATGGATGGGACAGGGCCACAGTCAGACCTCATCGGATGGGCGGCACAAAGAGGGTAACAAGATCGATCAAAGAAGGATTGAGGGTTCGCGTGGACAATGCGCTGCCTTCGCTTTGGAAAGGACAATTGAATCTCGATCTTGATAATCTGTCAACTATATCGCCCGCAGTTGAAGGGGACGAGGCACCCATAGTGGACATAGAGACGAGAGTCTCTGTCGTGGGGAGGGTTTGGTCGATTGATGCATATCCTGACGGAGCTTCAGTTAGCAGATGGGCAATCACATTGGTTGACGCCTCCGGATCCGCATCCGCAGTCGCATTCAAGCAATTCATACCAACAGTAGCAGCATCTATTTCCAGAGGGGATATTATCGGTGTATTGAATGGGGAAGTCGGTGAATGGGCGGGGCGCCCGCAAATTAAGATGGGTCCCGGCACACGGGTCGTGATTGTCGAAGACAAGGCGTGAAATCCCCATTAGCTAAGAAAATGGCGCCGAGAGAGGGATTTGAACCCCCGCGTCCAAGGGACAGTGGATTTCGAATCCACCGCAATACCGGGCTATGCGATCTCGGCAGTGCTCAACCGTCCTGCGAATCAGACATAAGCCTGTTCAGGTGTAGCCCCCACATGCGCGTCACAGTCAAGCACCAGAATCAGGACCATGTTGTGAATATCCAAGCCCCTGCGACAATATTGGATGTTCTCAAACAATTAGGCATACATGCATCCACTGTTCTAGCGGTATATGAAGACACAATCGTGCCTCACAATTCCGTTATAGAAGGGGATTTGGAACTTGAATTAGTCATAGTTTCATCAGGGGGATGAATGATCATTCGAGAACCAAGTTCCCATCGAATATCGCCCCATCCTTGAATTCGAGAGGCTCAGAATCATAGAAAAATGCGCTAGCACGACCTATCAGACGGCCTCTGTCGCCGTCCCATTCCACATAGGATCCTTCCCACAAGCCTAGAACAGGAATCGACTCATGTTGGTGGTATTCGGATATCCTTTGTTGACGACTCTCTCCGAAGTGGTCATTGCTATCACCCTCTGAGAAGAAGGTTATTTTCCCAGGATAATAATGTGGATTTATTTGGAAGGGGACTATACCAAGTGCTTCATACGACTGTGGCATTACAATCGGCATATCGTTGGTGGTCATCATCGTTGGACAAGCAACATTGCTGCCAGCACTGACTCCAAGATACGGCGCCCCTCGTTTAACGACATCCCTCAGCGCATCAATAAAACCGTATTTATGGAGATCCCTGTTCAACAAAAAAGAATTGCCTCCGCCAACGTACACCCCGTCAGCTGCAAGTATCTGATCAAAGCCACGATCCAGATTCAATCCATGGAATTTCGTCCCTATGGGTCCAAGAGACTCCTTCAGCCGTACAGTTCGCTTTTCATGGTCATGTGTTGCTAGTGGTATGAAGACCACATTTTCTGAATCCCTGAAGTGATCCGAAATCAAATCCCTAAACTTGGATCGCCTCTCCTCAGTTCCAATCCCTCCGCTTCCCAACAGGACCCTCATAAGACCACTCAGACGTATAAGTCGCCATAGCCATGCTCGCCAGATATCTCTGCAATGGCTGCCTCGGATATTCCGACGCTCTCTAGCAGCCTAGAGGCAATTGCTTGGGTCCTATCGAGATCCATTCCTATATTCAAACCAAATTTCTCTTGAACGAACATGGATAGTCGCTCCGCTGCCCTAGCGTCTGTGGCACCACCGACGGTGTCCGCAACAAGGCCAATTGATTCCACTTCATGGAGTGGGGCAAGGGAAACCAGTAGTCCTGCCAGCCCTATCATTCCTGATTCCGGTTGACCTGTTCTGACAGGGATACCATGTTCCTCCATCGATTCTCTGGTACCTTCTTCCGAGCAAACAACGTGGATTCCTTGAGCATCCGGGTCCATTGCAAGACCAGCTAACACGTAAAGCCGTGAATCACTGTGGCCCTTAATGAAATCAAGAATTGATTCTGCCACCTCATATTGTCCTGCTGCAGTAGTTGGCTGGGCGTCTGATCCGATGCAAAGAACCGTCTGCGACCCAATATTCACCGAATGAATTGAGAGATGCGGGGGGCGAAGTAGACCCTCTGAATCGAGGGTTGCATGTGGCGGCATGTCCGGATGAAGTATTCTCGCTATTATCTTCGAATCATAAGATTCCACTAATCCATCAACTACGAGTTTACCCACATTTCCAATCCCTGGAACCGCTTCGATAATGGCATCATGAGGTGGGATGTCGGCAATATGCTGAATCTTTGTACGACTCATTCCTCTTCGTCACCTTCCCTCCGTGGAGTGGGGAGATTTTTGACCCATTCTTCTGAGCCCCAGCCTTCTCTTTGCCGTCGCCTATCTCCTTGGGGGTCCTCTGGAGAGAAACGAAGTGGTGCTACCGCAACTCTGGTTTCACCGCAATCACATTCTCTAGAGAATCCGTATGACAAGCATGCGGGGCATCGTTGTAACATTGTTCTAGGCATGAACGCAAGTAAAGCCCTAGCACCGGGTTCATGAAGTATTGTGGGCATCAGACGCGCTCAGCCGAGAAATTGCCGTCATATGCCTTCATCGCTGACTCTGCAGCTTCGACACAAGCATTCCATGCTGATTCGGCAGAATTGTAATCAGGACCTTCCACTTCGACCCTATAATTCGGTGCTCCGTCATAATGGCAGGTGAGTATGACTTCATCCATTCCATTTATGCTGGCCTCAGCCTTTTCCAGTACCTTTTGAATCCCTGAAACACCTTCACTTGACCATATCTCTACATGGAAATTCCCCTTCAAGTGCACTGATTCAGGAACGATATTTTCAACGGCTAGTTCCACTATTGTGGTAATCCATTTCCCTTTGAAACCAGCATTATTCAGGACATTTGAGTCTGCTGCAGCCTCTTCCAGTGCTCCGTACAAAGACCCGAAAGAATCTGTTAATTCCTCTGAAGTCGATTCCAGTTCATCCTCAGACCATCCTATTCTATCGGCGGCAACTTTCATTATTTGCCCGGCTCGTTGCTCGTTCTTCCAGAACTGGAGAGCATCTCTACGGCGCTCCTCTGAAACTGATTTTATGGAAAGATCAATCCTTCCACGTTCACGCTTTACGCCTATTGCCTTTGCAACAACCCGCTGGCCTTCTCTCAAGTGAGATCTTACGGATTTTACCCATCCCGCTGCGACTTCTCCTATGAATACGAATCCTTCAGCGCCGTCCATTCCGTCTATCTCTAGGTAGGCACCCTTGTCGCTTACGGATTTCACTACGCAGACGAGAAGGTCTCCCTCCTCAGGCCAGTATTCTTTACGAGCCAATGTCAAACCCCCTTCACTCGAGGATTTCTGTTAAACTGCTGCCCACCAAGTCGGCCTTGCCGCCTTTTGGCACTGCAAGCGTGCTCCCGCACACAGGGCACGATATGACGGAGGATGCCCGACTAAACACTACGGCCTCGTTACCGCAGTCATTACAATTAACTCTGAGAAAACTTGCACCAGCCATTTGAATCACCTATCAACGAGTTCGAATTTCTTCGCCCTCTTGGCTGCGGGTTGATGCGCCTTTCCAGTTTCAGTACACCTGTACAACAGGTTCACACGTTTCGTAGGCTTCTCTCCTGACGGTTTCGGACGAGGGAAACCACGGTATCCAGCAGTAACTCTTCGGAATCTACGCTGACCCCATTTGAGCTCACTTGCGCGACGCTTCTTGACGCGCTCCACTGTATGCTCAGTATGCTTGCCAGCAGATGGACTGTATCGCATAACCTTCCGTGGGCGCTTTACCATTTGTACCACCAGCGAGCCGTCCACCGACGGTTCCTATTTGAGTGTGGCGATAACGGTCGAGATCGGATGGGACTATCAATTCCCCATCTCTTTCAAGCCATATACCCCCTGCGGGCACCATGGATGTCCCTGCTGCGAGAGTCGCAGGCGCCGTCTTTCTTCTAGTTTCTATTTCATGGAATAGAATGGGGCCATCTGATTCCAGATACAAGATGGCCTTCGTGATTGCAACGGTTGGAATCGTACTTGTTCTCGGTCCCGATATACTTTCCCCATCCGATCTCCTTGATCGGTTCTCTGGTGACGATGCTTCTCAAGATATGGGCGTGATAACCGTACATTTCGCCGCGTGGGCCATTCTCCTCTCGCTTGGCTCCATGTTAACCATTAGGGGCTCCAGAGTTTACGGCGCTATTTCACCTACGACCCTCATTTTTGGTTGGCTACTTGTCATTTCTTCAATCACCGTAGCAATGATTTTCAGACCCGGACCCAATTTACTTGACCCGATGGGAGGGATATTCAGCATATGGGCCGCTCTCTCCGCAGCCCCGGTCATTCTGGGGATGATTGCAGGGCTAATCGCATCTGTAGCAATAGTGGCATGGTCTGAGTATAGTGAACCGCCGCTGCTCCCTACACCCGGGCTCGATGATGAAGAAAGGCTGTATGTTCGTGAGATTGTGGAAAATCACCTCGAGGGGGGCTTGGATTGATGTCTGGCTCACCTGTAGAGGGTTTTACTGTGGGCTTCGCAATTTCGCTTTTATGGCTAATGATTCACGTTCTCTCAACATACAGAAGAGGGAACACTCCTGGCAGCCTCATTGCAATGTCTGTGATTTTCTCTGTAGCAGCGCTCTATCTTCTTGCATCTATGCCGCATGAATCGATTTCATCGTCGTTGAGATCACTAATGTACTGCTTCGGCCTGACCCCGTTGATTGTTACCCCCTTCCTAGTGAGAATCACCGCCTCAGTCTCGAATGAATTCGATTTAATCGCCTTTCGAGAGGCAGATTCTGTATCAGATAGCGAGTGATAAGCCTCATAACAGTAAGGCAGTTCGCGCGAACGTCAAGGAGGGTTGCACATGTCCAAGGGAACACCTAGCATGGGAAAAAGACAGAAGCAAACCCACATCCGATGTAGGCGATGTGGAAAGCACTCCTATCACAAGTCAAAGGCCAGGTGCGCCTCTTGCGGATTCGGCGTTACTGCACGAATGCGAGGCTACAGATGGGCCAAAAAGAATCGTCGAATGACGGATTAAATGACACATCGTTTTCTAGGGAATGCCTAAATCCCGACAGCCAAAGGTCAGGACGTTCTCGATGTGCGGCATTATCGGTGTTGTCGGAATAGAGGGCACGACCGTATCGCCTACACTCTATGACGGGCTTCTGGTTTTGCAACACAGGGGCCAAGATGCTGCAGGCATACTAACAAGTACTGAGTCACGCATTTTTCATCGTAGGGCGAATGGATTAGTTCGCGATGTTTTCCAATTAAAACACATCGAACTTCTCCGCGGATCAATGGGCTTGGGACATGTCCGTTATCCGACCGCAGGCAGTAACTCAGCCGCAGAAGCACAACCATTCTACACAAACTCCCCCTTCGGAATCAGTTTAGCACACAATGGAAATCTCACAAATTCTGAAGAACTCATAACGGATTTATTTGACATCGACCGACGACGAATCAACACAGATTCAGATTCAGAGGCCTTGCTCAATCTGCTTGCAGCAGAGCTCCAACGCGCTATCCCGAATACCCCGTCAGGCAAGAGCACATTAGACGAGGAAGCCGTTTTCACCGCCGTGGAGCGCCTCCACAGAAGAGCAACCGGCTCATTTTCTGTCGTGGCCATGATAACTGGTTGGGGAATTATCGCAATACGTGACAGATTCGGGATACGCCCATTGTGCATGGGTTCTCGTACACAAGATGGCATGGTAGAGAGAATATTTGCATCCGAGAGCGTCGCACTAGACGTACTGGATTTCAAATTGGATCGAGATGTAATGCCCGGTGAGACAGTGATAGTGAGATCCAATGGGGCGATAAGTTCCAGAATATGCGCTCCAATCGCCGAACCCAGGCCTTGTATCTTCGAGCACGTTTACTTTTCAAGGCCGGATTCTACAATAGACGGAGTGTCCGTGCACGCTGCTAGGCTTGAAATGGGACGAATCTTGGGTGAAAGGATTCTGAGAGAAAATCCCGATCATGGGATCGATGTCGTTGTACCCGTGCCGGATAGCGGCCGCATAGCTGCACTAGAGTTAGCAAGGACTCTAGGCGTCCAATACAGGGAGGGATTCGTCAAAAATCGATATATTGGTAGGACATTCATAATGCCCGGACAGAATGTTCGTAAGAAATCTGTTAGGAAGAAGCTCAATACTATTCTCAGCGAATTTCAGAACAAGAATGTGTTAATTGTAGATGATAGTATAGTCCGTGGCAATACCTCGAAGAGGATTGTTGAGATGGCAAGGTCCGCAGGGGCTGAACAGGTCTTTTTCGCCAGCTGCGCACCTCCGGTAATACATCCCAATGTCTACGGTATTGATATGCCTGCTAGGGAAGAGTACATCGCCCATAACCGAACTGTGGATGAGATANGTGCTGCCATCGGCGCGGACTGGATGATTTACCAGAAACTCGATGATCTGGTAACCGCTTGCCTAGGTGCTGCTGAGCGAGAGGTTACATTCGACTGTTCATGCTTCGATGGGGTGTATGTGACGGGCACCATCGACGAAGAATATCTGAATAGTTTGGAGTCTAGAAGGAAAGACGAAGCGAAGGATGTTGAACCCGTTTTATCTTAACTCTGGATAACCATGAAGCCTCTTGCCCGCTCCCTTGAATCATGCCCGGGCGCCTTTTGGAGTCCGAACTCATCTTGAGTCCATCTGCAGACATCATCTGGACAACTCTTCCCGGCGGGGGTCTAGTGATCGCAAAACACGGTTCGATGATCGAATACCTACTNTCTTCACAAAAACCCCCTGCCCATGTTGCCACCAAATCCCTGTCTTCAATTGCGGTAACTGAAATGGGAATCATTCTAGGACATGAAGACGGCAGAATCGAGGTTCTGTCTGAATCAGGAATCGAATTTGCCGGCAATACAGAAGCATCCATCGAGACAATTGTGAGCGGCGGTAACTGTGCAGCGATACTCGACAGTGATGGAGAAGTTAGATGGATGGATGAGAGAAAAAAAGTNNACGCCATCGAAGGAATCGGCGAATCTGAAATGGTNCAAGCCAACTCTAAATCAATAGCAGCTTCAGGCGT
Source organism: Methanobacteriota archaeon (assembly GCA_002717835.1). Lineage (GTDB taxonomy): Archaea > Thermoplasmatota > Poseidoniia > Poseidoniales > Thalassarchaeaceae > MGIIb-N1. Next base: position 12,436 of record PBBV01000002.1, read on the forward strand.
TTTTGGAACATTGTGGATAGCCAATGAGGGCAAAATTGTCCATACATCACCTCCATTTGATGGGTCGATTGAGTCTATCAGCAGCATGGAATTCCGTCCATCCGGAATCCTCGTCGCCTTCCGAAGATCTTTGGATGGAGTCAGCGACAATGTGCCAGAAAATAGAATTGAATGTTGGAACATCTCAAGCGGGCAGATACATTGCTCCGAGACTGACCACCCATTATCATCAATGACGGCCACTAANAGCGGTGTAATCGTCGGTGATGTGATGGGTGGAGTGACCCAATTTGAGATATCAGGCCAACAATGTAAAAGGATTCAGTTAGAGGACCAACGTATCAGCACGCTGTCTTACTCCGGAGATATAACCTGTGTTGGGATTTGGTTCAATATTGTTGGTCTAAGAGACGGGAAAATACTCTGGAAATGTGAACTTGACGGTATCCCTCGTTCAATCACTCCTCTGCCTGATGGAAGATCAATTGCGGTGTGCGTCAATCCTACGACAGATGCCCTATCTGCATGGGTATTCAACCCCAAAGGAGGTGTAGAGGAAGATGCAAACGTCGAATCTCAAAACGAAGAAACAACTGAACTCCNAAATTACAGTGAAGAGGCGGACACTCGTTTTGAGCACAGTGGCGAAGAGGTAACTAAGATTCTTGACGATATGAGCGAAGAAGTCGAGGACCAAATAGCAGATCAAGAGGACACCGACCTTCTCGCAGAACTAGCATCTGAGGCCAAAATGATCAATTTGCCGCCAGTAGCTGACGCAGGGGAAGATCTAACGGTAACTTCCGATGAAGACGGTACTGCAGAAATATTACTGGATGGGAGCGCATCGTATGATCCAGATGGTGCAATTGAACTCTGGGAATGGCTCGATGAGCGTGAACGAGTTATAGGTTCGACCCCCAAAATAAAGGTGAGAGTCAGAAAGGGGACTCATGTTTTCCGTTTACGCGTCAAGGATGACAAAAATGCTATGACTGAAGCTATGGTGACGCTGAGAGTTATCTGAAATTTACGACGTCTGANGTAGATCTTGAGGCCCAACGGTCAATAACCCCTCTCTCTGTGCTTGTAATGGTCGATACGGTGAGCGATTCCATCCTGAAACTCGATGGCAAGAAAGCACTGGTTTTCGGCGTGGCTTCTGAAGATAGTATCGCCTATGCGATATGCCAAAGACTCGCTCAAGCCGGATGCTCCCTTGTATTAGGCTTCCAACCAAGATTTAGGAGTAGGATACAACAGTTGGTAGCTACATTACCTGAGGATACTGAATTGCACCCGATAGACGTCAACGTCGAAGGCTCAACAGCCTCCTTCTTCGAATCATGGCAGAATAATTCTCCCGGAGCAAAAGCAGACATCATCATCCATGCAATCGGATTCGCCCCAAAAGAAGCATTCGACAGAAACCTCCTCTTCGTAGATATGGAACCGATGGATTTGGCTTTGAGAATAAGCGCACATAGCCTCCAAGGTATTGTCAGACACGCTATGCCGCATTTGGCCCCAAACTCCTCCACCATCACACTCACATATGCTGCAAGCACCAGGCACGTCCCTAGTTATGGTTTGATGAGCGTTGCAAAAGCAGCATTAGAGGCTTGGGTGAGGGAGATTGCCGCTAGGCTTGGCCCTGATGGCCACAGGGTAAATGCAATCAGCGCAGGCCCAATCCGTACTCTCGCAGCTTCAGGCATACCCGGATTCGAAGGCATATTGGCGCATGTCGAACGAAATGCGCCTCTTCGCAGGAATGTCGATCAAATGGATGTAGCTGGAACTGCCGCATGGCTGGCAAGCCCCCTCTCATCTGGGGTCACTGCTCAGATAATTCACGTAGATGGTGGGTATAGTTCTACGATGGTGCCCGATGACATAAGTGAGTGATTGCATGAAATCTTCAGGTATAGCCCGTGAAGCTTTTGAGCCCATTGCAATAATCGGGGTGGGAGCGCTGTTTCCNGATGCGAACGATGTTTCTGAATTCTGGCAGAATGTTTTGGATGCCAAATGTTCCATTAAGCAACTCCCCAATGATAGATGGAATTCTGAGGATCATTGGGTTGAAGGCGGTCCGAAGAATGTAGATGAGGGTAAGACCTACAGCAAAATCGGAGCGTGGATTCATGGATACGAATTTGATTGGAGGAGATGGCGACTTCCACCAGGCTCACTACCCCAAATCGACCCTTGCCAGCAGTGGGCTGTCAGCGTCTCCGCCGCCGCTTTGGAGGACGCCGGTTATCTCGGTGAAAATGCGAGGTATCCGATTCCAAGTGAGGTCACTGGCGTAATCTTTGCCAACGCCTTNGGGGGCGAAAATAGAACCCGTTCCACCGAGAGAGTCCTCATAGATAGGTATGAGAGGCATGCTAGAGAATCGGGAATATCGGAAGAAGAATTCTCCAAATTTAAGGACTCAATACTCGATGGATCCCCACGGGTTGATGAGGATACAATGCCCGGCGAACTTGCCAATGTAGTCGCTGGAAGGGTAGCCAATCTTTTGGATCTACAAGGTCCCAATTACACTACAGATGCAGCATGTGCTTCGGCAATTGCTGCTGTTTTGGATGCCTGCCATCTTTTACATTCTAGACAAGTAGACATGATGATTGCAGGTGCTGCAGATCGAACGATGGATCCTGCCACGTTNGCCAAATTTAGTGCGATAGGAGCATTATCGCCGAATCATTCAGTTCCATTTGATCGACGTGCAAATGGCTTTGTCATGGGGGAGGGGGCAGGTGCTTTGGTTCTCAAGAGGCTTGAGGATGCACTAAATGATAATGATACGATTTATTCCGTAATAAGGGGTATAGGAGCAAGCAGTGATGGTCGTGGAAAGGGCATCACTGCTCCCAGCCAGAGGGGACAAATTCAGGCAATCAATCGCGCATATGCCCAGGCGGGCTACGACCTTTCCAGCGTCGAGCTGATAGAGGCCCATGGTACTAGCACTTCCGTAGGGGATGCCACAGAATTGGCATCTTTGGCCCAAGCGTATGGCGGTAGCTTGCTGCCCGGTTCGGTAGCAGTAGGGTCCGTGAAATCACAAATCGGACATCTAAAAGCAGCTGCTGGTCTTGCAGGCATACTAAAAGCAGTTCTAGCGCTTCACAACAGAACAATACCCCCCTCTGCGGGTTTCGAGGAACCAAACGACACCGTGCCGTGGGCAAATGTCCCATTTTACGTCCCAACCACTTCTGGGACTTGGCCCGAGCCGAGTTCGCATCCAAGGAGGGCAGGCGTCAGCGCCTTTGGATTCGGCGGTACAAACTTCCATATTGCGCTCGAACAATATCACCCCGAAGCCCACACTGAATTATGTAATGGCTGGAGAAGTAAGCTTGATCTGCTCGCTGGAAGGGTTGATTCAAACGACGTCAAACGACTTCCATGGAACCATCTGAAAGCTCTCGAAGGAGGAGTGCTCCTTCTCAATGCAGACAGTCTTGAAGAGATGCGGTTAAAGCTCGAACGCGCATCTTCAGAACTGCTAGATGGAAGGCCAACATTTGACGAAAGTCCGAGCGGTAGGCGACTTTCAAGGGAGCTACCTCTATACTCTTCAGACTTCAAAGCAAAAGGAATCAGGTTATCACTGGTTGCAGTCACATGGGCACAGTTGGAGAAGAGACTTTCAATCGCCATAGATAGTATTGAAGATTCAGAAAGATATCCGTTTTTGGAGAGTCAACAGATTTTGATCGAGACAAAACCCGTTGACGTTGATGCAAAACTTGCCCATATGTATCCGGGTCAAGGGAGCCAATATCTGGGAATGACTCTGGATTTGGCACAGAGGTACCGAGTAGTAAGCTCGACATGGGCTGAAGCAGACGAAATAATGCGCCCCGTAATCCAAGACTCACTCTCGCGACTAGTTCTGTCGAACGATCTCGATGACGTTGATTTGGAAGCAGCGCAGAGGAAACTAACTCAAACGGAGTATACTCAACCAGCTATGCTCACTGCAGATTTAGCCATTGATCGTCTTCTAGCAGAACATCGAATAAGACCAGATATGGTTGCAGGGCATAGTCTTGGGGAGTATGCAGCTTTGATGGTCTCGGGAATTCTGAGCTTCCAAGACGCAATGAGAGCCGCAGCAGCCAGAGGAACCGAGATGGGCTCTGTGGATGTACCAGACCCAGGACTCATGGCTGCTGTTGGAGCCCCTGCAGACAAGGTCGTTGAGACCATTAGCCAGATTGATGGATATGTGATAGCTGCGAACAGAAACAGTCCAAATTCCACTGTCATTGCAGGAGAAACTCAGGCAGTCAGATTGGCCATGAAAGTACTTTCTGATGCTGGAGCAACAGTCATACCACTACAGACCAGTCATGCATTCCATACTGATATTGTCGCACCTGCAAATGGACCATTAAAGCGATTCCTTGAGTCGATTGACATATCCCTCCCGGACATCCCAATAACAGCCAATGTGGATGGCTCATTTTATCCATTAGAGGCCGAAGACGCAAAATCGTCAATATTGGAAAAGTTGGCGCCACAGATGTCTTCTCCAGTGAATTGGATAGATCAGATAGAGACCATGCATGCAGCTGGTGCGAGGCTATTCTTGGAGGTCGGACCAAAACGAGCACTCTCATCAACGGTTAGTGATATACTGGGGATCAATGCCAAATCTTCTCCTACAAACCACCCAAAGGTAGGGGGAATAGCAACATTCCTTGGAGCTCTGGCATTCCTCTCAATAAATGGAAAGCAACCAATCTTAGATGAATGGGGGGGAAATATCCTCTCATCCGAATTCAAATGTAGACCATCAGACATCGATATGGGTCCAGAGTCCAACGAGTTAGAGGCTCTCAGAACACGCTCCAGACCCTTGCCCACGGCACCAAGAGAAAACAGCAATGACCGCTATGTCGCAACTCCCGACCCCATGTTGAAATCTGGAAATGTGGTCGCCAGAATACTCGCAGAAGAAACCGGCTATCCTGCTAGTGTATTGGAGGGAAGGGTGGATTTAACCGAGCTCGGATTCGATGATTCGATGCTATCGAGAGTAGTGGAAAAACTCACCAAGCAGGGGGAATTCAGTGGATCAAAACCTAAGCATATTTCTACTGTGGAGGACTTAGTTGAGTGGTATGGACCTAGGCCAATCCTTGAGAAATTTGAGACTTCAATCTCAGAAGCCCCTGTAGTAAGTGGGGTATCTTTGGGCGTCCCAGGAATGAGCGAGGTCTTCGACGAAGGGGTCTGGGATGCGATTCTAGCAGGCAGAAATTTAATTTCTGAGCTTTCAACAGAAATGAAACAAAGACTGGTCGACAAGAATATCGTACGTCTAGTAAAAAGCGAAGACGGGACCTCAAGATTGGTTTCTGCAGATTCGTTCGATACAGTACCTCAACTCGCAGGAACGGGCGGAGTCTTTGATCTGATTGAGCAGTATGGTATAGACTCCAAGCTGGTCGAAGCCTTTGACATCGCAACTTCACTCGCCTTCGCTTCAGGACTCGAGGCTCTGAGGGATGCAGGCCTGCCTTTGTTCCCCATCGAGCAAACCAATACCTCTGGAATGAGAGTAATACGGAAATGGACACTCCCGGAAAGTGAGCGTGATCGAACTGGAGTAATATTCGCGTCAGTTTTCCCAGGACTTGAGAAAGCAATCGAGCATGCTTTGAAGGAAAAATCTCCTCAAGAATCCCAATTCGACAGGAAATACCTCCTCCAGGTTTTGTCCATGGGCCATAGCCAATTCGCATCATGGATCGGAGCAAGAGGCCCTAATCTGGCCATTAACAATGCCTGTGCGTCAACTCCAGCAGCGTTCGCAATAGCCGAGGACTGGATGGCCAGAGGTCGATGTGATAGGGTAATAATTGTCAGTGGAGATGACTCCACATCAGAGACGTTGATGCCTTGGATCGGATCAGGATTTGCGGGGGCCGGCGCCCATGCAATGGGCAATGTCGTGGAGGAAGTCGCCCTGCCCTTTGACGCACGTCGCCATGGCATGCTTCTCGGAATGGGTGGAGCAGGGTTCGTGTTGGAACGACTCGAAGACTCGAAAGATCGAGGAGTCATGCCATATGTCGAACTTCTCGGGGCCGAGATCGCCAACAGTGCATACCATCCGACACGCCTCGACACAGAACATGCAGCATCTGTAATGGAATCGTTTGTCTCCCGCATGGAAGATCGATGGGGGCTTGAAAGAAGCGATATGGCGAATCGAATGACATTCATGTCACATGAGCCATACACTCCCCCGAGGGGAGGGTCAGCATCAGCAGAGGTAAGTGCGCTCCGACATGTATTCGGGAGGAATGCATCTGAAATCTTGATCACCAATGCAAAAGGATACACCGGGCATCCGATGGGTGTTGGTTTAGAGGATGCTGTGGTAATCAGGGGCCTCGCCGCAGGGACACTTCCCCCTGTTGCAAATCACATGGTCGATGATCCTACTCTTGGAAATCTCAATCTCTGCAAAGGAGGGCAACATAATTTGGATCTTGCTCTGAGGCACGGTGCAGGTTTCGGGAGTCAGATTGCGCTCACACTCATGCGCAGGATTGCTGACTCGGACAGACAAAGATTCGATTTGAATAGGATATCCAGATGGTCCCTTGAGGCAAGTGGGGGAACATATGTCGATCTCAGAGTTATGAAAAGGAAACTTGTAGCATATGTTGATGCTGATGAAAATCTCGTAGGGGGAGTCGCAGGCAAAGAATATTCTCCAGATCCCATTTCTAAGCCAATAATCCCCGTCAAGAGCGATGAAAAGATAAGACCAGTTGTCCGATCAAATAAGGCCAAAAAACCGATTGTAAACTCATCAGATAAGTCGAAAACCTTCGTTTTGAACGTCCCTTCTGACATTGATGAAACTCGGGTAAAAGTGTTGAAAATCGTAGCAGAATTCACCGGATATCCACAAGAATTCATAGAAATGGATGCAGATATGGAGGGGGAACTGGGAATCGATTCGATCAAACAGGCAGAAATAATGGCGGAGATAAGATCCACATTTGCATTACCCTTGGACGAAGAATTCCAACTAAGAGACCACCCGACATTGGCCCATATTCTAGTTTACATATCATCAATGAACGAAGTCCAAAACACTCAACAGCTGGATCTATCTTTTTCACAGCCTTCTGAAACAACGACCCCACATGAAAATTTCACCGTGACTGGTGTGCAAGTAGAATCACAACCCGACAAAGAGATACTTTCTAGAATTCTCCCAATCGTGGTGCTACACACCGGATATCCCCAAGAATTCATTGAGATCGATTCAGACATGGAGGGCGAGCTGGGAATCGATTCTATCAAACAGGCAGAAATAATGTCGGACATAAGAACTGAATTCAATTTAGAGACGGACGAGGAATTCCAGATCAGAGACTACCCAACCTTGGGGCATGTCGTCGCCTACGTGTCTGGATTCAATGGCGAGGGAACTACTCCCTTGCGCGATCCTAGAAAACATATCAAGAATGATTCTCAAGATCCTCCTGAAGTTCACAGACACAGAATCGAAATCGAAAATATGGCCCCTCTGGAAATGGGCCCTCTACCTTCACAGATCCTCATCACAAGAGATCAGAGAGGAGTGGCCGATGCTATATCAGAAATTCTCCGTTCAATGGGCACAACCCCCATCTTTGTGGATGGGAGTGGAAATGAGGGAATAAGAAATGTGGATACGGCACTCATACATCTGACCCCTCTTGATGCAGAAGGGACATTAGCCAGCGATCCGAATCCACTTGGGTGGGCCACATCGACACATTCGCTGTTGAAAGATTTTGACATCAATCCCGATCTTCAAGTTCAAACATTAGTGACAGTTTCCGCACTGGACGGCGCCCACGGTTTCTCTGGAATGAACCTGAACTCAGCAGCTGCGGGAACACATGGGGTCGCGATGAGTTACGGTAGAGAGCGTCCAAATGTGATGGTCAGGGCAGTCGATCTAAATCCAGAATTGCTCAATAATCCAGAGTCTGCTGCACTCGCAGTACTTGCAGAGACATCCAGAAAAACTGGGCCGATTGAGGTAGGCGTCGATGCTGATCTCAAAAGACAGAGAATCGTACTTAGAATTTCAGATACTCCCCCTCCTCAGATTTCCCTTGATTCCAGTGACGTCTGGATTGTGAGCGGTGGAGCTGCCGGAGTCACTGCTGAATGCATGATTCGCCTCGCATCAAGCGAGAAATCTGATTCGCCGACATTCATTTTACTCGGCAGAACTGCCTTGGACCCGAAATTAGCTGATCTAGCTAATTCAGACGGGCAGGTCATGGAAGATGAAAAGACCCAATTGAAGCAACATATGGATTCGATCAGTAGATCGGGGAAAGTCACTCTAAAGGAATGGGAAGATGCATGGCAATCTAAAAAACGGGCCATTGGAATCCATTCTACCCTTTCGAGACTCAGGGCCGCTGGAGCTACCGCAGAATACATTTCAGTCGATGTCACATCAAGGAAGTCTGTTGATTCAGCTATTGACTTAATCATCAGTAATTACGGTCTCATAACCGGAATAGTGCATGGTGCAGGTATTGAAGACTCCACACCCTTTGATTCGAAGACAGAAGAAACCGTACAGAAGGTCATGGGAGTGAAGGTAGGTGGTTGGCTATCGATTTACGATTCGTTGTCCTCGAGAAAGCAACCAATTAGATTCGCATGCTCATTCACATCCGTGGCTGGAAGATTGGGCAATGCAGCCCAACTAGGTTACTGTGCAGCGAATAGGATATTAGATGCCGAACACGCTAGATTATCCTCGGAAGATATGGTCTCATTCTCAATCGCTTGGTCGCCTTGGGCCGGTGCGGGGATGGCTACAAGGGGATCACTGGAGACTGTATTCGATCGTGCAGGAGTGGATATGATATCCGTCGACGATGGTGCACGAATGTTCGTCGAAGAAGTATTGGGATCAGGAGGAAAGCCAGTCCTGATCGCAGGAAAATTGGGTACTCTGGACCACAGAAAATCAGTGAGAAGAAAAGAAGTCCATCTATCTCAAAACGCATCATCTGAATACGGTGATCCTCTTTCTCTACCGATGATTGAACAGATTCTCAAATGCGATGTCGGTGCAAGGGCTGTAACTTCGATTTGTTTGGATCCGGATTCGCATTCATATCTCAACGATCATTCAATATCTGGAGTGCCATATTTCCCAGGGGTAATGGCTCTAGAAATGATGGCTGAGACCGTTAGTCTGTGTGCGAGCAGCGGTAAAGTCTCCAGCTTTGAGGATGTTGAGTTTGGAATACCAGTGAAAATTACAAGAGGGACTAAGGAAATCATCTGTGCTGTTGAATCCGTTCATCACAGTGGCGCCGAGGCTGCATTTTCTTGCACCATAGAATCTATTGCCCCCGGAGGATCCAATCAATCGATAATCCATCATAAGGCCATAGCAATTTTAGGGCCTCCCGCGTTAAGCGACCCGATTCAGGATATCATTCCACAGGAAGAGGACGGATCAAGAATACTTGCCTCAACAGATATTTATCACCGGATGTTCCATGGGCCCAGATTCCAACCTTTAATCGGGGTGGTAGCATCCATACAGGACGAAAACGGCCGGGGTGTTGAAGCCCGTGTACACGGAATAAAGGATATCCCTAATCCGGAATTGTTCAACACGGGGGCCGGTGAAAAACAACCTATGATGCTGGCTCATCCTATGCTCATCGAGTCATGTTTCCAGACAGCAGGTCTGACATCGATGGACATCGATGGTGTTGATTCGCTTCCAGTGGGTGCACGTAGAATAGTGCTTTCAGATGAGATTTCAGGTGGTTCGTTAACCGTCTTGTCCGTTAGAACCGGGTCTTCATCCGACTCTTCCACTCTGCATAATTCAGTCATAAGGCTCGATGGCGCACCCGTTCTCAAAATCGATGGACTCAGAATGAAATCAATGGCTTTCTTGGATGCCAGCGAGCGTCCAGGTTTGATAGATTCGGAGTAGGCAATATGTCCAATAACGCTCCTGCGCTAATATTAAACCAAGAATCATTGAAGATCCACTTTACGAGGCATTCCTCAATTTCAGAGGACATCACAAAACCACCTCTTTTAGATCTGAAAATATTGGCTTCTTTGAGCTCTAAAAGGAGATTGCATCATGTTTCAGGGAGGCATGCACTCTCAAAAATTTCGTCGTCTAAAGATGGAGATGTACTAGAAATAGTGCCCGGCCTGGGCGGTTGCCTGATTCGTGATGGCAGAATTTTTGCACGATGCAGCATATCACATTCTGATTATGGTGCCGTAGCCGTGGTAGCGCCAGAAAATATGTCCGTAGGGGTTGACTTGGAGCCTAGAAATCGAATAATATCGCAGGGGGCATTAAATTTGATTTTGAATGAAAAGGAAAAATATGATGCCCAAGATGAGCACTCAAGACTTCTAATTTGGATGTCTAAAGAGGCTATTTCTAAAGCCCTTGGCATTGGCATGTCAATTTCGAAAGATATCACACACGACGGAAAATCATGGGTAGCCATGGGATCAAGGTGGGCAACAAACAGCCATCATGTAAAAATCTCAGGTGTTGAGCACATCGCTGTGATCGCTCTTGGAATCACGGAAGAGATTTGATGGCCTCGTGCAGTACTGGAAGAGCATCTTCCCATTGAGCCACAATCCCGTAGTCCGCGACGCCGAAGATAGGTGCTTCAGGATCCTTATTGATAGCAAGGATGTATCTGCTTGATCGCATGCCAGCTAGGTGTTGAATGGCCCCAGATATTCCCACCGCAATGTAAAGGGACGGCGTGACGGTTTTGCCTGTTTGGCCGACTTGCATGCTGTGCGGAAGGCCCCATTCATCCACAACTGCCCGACTAGCACCCACCGCTGCGCCGAGCGAATCGGCAACAGATTCAAGTTTTTCAAAGTTTGAAGGGTCTCCAAGGCCTCTGCCCCCTGAAATTATTATATCGGCCTCCGAAACGTCTAGACGCTCTCCTGCTTTGGCTACGGCCTCTAAGATTGCAATTCGCAAATCTTCGCCAGAATCCACTGTCGAAACATCTGCCGAACCTCCCGATTCGGCTGATTCAATTGCGTTCGGCCTGATTGTAATAACTGCGTCACCACTCACCGAGATACTTTCTACAGCCTTACCTGAGTAGGCAGGCCTCTCCAACTTTATTCCGGGTGCTATCGACGTCACATCTTGAATGACTGAGCGGCCAAGGCCTGCTGCTAAACTTGCTGAAAGCTCTCTTCCTACGGGAGTAGTAGCCATTAGTAGAGTCCCATCTACAAGACCGGATATTGCTGTAGCCCACGTTGATGAGTCGAATACTGAAAAACATGCTCCGGTGAGTTTAATCACCTTCTCAACACCTTGGATTTCAGATGCTTCCTCAGCACCATTTCCGCCGGGCATGATCACAGTACACGATTCACCAATGATCGATGCCGCTTTCACCAATTGTGGCAAAGTCGGATGCATTCCTTCTTCATGCGGTTCTGAAACGATTGTTACACTCATGTCATGCCCTCCTCAGATTATGTTGGCCTCTTCTCTTAGCTTGGTGACAACTTCAGAGGCAGAAGCCGCACCCTGGAATGTCTGCCCGGCAGGTTTCTCCGGGGGATATCCGATTGATTCGATATTTACCCCGCCGTCTTCCATTGAAACACCTAGATCTGCGGGAGATAACGACTCTATTTGCTTCTTTTTGGCCATCATGATGCCCCTTACATTTGGCCTGCGGAGCTCTTCATCTCCCTTGTCGAATGCAAAGACGCATGGGCCACTCACCGAAACACGTTCAATGCCTGAAGAAGTCGACCGGGTTGCTACGAAGTTTCCGTCGTTAGCCTTCACTTCCGAAACTAGACCAACACATGGAAGGCCTAGCATCTGGGCAACTCCTGATGCCGTGGAGCCAGAATTAGTATCTGCTGCTTGTTTACCTGCGAGAACGATATCCGCCTCCGATTTACGGACAGCGGCCGCCAGAGCCCCCTGAAGAGATAGCGAGCCCGGAACCCCCTCATGCAATACGTGCACCAGCTCATCAGCGCCTACCGCAGCGGCATCGACAAGAGACTTGGAACAACGCTGAGGACCAAGCGTAATGGCAACTACCTTGGCCCCTGATTCACTTTGCAACTTAAGCGCGGCTTCAAGAGCGTATTCATCGTAGGGGCTGATTGTCCATTTTGATATGGAGCCCTCGTCAACCGACCCACCGGCTATACTGATTTTTGCTGTTGTGTCTGGAACTTGTTTGATTAGAACGGCTACCTTCATGCGATCACCATATTTCGACTTGGCAGCAATCCTATCAATACAACGGAATCAGGCTTCTCTCGTGAAAGCCTGAATGCCAGTTATGTGTCTCCCAAGTATCAGATTGTGTATGTCGTGAGTTCCCTCATACGTCTTGACCGATTCTAAATTAGCCATATGCCGCATTACTGGATATTCGTCCAGTATGCCATTTGCCCCGTGTATATCTCTGGCGACGCGCGCAATCTCGAGGGCTACATCTACATTGTTCATTTTTGCAAGAGAGATGTGCTCGGGTACCCATTCTCCGGAATCCTTCTTGACACCCAGGTGATATGCGAGTAGTTGCGCCTTCGTAATCTCGCGAAGCATCCATGCCAGCTTGTTCTGAACCAGTTGATATGCCGCTATCGGATGGTCGAATTGAATCCGACTCATTGCATAGCTTTTGGCTGAGTCGAAGCATGACTGAGCAGCACCAACCGCGCCCCATGAGATGCCGTACCTAGCATTGTTGAGGCATGAAAATGGTCCTCTTAGCCCTTTGACACCAGGGAGAATCCTGTCTTTTGGAATCTTGCAGTCTTGGAATACAAGCTCAGATGTAACGCTGGCCTTCAGGGAGTGTTTACCTTTCATTTCCGGCGCAGAAAAACCAATGTCTCCCTTCTCGACAATGAAACCTCTGATGACTCCGTCAAGTTTGGCCCAGACCACTGCCAAATCGGCAATGGTCCCATTGGTGATCCACATCTTTGCTCCATTCAGAATGTAGTAATCGTCTTCTTCTTCGGCCTTAGTCACCATGTCCCCGGGATTAGAACCATAGTCTGGTTCAGTTAAACCGAAACAACCGATTAGCTCCCCGCTTGCCATCTTGGGAAGATATTTCTCTTTCTGTTCCTCACTTCCAAAGTCCCATATCGGATACATTGCGAGCGAACCCTGCACACTTGCGAAAGATCTGATTCCGCTATCTCCCCTCTCTAGTTCTCGGCAAATCACGCCGTATGCGGTGTAAGAGAGCCCTGGGCACCCATAACCCTTCAATGGGGCTCCTAGTATCCCCATTCCGCCAAGTTCCTGACGCCATTCATCTAGAAATACTCCTTGCCTGCAAGCATTCTCTATTTTTGGGATGACCGATTCATCGACCCAGTCTCTGACGGCATCGCGAATCATACGTTCTTCGTCAGTAAGAAGTGAATCAACATCGTAGAAGTCGAGTGCCTCGTAACCCATAATATCGAACCGTTCGCGGTAAAGGAGTCCCTTCAAGGTTCGCACTTCGATTTCATCTATTCGACCTTGTAGACCATATCCCTATCGCCATAACACCCATTATTCCAAATGATAGCATAGTCACCAATTTCGGTAATCCTTGAGCCACACCTATCTCCTCAGGAACAAGCAGGGCAACAGTCCCATCTCGAGTTATGATCCAGTAGTCGCCGTTATTGCCTTCCCAGACGCCAGTTATGGTAGAGCCACCTATTCCAAATGATTGGTCAATGATAGCTTCGTTGGTTAGCCATGTGAAAGTACCGCCCCCAAACGGCTTGTGTTCCATTATCTCGACAGGTGCTGCCGTAATTAGAATTTGATTGGAAGAAGTCAATGAGATGGAAAGGGGCGCCCCATCAAGTCCCTCTAAGGTCTGCGTGGTCAATCCGACTACGCCCGATTCAAACTCAATTTCTGCAATGGATCGGTCCATGGATATCGCAACACAAACAGGTACTCCTCCTGGCCTACAAACAATGTCTGACCAAGATGGGCCACTCCCCCCGATCCAAGATAGAATGTGATCCCTATCGATCATCCCTATACCTTCCTCCGCGGATGTCACCAAACACACAAACGGATCCGGGAGACAGTCTATGCTCGTTATCGATGAGCCGCCCGTGCCCGGCATTGGTATAACCTCTGAGCTACCATTTCCAGATGGCCGCATGCGGTATAGGGTGCCTTCTGAACTTCCAAGATATGCCCATTCGCCGTTCGCATTCCAAGATACCGCTTGCATGCTGTCATAACCTACCGACTGGGCCGATGCTGCCCTCTCAATCGAATGGTCGGAAATCGCATACCTTAGGACCGACCCGTTTTTACCCACAATAAGCGCTGTGTTTCCACCGGGGTGATAGTCCGAATCCAACAGGTCTGAATCCGAAATATCCGCGAGAGGTATCATGGTACTTGGAGATGATTTGTCCATCGAAACAGCATATCCTTCCGCACCAATTATCACAACCCAATTCGAAGCCGGATGTATGGCAGCATCTTCAACTCCGGGGTCGTATTCCATCAATGTAAACGAATGATCAATCCTCACCACTGAGCCATCTTCGGCAATAGCCGAGGGTACCATCCCCAGCAACAACAGAAACACTAGCAACCGTGCGGTCATGATGCTCGGCACGACTCATCCCGCTTAGCCACTACGTTCAGCAGGCAAGCATGCTCGTCACGGACAGCCTTCAAATCCCCTCGGACATCCCAAGGCTCATGGAGCGCTTCGATGTAAAGCGGGGATTAGTCAAGACAGTGGCAGCAGATGGGGGCCTTTCGTCCCTAGCAAAGAGATATTTCGATGATGTAGAAAAGACCGGCCAACAGGCTTTCACAGCCTCTCATGGAATCATGACGTCCATTGAAGGAAAGTATGATGATTCAGGCGCTTTGATAGTGGATGTAACGAACGTTCCTCCGGATTTTGATGACCCTGATGCCGTAAGCGCAGCAATGGATGCTAGAAAGCGATGGACACAGTTTCTAGATGAGGCAACAGGATACAATTCAAAGCAAAGAGGCGACAAGGCAAAAGAATGGGCTAAGAAGGCAACAAAAGCCAAGTCAGGAGTTTCATCGGCTCGGCATTTTATGTCGATGGCGGAAAATCTGTCAGAAGAAGTAAAATCAAAGGCAAATGCGCTTATTGAAGAAATAGAAGAGGCACTTGATAATGGAGAAAACACACGTGCCGCTGGAAGAGCAGAAAAGCTCGGCAAGCTACTGAGCGCGTGAGGACTCGACATGGAAGAAACAGACGGATTCAGCGAGACCGCCAATTCCTCAATGCTCCGTATGTTCGCCAATGTCGAAGAGATCGTCGGGGCCAATCACGTCGCTTCTGTAATTGACGGCGCACCCAGTGCGGGGGGCGACGATATCATTCGAGCATATATCGGCCTCGAACCAAGCGGCAAGGCGCATCTGGGATGGTTGTTGATTTCAGATTGCATCGGCAACATGCTCAGGGAAGGCGTCAACGTCACCATACTACTGGCAGATTGGCATGCTTGGGTAAATGACAAGTTTGGTAGAGATATGGAGAAGATATCGATTGCTGCCGACTACATGTCAGAGGTTTTTCGAGTTCTGCTCGGGCATCCCTCTGAAGGGGAATCAGCAGGACAGATCCAATTTCAAAGAGCCAGTGTTTTGATGAATGAGGGCACATATTGGGAAACTGTTCTCAGATGTTCTAAAGGAATGAGTTTGGCTAGAGCAAGACGCACCTTTAGCATAATGGGGAGAACTGAGGACTCCTCTGATGACGACTTAGCTGCATTTTTCTATCCCCCCATGCAGGCAGCAGATATCTTCACTCTCAATGTCGACATAGCCTTCGGAGGGATGGATCAAAGAAAGGCACACATGTACATGCGAGACGTGGCAGACAGGAATGGTTGGAACAAGGCAACATGCATCCATACACCTATGCTTTCCGGGTTAAAGGGAAAACAAGGCGGCCGTATGGATTCCTTCGATCACAAGATGTCGAAGTCGGACCCCTCTAATGCGATAATCCTCCATGATTCTACCAAGACTCTGCGTAAGAAACTTAGAAAGGCATTTCTTGATGTTCAGGATCCCCATTCACCAGTCTATGAGATCATCAGTCACATCATACTCCCGAAGACCGGGAGTATGACGGTCACTCCTAAGCCAGAGTTTGGCAAGCCTTCGGAATGGAGCGACATAGATGAAATTACTAGGGCGGTATCAAGTGGTGATTTGCATCCATTTGATCTTAAGATGGCCACTGCAGACTCTCTTTCTGCAATCCTTGAACCTCTTAGGGAGTATTTTGACTCAGAAAATACGCTCATGAACCAAATAATTGAGATTACCGGGTAAACCGGCACCATCCCATACTGCACCTCATGAGTAGTATGAATGGGGATTTCGCTAAATAGCAAATCTAGGTCGTCCGGGCGATGGTTACATCAGTGGGTATCGATGATATCGCGATTCACATACCCCGTCTTTACTTCGATATCAAGGATTTCGCAGAATTCAGAGGCGCGGATTATGGCAAGTTGAACCGAGGCCTAGGCCTCTCAGCAATGGCCATACCCGATGTCCACGAAGATACAGCAACAATGGGTGCAAATGCAGTCGCTAGAGTAATAGACAGGAATAAGATAGAGCCTGAAAAAATAGGCCGGATATATCTTGGGACCGAATCTGCACTCGACGGCTCAAAACCAACGGCTACCTACATTATGGACATGCTTGAGCAGAGGTACTCAAAGAAGCATGGTGTTGACTGTTTCAGGAACTGTGATGTTGTTGACATGACATTCGCATGTATAGGCGCCGTGGACGCCATGCACAATACTTTGGATTGGGTTGCAAGAGGGGGCCCAGAACAAGATCGAATAGGAATAGTGGTGTTTGCTGATAATGCGAAGTACGACTTGGGATCATCCGGAGAATACACCCAAGGAGCCGGCGGAGGAGCAATTCTAATTCGCCACAATCCAAGGCTGCTCGTGATTCCCGACATATGGGGCGTTTCTACCATGCCTGTTCATGATTTTTTCAAACCTAGAAGGGAGATATCTAGACGATCAATAGTCGATACTGTACTCGAACTTGCCACTGAAGCCGGTCAAAACCTCAAAAAAAATCTCTCTGAGAGGATTATGAGGATGATTGACAAGTCAGACAAGAGGGATCATACATTATTCGAATCCGAGACTCTCAAGGTACACAAGGACACTCCTGTTTTCGACGGGGCGTTCTCCAACAGGTGTTATTCGGAATCAGTCAAACATGCTTTCATAAATTTCCGTTCAAAAGCAACTAACGCAGGGAGATATGACCCTGAAGGGGACAAAATATTGACAGAACAATGGGCGAGAATAATCGTCCACCTCCCATATGCCTTCCAAGCAAAAAGAATGTTTCCGGATGTCTTTCGCCATGATCGCAGAAATCTCCCTGTATGGGACGAGATAGAATCTGAGATAGGCCCTGAACCAATTAGAGCGAACTTCCCGGAAGGAATATCAGGCGATTCGGAGTTTGAAGCTGCAAACGACGGGTATCGCAGGATGATATCCAAAACAGATCAGTTCAAACTGTTCGTCGAGGAAAGAATTGAGAAGACTCAAAGGGCATCCTCTATGGTTGGAAATCAATACACTGGATCAATATTCCTTGCATTGATGTCAGCGTTGGAGTCCGATTTCAATGAGAACCAAAATATGGAAGGAAGCAGAATAGGGCTTTGCGGCTACGGCTCAGGAGCAAAGGCGAAGGTTTTCGAGGGGATTATCCAACCGGATTGGAAACATATTGCATCACGATTTTCATTATTTTCTAGAATCGATGACCGCAAACCGATAGACAAATCGATTTATGAGGCATTACATCGAGGATCTAAAGGGTCATCTGTAATTTCCCCTTCTGGGGAATTTGCCCTAATCTCGATAGGTGCAGAAGGACATTTGGAGGGGGAAAGGCGGTACTCCTGGATAAATTAGGCCTAGTCATATTATATGTCTAGAGCCTCAATTAAGAATACATGATTTGGCGATCTGGGCTTGTAGTGCTAATCATCCTCGCCGGAATCATGCCGGGTTGCATAGCCAATGAAGATTCAAGCGGAATTAGCGATGCAAACAACCATCTTGAGAATAATAAAAACAAGATATCAGCGGTAGATATCTCATACTACCCACAGATATCCAAGTTCAATCATACTTATCTCGATCGGAATGGAGAGGAAGTGGATTTCATCGACTCCCTGATTGAGAATGGAGTCAATACGATTAGACTGAGAATATGGAATAACCCTCCTGACAATTCTTCGTCGTTTGCTCAGGTTTTGGAGTTCTCCAATTTCCTTAAATCAAAGGGGTTGAGGATCTGGTTATGTCCCCATTATTCTGATACATGGGCCGATCCTGGCCAGCAAAAGACGCCTGTCAATTGGGATTCGCTTGATTATGAAGAGCTGAAAATCGAAGTCTATGAATACACAAAATACATAGTAACTGAAATCGATCCAGATTTCATCCAGATCGGGAATGAAGTGAACAACGGAATGTTGTTCCCTCATGGCAACATTCACCATAACACGACTCAATTTCTTGAGATTCTAAAACGGGGATCTGATGGAGTGAGGGATAGTTCGGATAAAGCGAAAATAATACTTCATTTCGCTGGTCTAGAATCGTCAATCTCATTCTTCGATGAAGTCAAGCTAATTGATTACGACGTGGCTGGAATCTCATATTACCCTCTATGGCATGGAAAATCAATTGAAAATGTCGGTGATGTTTTAGAAAAACTAGCAAACAGTACTGGCAAGGAAGTCCTAGTAGCGGAGACAGCATATCCATTCACACTA
This sequence comes from Methanobacteriota archaeon, assembly GCA_002717835.1. Classification (GTDB taxonomy): domain Archaea; phylum Thermoplasmatota; class Poseidoniia; order Poseidoniales; family Thalassarchaeaceae; genus MGIIb-N1. Next base: position 31,380 of record PBBV01000002.1, read on the forward strand.
GATTGGAATGATTGGACGGACAATATCCTTGGCTCTGAAAGTCAGTTGATTCTTCCGGAATACCCCGCTGCACCTGAAGGGCAGAGAGATTTTCTTCATGACCTCAAGAAGCAGATTTTTGACGTGGATGGCGGAATCGGTTTTTGCTATTGGGGTGCAGATATGATTTCATGGGCGGGCCAAGAAGCCAAAAACGGGTCTGTCTGGGAAAATCAGGCCATCTACAACTTTGAAAACAAGGAACTGCCAATATTGATGGAATTCAACCTGAGCCATCATTAAGCAGGGGCACTAGCGAATTTAATGCGCAAAATCCTGAAAATGCCTCTAATTTGATTTTTTGGAGGATATCGATCTGTTGATCACTATCCTCTGTACTTCCTGTGTGCCCTCATAGATCTGAGTGATTTTGGCATCTCTGAAGAATCGCTCTGCCGGGAAATCAGTGGTGTATCCATAGCCCCCAAGAACTTGCACACCCCTCTCGGCAACCCACATGGCGGTATCCCCGGCCAAAAGTTTGGCCATCGAGGCCTCAGTGGTGTGCCTTGGGCCATTTGCATGGTAATGTTGTTGCTTCGCCCAAGAAGCCTTGTAGACTACCAACCTAGCAGCTGTAATCTTAGTCGCCATGTCTGCAAGGATGTTCCCGATTGATTGGTGCCTTGATATTGGTTTGCCGAATGTTGTCCTCTGTTGGGCGTAATCCAGTGCAGTCTCGTATGCTCCCTGTGCAATTCCGAGCGCTTGTGCAGCGATTCCTATCCTAGAGTTATCCAACGCATTCATAGCAATGGGAAATCCCTCTCCAGCACCTCTGAGTACATTTTCAACAGGTACTTTGCAGTCTTTCAGAATCAAAGAGCAAGTATCGGAGGACCTTATGCCCAACTTATCTTCCTTCTTCCCGACAGTGAATCCCTCGAAATCCTTCTCCACTATGAAAGCCGTTGTGCCACCGTGGTTTCGCGATGCATATTCCTGATGCCCGACATCCTTAGCGAACAGGACATATATCCCCGCACTGCTTCCATTAGTCACCCACATTTTTTCTCCGTTCAAAATGTAGTGAGCCCCATCGTCGCTCAACTTCGCTGTGCAACTCATTGCAGCGGCGTCGGTGCCTGAACCAGCCTCTGAGAGGGAGTAGGCCCCGATTTCGCCTGCTGCCAGGCGAGGTAGGTATTTCGATTTCTGAAACTCATTGCCGTGAATCGATATTGTGGCAGCGCATAGACCGACATGCACACAAAACATGACTGAGAAAGAGGCATCTATCCTAGCAAGTTCTTCCACGACTATTGCTTCCGAGATATCGTCGATAGGATTGCCCCCATACTCCTCGGGGATAGTCATGGACTGTAGTCCTAAATCGCAGAAGGACTCCCATTCGTTGAGTGGTGGACGTTGCTCCTTGTCCCGCAATGCTGCAGTTGGCGCGAGTACCTCCTCCGCAAAATCTCTGACCATCTGTCTGATCATGGCTTGTTCGTCTGTTTCTTGGAAATCCATATCCGCCCCAACACACACAATAAGCCTAGGGTTGTTAACCCATCGTATTTTTGATAATGCTCAAACCGCAGGAGAGTCGAATAATTCAAGTTAAGATGGTTCGGCCCGCGAGTCGGATTAACATGGCCAGTGACGATGACATCGAGTTCAGTGTTGCGGAAGATAGAAGATACACAAAGGAGCATTTATGGCTCCAAGTTATCGATAAAGAAGAGGATGAAGACGGTAATGTGCAGACCTCCGTCAAAGTTGGAGTAAGTGAGTTCGTTGCCGCTGTGTGGGGCGAATTCATCCGCGTCACACTGCCTAATTTAACAGAGCTGGAGGGCTTCGACGACCCCTCAGATAAATCATCTGAGAAGAAATCATCTTTCGAGGGCGAGTTGTCGGCCGAAGACATCCTTGTCACATTGAGAACAAGCGACGAAGTAGTCCTATTGGACAGTCCCTTTCCTTGCGGTATTTTGGAATTGAATGGGGAAGTTGAAGACTCACCAGACATGGTCAACTCGGAAGCATATGGGGATGGGTGGCTGATGATCGTCAGACCTCACGATTACGACGAAGATCATTTCTTGTCTCCTGAGGAATATATCGAATTCCTCGCGGAAGGGCTTTGATCAAGGCCATGTCATCTTAGGCCACGACGAGGGATCGTCGTTTTCCCAGTCTATTTCCGAAATTAGGCTGAGTACCTCGCTTTTGCTCGACAGTCCTCTTTCGACTTGTATCCTGTGTAGGAAATCCTTGAGTCTGCCAAGTCTTACTCCGGGTTCAAGGAGTGTCTCTTTTACGAGAGTATGTCCGTCGACTAGAGCACGACCACCATTCAATGGTCGGTCCACAGAATTGACAAAATCTTGCCTGTCTTGCCCAATGGCCTTCAGATAATCTAGCACCTCTTCTCTTTGTGAAGGGTTGATCGCAACTTGAAATCTTCTGACTTCTTCTACACTAGTCAAAGATTTCTCAGGCACGATAGCCATTAGAAGTTCCAGGGATTGGATTTCATCATTTGTTGCTTTAATACCCACTCGAGCCCGTGAGGTCGCTTCTTCCATCGTTACGCCCCCGTTCGTGAACATGACTGCCAGGTCTACAGCTAGTTTTCCGGTGGGCGAATAATTGTCTGGGGGACACAATCCAGGGAGGATCTTCTGTAGAGCACCGTGTTCAGCCATTATCGAAATAGACCGACTTGAACCTGGCATTTCTAACATTTTTCTAAATTCCATACCAATTCTCTCGGCAGATACCGAATCCAGCATGTTCAGGCTATTGCTGAGACTGACTTTCGTCACATCTTCAATTTCCCAATCATCTGAAACGGCAACAAATCGATATGCTCTTAGGATTCTCAATCCATCTTCAGAGAAACGGTCAGAAGCAGATCCTACCGATCTTATCACCTTGGAATTCAGATCTGAGAGACCCCCAAACGGATCAATAAAAATCCCATCGGGATAAGATACTGCCATAGCATTCACTGTGAAGTCGCGTCTTGACAGATCTTCAATGATGTCAGTCCCAAAATTAACGATATTAGGACGCCGACCATCGCTGTATTCTGCTTCAGTTCTGAGGGTAGTCACCTCCCATTCAGAATCAGACTCCGGAATTCTCACGACTACTGTTCCGTATTTCGCCCCGTGGGTTAGAGAATTTGGAAAAATTTTGACTATATCCTCGGGAATTAGTTCTGTTGTTATATCCAGATCACGTTTTCCTCCTTTGATCAGGCCGTCCCTTATCCACCCGCCTACGATCCAGGTTCTGCCATTAGAAGCCAATTTTTCGAGTACTTCTGAGTCGTTTTCGCTGAGATCGCTCAGCAGGGTCGGGCGGCTTCTCACAATTTGGCATATACGGCTTGCGTTTTATCGTGCCGTTGAGGCAGGGCTAAACGAGAGGGCTATGCATTCAGGCTATGGATGTCCAACTCGTACCGGTTGATATCCTGAGGCCACATGAACAGGTCATAATGAAAAAGGTAGATCAGCTTGAGAATATGACCGTCAGGTGGAATGCATATACCAAGCCGTTACTTGTTGACAAGTCAAGTGGAACAATACTTGACGGCCATCATCGCTATGAGATAGCAAAGAGGATGGGCCTGCTATGCCTCCCGTGTGTGCTTGTTGACTATATTTCGGACGAATCAATCACCCTCATTCCCTGGCCTGGAAGTGGTCGAAATGAGATATCAAAGGCGGATGTCCTAAAAGCAGCGTTTTCGGGAAAACTACTCCCTCCTAAGACGAGCAGACACTTGCTGTCGGATGATCTTCCTCCCATCTCAGTTCCCCTCTCAAGACTCCTACTTCCCGCCATCTGATCTGGCAGTTTCAATCATGAGTGCGGATATCGCTATTGCAAGTTCACTTCCGTTGGGTGCGTTTACGGAATTAAGCGATGATATGAAATCGGGCGACGGACTCCTGCCTATTCTGTCAAGCACAAGTCTTGAGCGGGTTGCATCAGATCTCTTTTCATCCATGATACCCTTCATACAAGCCGCTTCAACGTTTATGCCCTTCCCTCGTCGAAGTATCCTCTCCAAAAGTGGGTCGGAGACAATTTCCAGGGCTGAATCTACAATATCCGAATTTTCCAACCACGAACTTCCTCTAAATCCTGCAGTAAGAATTGTGACTACTTCAGGTACTGCCGATCTGAGAAAATCCCTTATCCATGGCATATTGAGTGCAGAAGACGGAGAAACAGAGATCTCTCGCGAGGCGTCTTCGACGCTGCCATCTACCTCCTCAAGTAGGTTCTCTGGCAAATCTGGATAGAGGTCCCCTCCCTTGTTATCTCCCAATCTCTTGATCAGAGCTCTCCGGACTGCCGAAGAAGAATCCGACGCTATTGTTTGCACATCCTCTTCACTGAATTTTCCTGAATCAATAAGTTCCGAAGCCGATAATCTCCTTACTGCACGATCTTCGTTTTTTAGCCCCTCGCGAGCTGCCAGCAAATCACAACGAATCAGATTCGACCACGCAGCCAACCTAATCTTCGCGTCATTGTCTTCGCACAGCCCCCTCAAAATTTGGCCTGGAGATACCAATCGTGGGGCGATTCTCGCTGCGAGTAGTCTACGTTCGTTGATTTCACTTGAAGCCAAAGATTCCGCAATCCTGGGGTCATTTCCATTATACCAGCGTTCTATTGCAAGTAACGCCCTTTTGACAAACCACTCGTCATCATCCTCGAGAAAAGGGAGAAAATGTGGCAATGCGGATGGATCACCGTCTTCGAAGAGCTTTCTAACAGCCCTTCTTCTTTGACGAACATCCTTGTCTCTGAGGCGTGTCACCTCCTTCGTCAGCATAAAGCTGGGATACCGAGGTCCCGCTTGAACCCCCCCAAACAACCGTGTTGTTCAAGCCATATGCGCACAGCGCCTATACAGGGTCCGTGGTCTAGGGGTTATGACGTCGCTCTTACAAAGCGAAGATCGCAGGTTCAATTCCTGCCGGACCCACCATCAATGCAAATAGGGTAGAC
>PBBV01000003.1 GCA_002717835.1 Methanobacteriota archaeon
TGCGAGGTCTGACTGCAGCTGCTGCACCAGCGTAGCGTTCTCCCCCAGCATGGCGTGGAGGCCGGCGATCGTCTCGTTCATGGCCTCGGCGAGCGCGATGGTCTGGTTGGCGAACTCCTGCGAGTCGCTGAGCAGGGCGAGCAGCGAGTCCCGCTGCTCCTCCATCAGGGCGATCGCGGCCTCGAGCCCCGCGATGTTGGACTCGTGCCCCGACACGGTCGCCTCGAGTTGCGATATAGACGCGTCCCTATCCGCGACGGTCTGGGTAAGATTTGTGTTCTGACTGTCGAGGTCCTCGATCTGGGAGTCTAGGTCCGAGGTGTCTTCGCTAATGCACCCAGCGGCGGCAGTCATCATCAGTATTACAAGCAGGGCAGGAAGAGTCTTCTGCATGTATTTTGAAACGGGTTATTCCGAATAAACATTCTCAGCACCCCTTTCGGGCCAATCTGTCCACTGCCGTGAGCCCGAGCATGAGTTCAAGGGCCATGATAGACGGAGCGGACCCATGACGACGCCACTCGCCCCTTCCGAGGAAGGAGACAACGGGGATTGGATCGTCGTCAGAGGCGCCCGAACCCACAACCTCCGGAACATAGACGTCAAGATCCCCAGAGGCAAGTTCGTTGTGTTCTCGGGGGTTTCTGGGAGCGGGAAGTCCAGTCTGGCCTTCGACACCCTGTACGCGGAGGGACAGCGACGGTATGTCGAGAGTCTCTCCTCTTACGCCAGGCAGTTTTTAGGTCAGATGAAGAAGCCTGATTGTGACAGTATCGAGGGGCTCTCCCCAGCTATTAGCATAGATCAGAAGCAAGGAAGCCACAACCCGAGGTCGACCGTGGCCACCGTCACAGAAATAATGGATTACCTACGACTGCTTTGGGCTAGGATTGGAGTACCCCATTGTCCAGAGTGCGGGAATGAGGTGGCCCGAAGAACGGTGCAGGAAATCGTGGATGATGTCCTCTGGAAATTCGAGAGCCACGGAATAGGCGTCTGGTCTCCTGTAGTTCGTAACAGAAAAGGGACCCATGCAGATCTGTTCCAGGCGATGGTTGAACAAGGGTACCTGGCAGGGCAGGTAAATGGTAGAGAAGCGGATTTTGAGAATCCGCCCGCCCTCGAGAAGAACCTAAGACACGACATCGATGTAAGAATAGACCGAATAAAAATCAATAGAACCAACAGGCAACGCCTTACTGAAGCGATCGAAACAGCTCTCCGGTTGGGAGGGGGGGCCGTTGCCATTGAGAATATCGAAGGCCCACAAGAACCTTCTTGCGATATCAAAATCGGCGATACTGTGGCGTATTCAGAGGAATTCGCGTGCCCAGACCATGGAGCATTCCTCCCGGAGATGTCGCCCCGTGTATTCTCATTTAACAACCCCCTGGGCGCATGTCCAAGCTGCCAGGGACTTGGCGTACAGAGGGAATTCTCACCGGAACTTGTTATCGATAGAACCAATGCCGTGGATGAGGGTTGCATTAGACCGTTCCGAAGATCGATGATGTCAGGATGGTACAAGAGTCAAATGATGCAAGTCTGCAACCACTATTCTATACCTGTGAATGTACCATTCCAAGATCTCGATGAAGATCAGAAAGACATTCTATTGAATGGGACGGGGTCGACCACAATAGGATTCCACTTCCAATCAGACAAAGGATCTTCTTATCGTATGAACAGGCCATGGGAAGGCGTCTTTGCTAGACTCCGACGCACACTTACAGACACAAGTTCCGATCGTACCCGATCGAGGCTTGCTGCGTACATGACTGATGAACCATGTTCGGATTGTAGAGGGAAGAAACTCAACCCAGCAGTATCAAAAGTCACGGTTGGAAGTATTACTCTTCCTGATTTCTCCGCTTCCACAGTCTTGGAGGCACTTGCAATAGTTCAGAGCTGGAAGAGCGATTCTATGGATCCCATATGGTCTACACTAGACAGGTCTCGACCCGAAGGAGGCACTGTCTCAAAAACTAACAAACTGGATGATAGATCCATATTCATTGGTACCGACGTGATTAAGGAGATTGAGTCAAGATTGCGATTCTTAGCCCTGGTTGGATTGGATTATTTGACAATGGACAGACGCGCAAATACTCTCTCAGGTGGAGAATCACAAAGAATAAGGCTGGCGACTCAGATAGGAACTAGACTTACAGGAGTGATGTACGTTCTAGATGAACCAAGTATAGGACTCCATCCGAGAGATAATGAACGGCTGCTCAAGACTCTCCGGGAATTGACCGATCTTGGTAATACATTGATTGTGGTCGAACACGACGAATTGACCTTGACTCAGGCAGACTGGCTGGTTGACTTGGGACCAAGGGCGGGGAAAGAGGGTGGCGAAGTAATCGCAAGCGGCTCACTTGAGGACTTGCTCTCAGCTAAGGATTCTGAGACAGGCGCGTATCTATCAGGCAAGAAATCAATACCAGTCCCCAATGAGCGTAGACCCCCAGATGAAAGATGGCTGACCTTAAAATCTGTAAGACAGAATAACTTGCAAGACATCGATGCCGCCTTTCCACTTGGTTGCATGATCGGCGTTACGGGAGTCTCAGGAAGCGGCAAGTCGTCATTGGTCACCGAGACCCTCGCGCCCGCGCTCCTGAGAACAATACACAGAGCCGACGCTACTCCCGGACGACACGACAGTATCCAGGGAATAGAACAAATCGACAAGGCTATCGTCATCGACCAATCTCCTATAGGACGAACTCCTCGTTCCAATGCGGCAACGTACACAGGCGTTTTCGGTCTGATAAGAGCACTATACGCCGAAACTACGCTCTCTAAGGAGCGTGGCTACAAACAGGGACATTTTTCGTTTAACGTCAGAGGAGGAAGATGTGAAGCATGCAAAGGCGCAGGCTCGACTATGCTGGAGATGAACTTCTTGCCCGATGTGTGGGTAACTTGTGATGTGTGCAAAGGTAAAAGATACACAAGAGAGACTTTGGAGGTTGAATGGAAAGGACGGACCATTCATGATATACTGGAGATGTCCGTCGATGAGGCCTGTGTTATTTTCGAGAACCAAAGAAAAATTAGCAGAATACTGAATACGCTCAAAGATGTAGGTCTCGGCTATATTCGTTTAGGCCAGCCCGCCACAACTCTCTCCGGGGGTGAAGCCCAACGCGTCAAACTAGCAACAGAACTTCACAGGCCACCCAAGAAGCACACATTCTACATCTTGGACGAACCCACGACAGGCCTTTCCCTGTTCGACGTACATCAGTTGATTGACGTTCTTCTGAGAATCCGATCAAACGGGCACACTGTCGTCATCGTCGAGCATCATCTGGATGTAGTGAAATCATGTGACTGGGTCATAGATCTAGGCCCAGAAGGCGGCGTCAGAGGAGGCATGATAATCGCGCAAGGCACCCCTGAGGATGTTGTGTCCGTGGGAGAAAGTCACACTGGCCGGCACCTGCGGGAACTCCTATGAAATCCAGATTACAGCACACATCAATACGGCGTGATTGAATATCTGATACTCATCGGGTCACTTATGTATCGATCAGGGAATCCAACATTGCGAGACTCGACTTTTCAGGACTCCACCTATCAGGGAACACCTTGGTGGGAATCCAATCAAACTCAATCAATGACTATTGAGGGAGTGGCGGAGAAAACAGGCGTTCTTTTGCTGATCACCGCAACCATCGCTCTTTCCACCGCCTTCACAGTTACTCCGGAGACATTCTCCGTACCCCTCATAGTAGGACTTCTCGGATCACTTGTTCTATCATTGTTCATCATCTTCAAGAGGTCCATAAGTCCCAGTTTGATTTGCGCTTATTCAGCATTCGAGGGACTGTTTATCGGAGGGATCACGTGGTTTTACGAGGTTGCCCTCGACTTACCGGGCATCGGCATCCTTGCAGCACTACTCACCTTCGCTATATTAGGAGCCATGCTCGCCATTTACCGAGCGGGGCTGATAGCGTGGAATAGAAACCTCGCCATAGCAGTAGTTTCTTCGGTCGTCGCGATTTTTTTGATTTACGTTGTTTCCATTATAGGCGCAGTCACAGGAGCATATTCAATCCCAATTATTCACGATGCGACTCCTTTGGGTATTGCATTCTCATTGTTCGTAATTGGAATCGGAGCACTTTGTTTGGTTGCAGATTTTGACTTCATTGAGCGAGGCGTACAATCGGGTGCTCGGAAAGAGCTGGAGTGGAGGGCGGCATTCGGCCTCATGATGACCCTTGTCTGGCTATATATTGAGATTCTAAGATTGCTAGCAAAGATCGCCATCCATGCGAGGCGCTAGGTGATGGAAACGAACCTAATTCTAGCATCTGCATTCGCGGGTTTTCTTCTGGCAATTATCGAGGGAGTCAAGCCCGGACCCCTGTTGACCATGGTGATTAGAGAGACGCTATCAGGAGATTTGAGATCGGGTCTTTGGACAGCTTCAGCACCCATATTCACCGACGGGCCACTCATTATCGTGAGCTTCTTCTTTGCATCTCTAATAGCAGATAATTCCGGGATTCTGGTTTTAATCTCCATTCTAGGGGCAGCGTTCATGTTCAAAATGGGCATCGAATGCTTCAACATAGAGCCGCCTTCAGTTACAATGATTCTCGAGCCGGTATCAAGCAAGAAAGCCTTCGGTAGAGGCGTTCTTACCAACATCCTCAATCCAAATGTATACGTCTTTTGGTTTCTTATTGGTGGTCCAATTATGGCTGCCTCTGTAGAGGCGGAACCCCTCGCACCGATTGCATATGCACTGTCATTCATCCTCTGCATAATACTAGTCAAATGTGGAGTAGCGATTGCAATCTACAGGTTAAGAGATGGAATGCCCATCCACATCTACAAGGCAGTATTGACTGTTTGTGGGTTTGCAATGATCCTATTTGCAGCTGGGTATCTGGGGTTTGCATGGACACAGATCCAATCAATCTAACCAACAAAGAACCGCTTGTTTGAAATCGACCTCATGACGCCGTATTAGTAGTAGACATGCGAACATTGGATGAGATCAAGAGAATAACAATCCCTTTGATGATATTAGGGATGATGTTGGTGCCTGCATTGGCTGCAGCATCTCCATCAGTTTCCAAAGCTGATGCCAACAACGCGGAAGACAACCAGCGTGACTGGTGGGAGAGTACAACAATGGATCTAGATGGGGATTACATCCATGATGCTATCTGGATAGCAGCTGAGAATAACCAGTATGAATATCTCGATGAGAACAACAAAATTTCCGTGATAGTAGACTTTGAATACACACCAACTCCATATGATCAGTCCATGCTTGAGAAGGAGGTTGGATTTGAGACCCAATTCCGCTATTGGTTGATAGACGCCATCGCAGGCAAAATACACCTGGACAGGATACAGGATTTAGTAAATCTGCCCGGAGTTGTTTTTGTAGAACTGGACGGGCGTTTAGGAGTCCAGATGGAGGAAGTTGTCCCTGCTCACGGCGTAGATCTTGTCTGGCAGGATACAGGATATACAGGCGAAGGAATCACAATGGCAATCATCGATACTGGAATCGACGGTAACCACACGGCTTTGGACGATTTGGATGATGACAACACGACAAAAGATCCCAAAATAATCGCATTCTACGATGCGATTAACCACCCTGAGGCAACGAATGGAACAGAGATATTCCCCTATGATGACAATGGCCATGGCACACACTGTGCAGGTATCACAGCCGGGACGGGCGCTCCTAACTACCAGCACATTGGGGTGGCGCCTCGGGCTAATTTAGTCGGGGTCAAGGTTCTAGATGGAGGAGGCAGCGGTTCTTTCGCCGCAGTCATGGCCGGAATGGAATGGACGGTCGAGAAGAGACACGAGTTCAATATCAGAGCTGCTAGTATGAGCCTAGGTGCCTTGACCGGAGCCATTGAATGGACTTCATCGGAGGAAGAATCAGTCAACAGAATGGCGAACGAAATGATGAGGGCTGGAGTCACTTTATTCATCGCAGCTGGAAACAGCGGAGGAACCGCGACAATAGGGACCCCAGGGAGTGCAGAGGACGTCATCACTGTGGGCTCTTTAGACAAAGATACAGCAATCGCAGTCTACTCGAGCCAGGGGCCAACAGAAGAGGGCAGGGTCAAACCGAATGTGGCCTTTGTTGGAAGCAGCGTCAATGCCCCCGACGCCAATACTGGAGACGGATATGTAGCGCTTTCTGGTACAAGCATGGCAACTCCCGGCGCAGCTGGAGTTGCAGTTCTAATGTACCAAGCCAATCCTGATTTGAGTCCCTTCGATGTACGCAACATAATGCAAGAGACCTCAACATACAGACAGTGTCACTACATGCTTGCGAATGAACCATGCGCTGAGGACCTCATACCCAAAAATAGGCAAAACAACGTCTACGGGCACGGCCATGTGAATGCACAGCCTGCCGTGGAAGAGGCTGCCAACTACTTCTACGAACTAAGCATGTCGCTGAATGTGACGCTCACTACCGACTATGGAGCAAATAATCGCGTCCACATCGACAGAGGGGAAGCGGTGGAGTTCAAGCTCGCCGGCGGCGTTCAGAAAGTCCAATGGCGAACATGGGACATGAGGGATAACTGGATGGACCTTGCTGGTTTTAGCCCCGGAGAAGAAACGTTCGAAGTGACCCATGGGCTGCTGGTTGATCGACTCAAATTCCTACCCAACAACACTGTGGAGGGCCATCAAGTGATTCTCGTTCGTGCAATTGCAGGTGACAAGGCCTCGACGAATCTAGCAGTGGGCGTGCACATAATGGGGGAGGAGAAGATCGAGGTGCTGGAATCGGACGGCTCCATGCTAGGCATCCTCGTTGGTTTGCTTGCACTACTCGTTTTGGTGCTGTTCTGCGTGTTAATCTTCATGGGGTTGATCATCAGAAAAGAACGAACATCCGAGACATATTACGAAGATGATGACACACATTCAGAACACTACGATAACCTAAATCCGGATAATGACGCGCACATCGACAACTCTGAATAATGAGGGATAGACCTTTCAGTGAACACATTCAATACAACCCATAAGTAAAACAAATTACAGAAATTGGTGAGATTCAATTTGTATTATTTCCCTGACGTTATGAATCTACGACAACTGAGCGGATAAACCACATTAAAGCGTCGAATTCCCACCAATCGGGATGGTCGGTAGAGGCCCCGTGCCTCTAAGATTAGGCCCATCTGACAAGGTTCCGAATATTCCTAACTCCCCTGCTACGTTGTGTGCTAAGCCAAACCAGACCCGTCCGTGCTGATCAATGATTATGTCGTTGAAATCACCAAATCCTCCGCATCGGTCATACCCACAATCACTCTTCGAATCTTCAAGAGGATCATCAAAACCATTGAGTTGGACTGTTGTTATCAGCGGCTGATCTACGAAGACATCCATTATTACGCTTAGATAGCCGTTCCAAGTCGCTCCGCTATCGAAAGTTCCGATGTAACCCATTGCTACTTGGCCGCTCCCCCCTGCGGCGATAACAGGGAAACCAGTACCGTTGAGTCCTATCGGAGGAGCGATCATCATTGCATCACTCCAACTCCCGCCCTCGTCAATGGAATACGAGTAGTAAGGCATGTTGTCAGAACCCATCCACATTGCATGGACGTTGTCAGCTTCATCGGCGAACACCTGTGCCTCCTCGAAGTTCCACGTCTCGGCTGTTCCCGATACCTCTGTCGGTAATGGGTGCTCCGTCCAGGTTATTCCCCCATCCACGCTCCTGTAGACGGAGTAACCCTCCCCCCCATCACAGCCCCTATGTCCTCTGTAGAAATTACCATTTTCAGAACCAACCATGTGCCCTGTGAGCCCCCCGCTCTCGCAACCCGATGGAGTTCCTGGAAGTTCAGGTCCCCATGTAACTCCACCATCATTACTTGCAGAGCACACCGGATAGGGATAATTTCCATTGACGCAAAAAACCCATGTGGTTGGATGTGCCAATGCTGGATAAGGAGACGAAGCTATTGTTTGATGATCCTGAACAGACCAACCGGTGGCCACGGATGGTCCAAACCATGTCCCTCCCTCATTGTCAGACCACTCAACCGTCATCCCTAACAAAGCATGCATGTCGAATTTCATGATTCGATCAGTCCACGGATCAACGTAGACATAGGGGTCATTGCTGTTTGCAACGGGTGCTAGAGCATCATAGACATTCTCACACTCATAGTCACTTACATTCATCATGCCAATCAAACCCGTGCACTGCACTATTGCTGTAGAACCTGCGGGGCCATTCCCATAACTTGACATGTATAGATTGTCAGAAGAAGTGACTCCTATCGTGGGCTCAAAAGTAGTCATCCCGATTCCAAAATAAGTCCCCTGTGTGCAAATTGGAGCGTTAGAACCTCCTAGGATTGGTACGAAGTCATCAGGCGTCTCAACGAACCAAGGAGAAGTCCTGGCATCCGTTGCGTTGCCATAATGATACCATGTGGTATCTGGAATGCCGTTTTCGCAAAGGTCCTCAAACGGGCTACTAAGGGCACTAACTAAGGCCGATCCACCAGAAAAGCAGCCGCTCAGAGCCCCTGAGAACATCAACAGAATCACACCTAAAGTTTTGGCGCGCACAGTCATCGCACATCCTCCATGTTCATCAGATGTGCGGATTCACAACCAATTTGAGTCGAAGATAGGCCTAAATGTGTCAATAACCGATTCTTGAGGAGCCCGCCACTCCATCCCAAGGTCCAACATGGCAGGATTAGAATCCCAGTTCAACACAGTCCGAAGATGCGTTCTAGCCCAGTTGATACTAGCAGATGGATGGAATGCGGCGGCAATCAGGGCTAGGGGATATGGAATTGGTAAACGAGGCCATTTATGTCCCGGGAAGGCCGTACGTAACTCATTAACCACGTCCTTCATCCACATAGACCCGGACGTTACAAGATACCTGCCACCGTCTTCTCCCACATCCAATGCACGAACATGCGCCTCGCCGACATCCCTTACATCCACGATATTGATGTTCATTGGGATTATGGCTGGGATGCTACGCCTTGCTAGCATCATCAAGATGGTCAGCGACCCTCTTAGATGATATTTCGATAACGGGGGGCCAAATACCATGCATGGGTGTATCGTCCTCAAGACACGTCCTTCATGTACACCTTTTTCTTCATGCCATTTTCTTATTTCCCTCTCTGCAAGGACTTTCGCGAGGCCGTACGGGTTATTTTCAATCGTAGCATCATCTGCCCATACATCTGAAGTCAGAGTCACGCCATTTTCCCATTGCATTGGTCTGATGGCGGCTGTTGATGAGGTATGTACCACAGTCTTCACAGAAGGGGTCTCATTGAGGGCACGAATCACATTTTGAGTGCCGATTAGGCTAGGATTGACAATCTTCGATTGCGGGTCCGAAGCCCGAATCATCACAGTAGCAGCAGTATGAATCAAATCACTGCAACCACTGATTAATTCTCTAACTTTACCAATTTCAAGAACATCCGTTGGCAGTATTTCCATTTGTCCCGGGTAACGAGATTCCATTTTTTTCAGATGACCGACCCTTTCCTGGCTATGCGGTTCCCTGACACCAGCACGAACGCGATACCCGCGATCCAGTAATATTTGGACGACATGACTTCCAATGTATCCATTGGCACCAGTTACAGCTACAATACGATCCACATTCGAGCCCAAGCGTGGAAATTATACAAAATCTCGCTTTATTCAACTCAAGCCTTCACTAAGGCGTTCCAACAACTCTTGGAGATCCTCATCATCTGGAATCAACGTCGCGGCCTCCTGTGCTGCGAAGAGGGCAGAGTTCATCTGTTCGAGCTCAAGGTGCGCCCTTGCAAGATTAGTCCACGCCACCCCCCTCTCACCATATTTCTCCGAATTTATCGCTCCTCTGAACCACTCGATCGAGAATTTTGCGTCGCCCCTATTCAACATCGCTTCTCCAACCTCATTCCATGAGCCCCCGAATCTTGGGTCAGTCTCGATAGCTTTGCGTTGCCATGCCAATGAATCCAAATCATCTTCCCTGAAAGTCATACCTAGAAAACTGGCTGCCTCGGAAGATGGGGCAATCCTGAATGATGAACCATGATGCTCTGCAGCCAACCTACTGATGCCTAGCCTTTGGAGAACGTGCCCCATTCTAAACAAGTCTTCTGCAATTGAAAAACGAGCATCTTCTCGGATTTCTTCGGATTCAAAACCAGTCCCCAACGAATCCCATGTTGTCTCAATCAGTCGTAAGAGTATCAACGGGCCAAGCCTATCCCTAATAGGATCTTGATTGGCCGCTTTCCAAGCAGCATCCACACTCCATTCACCCCTAGATGTTTCCATTTCAGAGATTGATATGCTTTCAGAGGCGCAAAGACACTCAATCACATATTCCGGAAAGGCATCAACATTCCATATAGCCATCTTTTTTGCCATAAAACCACCTTCATTGCGTTGTACAGATTGCACCATTGTACCCACGTCTTCCATCACCGGGACAATCGCACACCCTCCTTTTGCCATGGTTTGTAAAATCGCCATTGGAGGCTCATTCACACCTCCTGTTATCAGGATCCTGTCCCATCCCGCCAAGGGAGAATCATCTACATGAGAGCCAACCATTCGCCATTCTAATTTGCAACCAAGCGCATCAGCGACATGATCGAGTCTTAGCCCCCTCCATCTGGTCTGAAGGCTGTCCAAGCGTTCTTCCACCGTTTCAACGACCCTTATTCGCCTGGCTCCAAGCTGCATCGTTAATTCCGTCCACCAATTTCCCCTTGGCCCCACGATTAGAACGTCATCTCCTTGATGGATATCTAATGCTTGGAGAATCTGAATTGTCTCGTACAATCCTGGAAGAAGAGATTGATGGAGAGAAACATCCTCCCACCACGGGATTCTCAAAGCACTCGTTTCAATATTCAAATCATCGATTCCAGGAGGCAGGGGCAGAGCATGGTACCCTCTGGAGGATCGTAGCAAGGCGTCGTGAACAGCCCCGGACTCAAGAACACCCATCTCGGAAAAGGCCTGAACCATTCTAACGTGATCTGACAGGGTGGGCCACCGACTAATCTTGGGCAAATCGCTCAACCTAGCCCCACCCAGCCCCTCCCAATCATCTTCCATGGCCAATCAATGATGAATCAAGGCACTTGAATGAAACCCCTAACCGCGCGCTAAGCGCATCATCTGCATAGACTATCGACAGACGGGGCAACCAGACTAATACTCACCGTAGATGCCGACGCGTCATCTGCAGTTGCTTCTCCAGATAGTACAAGAATTCCGTGCACCCCAGATTTTTCGGCCATTGCCATGTCTGTGTATATCCTATCCCCTAT
Organism: Methanobacteriota archaeon; assembly: GCA_002717835.1. Classification (GTDB taxonomy): domain Archaea; phylum Thermoplasmatota; class Poseidoniia; order Poseidoniales; family Thalassarchaeaceae; genus MGIIb-N1. The sequence goes on from PBBV01000003.1 coordinate 11,361, forward strand.
CATCGCACAGCACTCTGCGGCCAGTCCTAATTCCTCAATTATGCCCACGATCATGCTTGGATTTGGTTTACCGCATATTTTCACAGGCCTCACTCCTGTAGTCGTTTCGAACAACGAGATATATGCCCCAACATCAGGTAAGCCACCCGCGGGTGAGGGGCACACCAGATCAGGATGACTTGCCACGAGGGGTACTCCTGCGTGAAGATGAATAGAGGCATCACTCAATTTTTGATATGATATCTCCGTGTCATAACCCAGCACGACTGCTTGAGGGCTTTTCGAATGTGTATGTATCCCTCTTGCCTCAAGCATCTCTCTCATCCCTTGCGTCCCTACAAGGAAGGTATCGTCAATTCCCTCAGCCTCCAACCATCTCAGAAGGTCATGTGTTGAAAGTAGGATCTCCTCCTCTTTCGCTGGAATGCCAAGATGATCCAATTTCTTCAGATATTGTGAAACTGACCGACTAGAGTTGTTGGACAGGAAAAATCGTCTAATCCCCTTATTTTCAAGCCTATCTAGGAATTCAGAAGCCCCTTCTATCAAGACTCCACCTAGGTAAATCGTCCCATCTAGGTCAAGGAATACGGCCTCTATCCCATCCATTCTTTCATCAATTATCATCAAACTAAATCCTCATGGAAGAACGATGGTTTTGAACAAAAACCATTTGCTGTAGAGATTTTCTTGACTTTCCTTGCTGGCTATCATTTCGGTTAGTATCTCCCCAATCTTTGGCTTCTTGGAAGCACGACGGACAAACCAACTCATCAACCGCTTTCTTTTCACTATCCCTTGTAATCTATATGAGTTGCTAAGCTCATTTCCGAGCTCTCCCCACAAGGCCTCCATATATGCCGTAGCCTGATCTTCCGGGAATCCCTCTGAATGCTCCTTCGGGTCGAAGAATTCGGTCGTGAGCTTGGCTGAAAGAAGAGCATTGCCAATACCTTCTCCTGTGAAAGGGTCTACCAGACTAGCAGAGTCACCAATGCACATGGCGCCTGCCATCGCATTGCGCCGTGGCTGGAATGATGCCGGCGACTTTCTAGGCGACCCGAAAGGAAGTTGCCAGCCACGACCGCTTCCTTCCACCATCTGGGCCTTTTTGAAACGATTACTGAAACGATCAGACTCAGTGGTAATCCACTTTTGCATCTTTTTCAATGAAGAACGCATACCTCCATGTTTACGTTGCTCTGAAATCACCATTCCAACACCCACATTCACAACGTTTTCATTAACCGGGAAAATCCAGAAATAACCAGGATTTACCTCGTCTATGAAGTGAATCTCGATAGGCCCCGTGTCACCATCGCACCCCTCTACCCCCGTCCAGTATTCCCGATATCCTCCACAGAAATGGTCTGCCTCGCGAAAGGGCTCTTCGTAGACAGATTCCGTAATGGTACGTGCAACCGGGCAATTGTAACCCCCTGCCCCGATTGTTAAAGCAGATGAATAGGAGCGCATTGCCCCCTTTTTTCTATGGCCAACGAAACCCGTAATGCCAGTAATGGTTGAACCTTCGTCTCCCTTATTTACATCCACATCTTTAACCGTGAATTCTTGAATGACAGCACCTCCAGATTTGATGACCAATTCAGTGGCTTGTTTAAACATCATATAATCGAATTGAAGGCGAGGAAGAGCGTATCCTGCTTCCATTCTTTCAAAATCTTCTTCCGGGAGCATAACACGGACTTCGGATCCGTCTGATGATGAGAAAATAATCGAGTCTACCCTGTAGTGAGGGGTCTTCTCGATCATACCCTTCACACCCAGTTCAGCAACATGGGAAAGGGATTTTCCCCCGACGGCATCTCCACATATTTTGTCTCTGGGCCAAACTTCTTTCTCCAAGAGAAGCACACGAGATCCGGCCATGGCATGATAACTTGCTGCGGCTGAACCACCAGGTCCACCCCCTACTACAATCACATCGAACACATCTCCAGATTCAGGGATGGGACCCGTTTCAATGGGCTTCTTCCATTCCTCCGTGTCGCCCATTGAACCTCCATGTTCGGCTCCTAGACTTCAACATTCACCACTGAGTTGATGATTGCATCACTCACCACACCCGTCATGAGTGGCGAGATAATGATGGTTCAAACCACCCTTCCCGGTAAAATGAATGAGGCAGAATTGGGCCAATGGTGCCAAGCGCTAATCGACTCGAATCTGGTAGCATGCGTCGATATGAGAAAAGTCACATCTATGTATAGATGGCAACAAGAAGTGGTCAGCGAATTAGAATGGCATGTACAAATGACTGCCCCCGTTAAGACAAAAGACAGTCTGGTATCAAAAATACAGTCAACACATCCCTATGACGTCCCGGAAATCACTTGGTGGCCAGTAGAATCCATACAAGAGTACTTTGAATGGGTGAATGAAATACAATCAAGAAAATCATATTAGGATGCTTGGAAAAGCCTATTATGTAACCGAAACGAACCTAGACCATGGGTTGGATGGATTATTTTGCAAGGCAGATATTCCGTAGTCTATTCGGCTCATCCATCGAGATAGCGAAGGGGGCTTTAGGCAATGGCAACAAGGAGAAATTCAATCAAGCCCAGTCCGCTATGGTTGACAATGATTGCGTGATTGACGGTTGTAACGCTATGAAATACCAAGAGTCACAGTATTGTTTGAGGCACCATCCAAGAATGGTATCGGATATGGAAACTGGGAAACCAGATACAAATGGTGTGGACCAACAAAACTGGTGGGATGAGAGCTCATGAATGCAAAACCCAGTCCAAAACTCGGGAAAGACGTCCCAGTCACCTGGTGGAGCTCGAATGAAACGTTGACCATGACCCCTGAACCACCAACGGTGTTAATCCTCCTAATTGGATTGTTCCTATTCGGCCTCGGTGATGCGGTGATCATCAGTGCGAAGTGGGGGGTTGCTCCATGGACGGTCCTGGCAGATGGAATAGCGCAGCGACTCGACCTGACCATCGGGGTGGCCACTTTCCTCGTTAGCATCGCAGTTCTATTTCTCTGGATACCCCTGCGCGAACGACCGGGGGTCGGAACACTCCTCAACATAATCATCATCGCAGGCACCATTGATCTAGCGCTTCCCTATATCGGCGAGTCTCAAAACCCAACAGATTCGGTTTTCAGGATTCTCGCAGGGACAGCACTCATAGGAGTAGGCAGTGCGTTGTACCTCACCTGCAATTTAGGACCGGGNCCCAGAGACGGATGGATGACGGGCATGCACAGAGTAACAGGATATCCAATCGGTTTCGTCCGTGGCACAATAGAGTTCTTGGTCTTGCTCGCAGGGTGGCTCCTCGGCGGAGATTTATGGTATGGAACCTTGATATTCGCAATANCCATAGGTCCCGCCGTTGCCATTTTCCTGAAAATAACCTCGAATGTAGCCTCAGATCAAGGGCCCAACATGAACACCAGTTAGAATGACAATAGTCGAGAAAATAGTAATCAGAATGTTGTCATCAATCGCACCAAATTCGTATCTTTCTACATATGTTGCCACGGCAGCTGCAATTAGCCCCCATGATGGTATGGAAGGTTCGGCAACCATCCCAACATACCACCCAATCGGTGCACTNACGATGAACATGAACACATTACCAATCGCGCTTTTCGACCTCTTTCGAACTACTGCATTCCTCACAACCCCAGTAATCCCATCGCCAAAAGCCATGAACAGAGATGGTAGTATGGCAAGCCATGGATCGTCTACTAACCACCAAATAATCGTGATAGAGGTCCACCACATCAGTGCGAATTTGACGTCATTCTGATTCTGATCTGTTTGAAACCAGAATAGACGATTCCCACTGAAATGTGCTAACCAAGTGAATATCATCAACAAAGATCCGCATACTGCTGGATACCAAACATCTGTGAAAAGTAGAGGCACGGAAAAAGAACCAATCCCGCCCGCCATCATATGGACAATCTTTCGATTGTAATACACTGCTCTGATATGCTCAACACCTCTTGCAATCATCATTTCATATGGCACCTTGGTAGCAAAGAGGATGAATACAACATACACTCCGATACCCAAGGCTGCGATGGGCTGTTGCGAGGCATCGATCATCGCCATGAACCCCTGCTCCCCCTCTACGATTAAACGCCTTCTGAAACACATACTTCATTTCTGAAGGTGCTTGTCGATAGGTATGGCCACCGACGATGATCAGGGGGGATTCGCTACAAAAGCGGTGCATTCAGGGATGATAGACGTTGAGGGATCAGCTACAACGCCGATTTTCAGGACTTCCACATACAGGCTCACAGACGAGAGATACAAGGGATGGGCAGAGGGGCTNCACCACACAGTCGTTTACAGCAGAATATCTAGTATTAATTCGGAAGTGGTCTCTGCAAAGCTAGCTGCCTTGGAAGGCGCAGAGGACGCTGAAGTATTTTCAAGCGGCATGGCTGCAATCTCTACAACCCTGATGGCTCTGTTGTCGAAAGGCGATCATATGGTTGCGACTCCGGATTGTTATGGGGGTACCTACGGACTCATTACTGAAATTCTTCCCAGATTGGGCATTGAAGTCACCATGGCTGATGTGAGAGACCCCTCTTCATTTGAGGCAGCTATTCAGGAAAACACCAAGATTCTTTACACGGAAACGATGACAAATCCAACACTGAAGGTTTGCGATTTGGGAGCCATTGCAGAAGTTGCTAAGAAAAACGATTTGATTTCAATCGTAGACAACACATTTGCTTCACCATGGGCTTGCAATCCTGTCAAGATGGGCTTTGACATCGTGCTCCATTCTGGGACGAAATATCTAGGAGGCCATGCAGATTTGATAGCAGGATTCGCAGCAGGTAGAAAGGATCTGATTGCCCAGATTTTCCATCATAAGGTCTACTTCGGTGGCGCAGCAGACCCCCAGATGTGCTACTTACTCGAAAGAGGGATGAGAACACTCCACGCGAGGATGCCGATTCATTCTTCCAATTCAGCTGAGATCGCAAGGAGATTAGAGTCCCACGATATGATTGAAAAGGTCATTCACACATCTTTGGAGAACCATCCAGATTACGATATAGCTCAGAGAGTGATGCCGAAAGGTAGCGGAATGCTCGCCTTTGTCATCAAAGGTGGCGATGATGCGGCTCTGAAATTTATGAGAGCGCTGAACACGATCNTNGAGGCTACAAGCTTAGGCGGCGTCGAGAGCTTAGTCGAATGCCCTTTCAATTCAAGTCACATGTTTGTTCCAGAATCTGTCAGACACGAAGCAGGAGTAGTACCAGGCTTCGTGAGGATGAGTATTGGGATAGAAGACGTCGACGATCTTTGGGCAGACATGTTCCAGGCGCTGGATAAGGCTTCACAACTCCTCAAGGCAAGAGCCTGAGGGTGAGATCTTGGACACGACCCTCCTCTATCTCTCCCTCCTCTTCATNGTTCCAATGTGTTTNACNCCCGGGCCNAANAANGTNCTNTGCGCAGCCCATGGATCCCAATTCGGATTTAGAAGCACATTACCTCTAATTGGCGGAATGGCCATCGGATGGTCAGCTTTGGGCCTAGTGATTGGCGCGGGCACTGACATCATCGCGAACAACGAGNGNATATTCGAGGCACTCGGAATACTTGGTGCCGCATACATCGCTTATTTGGGATTCAAAATTGCAACCTCTTCCCCGACTAAGGATGCAAATTTATCAAATTCAATGGGACTTAGAACAGGGGTATTCCTTCAAATTATCAATGGCAAGGCATGGATCCACTTTCTAGTATTGATGACCACTTTTGGAAGTGTATTTGGGGAGAGTTATTCTGCTAAAATCGCTCTTGTAACCATGAATCTAATTTTTGGATTACCAGCAGTTATGACTTGGGCAGCATTCGGCTCATATCTGCGTAAGATCTTCTCTTCAGATCGGGCTGGAAGAATCTTGAACACCCTTCTAGGCTCAACTCTGGTAGTAGTTGCAATCTGGATTGTAATCTCAAGTTGAGCCAATCGATACACCGCATGCAGATGACAGATCTTCCATTGCGCTTTTGTATCCGTCAGGCGAGCCCTCGCCGCCCTCAAGAAGCCCAGTCCCTTCTTTGTAAAGCCTAGACAAAAAAGGTACCCAATCCCCGCCCTTGTCTTTGCTGTCACTATCGAATCTCCAAGAATCTGACTCAGTTTTGTTGTGTACTACCAACCATGCCCATCCCATCGCTTGAAGAAGCCCCTTTTGTTTCGAAGTAGAAGACACTGTGGACGAAACTCCCGATCTAAAAGAATCTCTGATCAGACGATCTGCAAATGCTAGGGGCTCCGGGAGAGAATCTCTTTCCCAAGGCAACAACCTAAGTCTATCATCGACCCCTTTTGATTCCCTCAACTGACGGAGGAACGCCCCGAAACCCTGCTTCCTNTTCGCTTGCTTTGCATGGATTTCCACCCCCTCCTCCTCTCCNATATCGAACATCTCGCTAAGCAGATACATACCATGATCTTTCCAAAGGGTCACAAGGATTGGGTGGCATGCGGCTTCGTCGGCACGCACGACTTGGTTCTCAACACTCTCAAAAGTCCCATCTTCCTTAACATAAACTCCCCCATCGAGGTTATTCAGGATTACACTGAGAGCCTCACGCTCTATTTCAGAACCTTCAAGACTCTCCAGGAATCCTTTTCNATCATCTTCTGAAAACCAAATGTTCCTACTCAGATAACCTTCTTTGATCGAAGAAAGGATGCTTCGCCTGCAAATTTCTGCAATCGACCCATCAACAACTCTCGAAGACATCCACTCATTCAATGCCTGCCCCACTTCTTCCACACCCTCCTGTGGGAGATCCATGTCCTCTGGCCACCCATCAGGACGCCAAACCCATTCTGCCGAGGCGATAGCTGGAACCCTCGGAGGCAACATACCTAGAGCAATTGAAGGAATGAATGGCACCTCAGTTTGACTCAACTCCTCCGCTGAAATTCCCAATTCAGTGCCGTCATTAAACGACATTGCTATCCACCCAGATTTCGTGGGTTTTCGACTCTTCAGNATTTCTTCTGTAATTCCCTTCCCAGCGAANCCATTACCTGTCTCTTGTAACCCAAGNGGACTCCCTCTGAGAGACCATTCGACCCATTCTTTGGGGGCATTTGCAACAGTGCCTGTGTAGATGAATCCCTTATCCCATGAAAAGAAGTAATGTCCAGCCTTGGCATGCTCATCCCAAAGAAGAAGCCGCAACCGATGATTGGTATGATTTTGTATGGCTGCCTGGTGGCCCTGTTTACCGTTCCCTCTTCGTAAATAGCTAGCATTGCCAAATAGTTGATTCTTGAACACTGAAACCGTGCTCCAATCTTCTTCAGAGGCAGCGAGTAGGGATCCTGCCAGAGCCCTAGAAACACCGTCTCCCCTACGCTTNCCCATCTTTCTAGCNAACCACTTTTTGTTGTGCCTTTTTGCTGAAACAATATCTATCGAACGAAGGGTGTATGCCATTGGATCACGCCATGGACGACCGAGATCAGTGTCAATGCGAGGTAAAATGATTTCAGGGTTTTTCAGAAGGGCCTCTAGNTTTCGTGCTAGACGTTTTTGTATTTCCTTGGACGCTTGCTTGATCCCACGAACTTTTACTCTCTGTTTTCTATTCTTATCCCCCGGAAACCTCACCTGGGCAGGGGCGCGCGCCATAACTCACCGACTCACCCCTCATCCTTGATTCCGTCGGGTACCTGCACTAANTAATCACCAATATACATCCTATCAAAACTCGACTGCTCAAGCTCATCCATAGAGGATGGAAGGACGAGACAATGGACCCGACCCCCCTCTACATCGGAAACTCCTCTGAGATTGGTGGAACACACTCTAGTTTCGCTCGTTCCTAGGTCTGAAAGAATGATTACGGGCCANTCAGACATTCCTCCAAGAGCTTCCACTTTGGAATCATCCTCCAAACTTAATTTATTGAACATTTTAAGAAAAATCTCACCAGCGTCAACAGGACTCATNTGCACCGGNGATTNAACTCCAAGACCTGTTGGATCCAAGTCTAAAAGAACCAATGTGTGGAGATTCCGACTTTTATTTTCCAAGATGTACGTTAGCGGAGATATTGGTAAATAGTCACCATATGGGAATGGGAGAGTAACCTGNCGACCAAACCGATAGGACTGTAGCCCACTCAGGGTAATTGCCAATGTTGTAGCAGAGATTCCTGGAATTGTCTCCGTTTCCAAGCCCGCGTCCTTGGCTCTCAGAAGAAGATCAATATGCGTGGTAGCTTGCATTGGNTCCCCCACCACCAAGAGCGCCACGACCGTTGTGCGGGCCAGCCGAAGAATCTCGTCCGGCGTCTCAATATCGGGCCTCATCAATCTGGTCCATGGTCCAATTCGAGACTCCAAGAGATCTTCTTGTTCAGGGGGTAGTGTTGCAGTGTAACCCTCAAGAAATCTATGATCAGAATCTCTAGCGGCATCTATTGCATCGATAGTCATCAATCCTAAGTCACCGGGCCCGATACCAATCAACCTCAGACCCGCCTTCAACCACGTCCCCCCGTGCTCCCCATTCGACCACTCATCAAAACACTGCCCCATATCTTCCATTCCAGCCGTCATTCTGAAGCATGGNATGCCCTCAGGTCTAATCGATGAACGCCCACCTCATCGTCCCCAACCATGAAGTCCAAGGCGTAATCGAACTTCTTCTCTCAGAAGGTTGGCTATCTCAGACCCTCCGCATACACTCTGATGAATCTGAGAAATTCCGTTTGGTACCATTGGATGTTGGCGCACCACAGAATCTGCCGTTCCCCCTCAATCAGTATCCCATTCAAGTTATTGAAGGAAAACATACCCAGAACAAGAGAATGTCTTGGCAGAAGATATTGGAGACATTGGTCGGAGTGGAAACCTTCGAAGAATACGAATCGATTTGGCCTGCATCACACGANTTCATAGGAGATATGATGTTGATTAAGATAGAAGAAGAACTCCGGATTTATGAAGATCAGATAGTCAAATCGAAGATGGACTCACACCCTCATGTCAGACTTGTCTTGGAAGATCGCGGGGTAAAGGGGGAGTTTAGAGTCAGNGATTTGAGGCCATTGGCCGTAAGAACCAACGGNCGAATCAACAAGAANCTCAGTTCTGACACANTGGAAACTAGAGTTGAGGTAANGGAGTCCGGCCACACGATAATTTGCGACCCAACTTTGGCCTACTACTCGTCAAGACTTCAGACAGAAAGAATCCAGAATGTTATTGAGGCTGAGGCACTGAAGGAGAAGATAGGTCTGCCAATTGCGGTGGCTGACCCTTTCTGCGGCGTCGGTCCTGCCCTAGCACACCTGATCAATCGCCAAAACCTCACTGCTCAAATTTTAGCATCGGATTTGAATCCTGAAGCAATCAATATACTCAATGACAACCTAAGAANGTGGCGAGGNCATGAAATTGAAGAACCGAATCATGGAAGACTACAATTGAATGAGGGCATATGGTCAGGTGTTCAAGATGCCAGGAAACTAGCGAGTTACCCCGAATTATTAGGCCATTGGAACATGCTGATCATCAATCTCCCTCACTCATTTTCCGATTTTCTGCCCATCCTCCTTCCCCTGATGGATACTACCAAGCCCTATGTCGTACGGGGCAGGCTNGTGTGCAGACANGATGAAATCGAAGAAAAGAAAGAGCAATTGCTGCGACATGTGGCCAATAAGAATGCACAAGTGGTATTAGATCCTAGAAGAGATTACAGTCCAACTACGAGATTATGCTCTGTCACCATCAGGGTACAGTGATAGGATAAAAATAAGGACAAATATCAACACTTAGGCCAATCACCCGGTAACATGGGAAAGCCAGATCCTTCTATGTTTCAAAGCAAACAGATCGATATCCAGATACCCATGCCTTGGCCATATGCAATCACCTTCTTCCTTGTTTTAGCGGGGTATTTCGCATTCCTCGCATTCGTGGTTCCTACTCACATATCGTCATATTTTCTTGGGAATTTAACATACCCAGTTGATGATGGAATGGAATTCTTCTGTGGCTTTCAGGTGGCGCTATTCGTCGCCATGTTAGCGGTCGGTCAGAAGGCAGACACCACCATCAGAGAAAACATCAGAAAGATACGCAATGAATCCCCTCCCAGGGATGCAAGAATCCGGTTAGACGCAGGCGGCGTTGAACTAGTTAGTTTCTGGAGAGGAGCTACAATACAAAGGCCCGCGTCTGATGATTTAGGATGGGTGTTTGAACCTCCGGGCCCAGAATCATGGGAGAACGTTGACAGCCTGTTCAAACCAGATTCGAACGGTATCATCCAAGAGCACCCTTCAGTCGTTGGGACTCCGTCTCCTCCAGATTTTACCACAAACGGAATACTCGTTATCATGGCTACTCTGCCTCTGATGGGGGTTGCAATGACTATACCCCCCCTCCTCGAAATCAACTTCGGGTCAGCGTTCATTTTCATGCCCGTCTTGTTCGCGATGTTCGCTGCTGTATCTCTAATCACCGGCAAAAGAGGCAGGGCAGCCATTGAAGTCCCGACACAGAAAGTCCGCTCAATCGCCATTGGAGATGCTGAAGTCATAGGCCAAGTACGTCCAATATCTCAACCCCCGACTGTCGTTGTCGATAACGACCCATCGAAGACGGTGGAGGACCTCGTTGTTTGGAACTGGTTGTATGATGTGGAAATAGAGGAGCAATACACCAATTCAGACGGAGAGACGGAAACTAGGACGTATTGGAGGGANATAGACTCTGAATCAGGTGACGAAGCATTTGTCATACATGATGGAACTGGGGGGATGATCGTCGAGTCAANATCATTTAGCAGGAAGAAACTCGGCCAGCCAATCATCACATGGTCATGCAGCCACANGAGCTACTCACAACTGAGTAAAATCAATCTCTGGAGAACAGTTAGGACCTATGGAAGCGGACGGGTTCTCAAACACCGTTGGAGGCTGTGGGGTTTGAGTATCGGGGATCCATGCTTAATTCACGGTTCAGCGACAACTCTACCACACGAAGCCATAGAGAAATACGGGATCACTAAGAAAGACCCCCCAAATTCTAGATTAGCATTTCTCGGAACGGATTCCGAGGCTATGAAAACCACGATATGGAGAGGTTCTGAGCTGACCAATGTCGCCCTATCAGAATCGGCTTTCGAGACTACGGTTTTACCTGTTGTAATGACGCTTTTCGCAACCACTTTCAGCATAATTTGCTATCTGGCTCTCTGACACTTTGTTATATCCTAAACTAGGGAGCACAAAATATGGAGGGGCGTCTAGCTAAGTTTGGCCGGGTCGCTCACAATAGAAGAGCAACTATCATCGCCATATCGATATGCTCACTAGCGATATCCGGCGTTCTAATTGCAGGTGGAAATCAATTCGCCGACGGAAATCAGCCACCTGCAAGTATAGAGGCAGGCCGCGCGCTGGAGTTGGTTAGTGAGGAATTACCAGTCACATCCACGAACACAGTCACATATATCTTCACACACGAGAGTAAAAGTTGGAATGATCCTGAATTCAAAAACTGGGTTCTAGAGGCTATAGAATCCCTTGATGAAATACCACTGGAGACTCTCAGCATCTCCATGGCATATGACGATGAGGAGAACCCTCTTCATTTGGCGCAGCACGTGTCCGCGGACGCCAAACGCACAGCAATATTCGTCCAGTTCGGAGGCTCAGAGCACGAAGTTGAAACAGCTCTGGATGAAATAAAAAATAGCATATCTTCCGAGAATCTTGAGGTTCTCGTAACTGGCAGCCTCGTAATCAACAAGGACTTCGATCGTCTTCTAGAGCAAGACCAAATTAGAGCGGAGATAATAGGGCTGCCAATATCCTTTGTGATACTGCTATTCGTTTTTGGGACCTTCACCGCCGCTGTCCTTCCAATGGCAATAGTCGCATTGATGCTTCCCTTGGCCATCGGGTTATCCTTCTACATATCCGGGCATTTCCCAATGACACAATACTCAACCAGCATGATATCTCTAATAGGCATCGCCGTGTCAATAGACTACAGCCTATTCATGATCAGCCGGTTCCGTGAGGAGATAGATGCTGGAGCCTCCACAGAAGATGCCTTAGCCACGATGATGGACACTGCAGGACGCGCGATTCTTTACTCAGGGGCAACTGTTGCGGTTGGACTTTGTAGCCTGTTTTACTTTACCCAGACCCATATGCCGTCTATGGGGATGGGCGCGTTCCTAGCTGTTTTAGGGGCTCTGCTATATTCTTTGACGATATTACCGGCTTTGCTTTCTTATCTGGGACCTAGAATAAATTCGCTAAAAGTCCCTATACCTGGGGCAAACCGTAAATCCAGATTCTGGGAAAATTTTTCGACGAGAGTCATGAAGAATCCAATAAGATGGCTGCTACCAGCCATGGCTGTCCTCCTTTTACTGGGCTCACCGTTCCTCCACGTGCAACTTACCGCAGGAGGAATCGAAACCCTTCCTCCGGATTTGGAATCAAGACAAGCTATTGAGATACTTGAAGATGAATTCCCCGCCTTCACAGCATCAGTAATTCCGTTGGTGGTCGTATTTGAGGAAGATCAAGATATCTTCTCAAAGGCCCTTTCTCTCGAAATATCAGAGATGTGCGAAAGCATACGCGAGACTGAGGGTGTGATTTCGATAGAACATCCATTTTGCAACCCTTCACTCTTCGACTCTGAATTCGACCAGTGGCCCTCAGAAGCGATGGTAACTTGGAACGCCACGGTCTCTCAGGAAATTGCCATGCTCGATGTTGCAACTTCGTACCGAAGTGGCACAGATGAGGCCGAGGGGCTCATTGGCGACTTGAGAATCCACACCGAGTCCTCTGAACAAGAGGTACTAGTCGGAGGATGGTCTTCCTTCGAAGTCGATATGAAGGAACATCTCTCAGATAGAATACCCGTTGTTCTTGCCTTCGTACTCCTATTGACGATGGCTTTGGTGTGGCTGCAGGTGAGATCGATCGTCGTACCAATCAAAGCCGTCTTGATGAACATTCTCTCTGTCTCCGCTTCCTTCGGCCTCATGGTGGTTGTTTTCCAGGATGGACTGCTCTCCAACACACTGAACTTTTCTCCCCAGCCACTGGACTTGATGGTCCCGCCTTTGGTATTCGGCATCGCTTTCGGTCTTTCCATGGATTATGAGGTTCTGATGCTATCAAGAATACACGAGGCATGGAAAGAAACAGGGGATAACACTCTCGCGGTAGCGACAGGCCTCCAAGCCTCTGGTAGCTTGATAACAGGGGCTGCAGCCATAATGATCGCAGTGTTTTCTGGTTTCATATTCGCTGATGTGATGATTATCAAATCAATCGGCCTTGCCTTGGCTGTGGCGGTTTTCGTTGATGCGACTATAGTCCGTGCGATAGTAGTCCCATCTGCAATGCGTTTGATGGGCAAGGCGAATTGGTGGTCACCGAACTTCGGAAAGAAAGCCTGAGCGCCTACATCGACAGAGACGCTAAATCAGTCAAATCGTTGTGAATGCTGACGCGAATTAAAATCAGTATCCTCCCGACGAATTAACATGAGGGCACTCTCTGTGATGTTCCTCTTAGTTTTCACCTCATCAATCGTAACAGCCGATATCTACACGATATATGGCATAGTAAAATACCCAAATAACACCGCTGTGCAGTATGAAGAAGTCGAAGTGCAATGTGAGCCCCACGCATACGATTGTTCGAAATTCTCAGGTGAGGAGGGCATGAGCGACTTCGGTGGCGGCTATCGTATAGAATTGCCAATTGATGATCGCGACGAGGGTGTAAAGATACTGCTTGTTGTAAAAGGTGAAGTCTTCGAGCATCAAATATCTCTTCAGAATGGATCCCAAGACGGGCCAGATTACTATACGTCTCTCAACATCACCTTGGAACAGGAACCGCCCATATCGCCATTATCAACAGGTTTGGTCTGCGGTACGCTGTTCTTCATTCTAGTTTTTGCCAATGTATTGGTAAGAACCGGAAGGCAACTTATGACATCTGAGGGCCGACAGAGATTCCAAGGACGTTCTCCGATGCCGATTACAACATGTCCGATTTGTAGTGGTAAGATTCGAAGACACTTGTTAGTTAGACATCTGATAGTCGAACATGGAATCTCGACAGACAAGGCGGGCGCATTGGCAGGCTTGCAATTCTCAGACGAACGTCAAGATTTGAACTAATGAAAGACGTATTACGCACTCGCAGTAAATTGGAAGTCTATTTCAATTGGTTACACGACAGGAATGCATGTCCCTTCCCAGACGTGCCATGGATGAGATGGGTCTCTCAGTTTGTTGTCTTATGTGCGACGCTCCTGATGATTATGGGACCAAGCGCTGCAAGGTATGTATTGAAAGACACTCCATCGCAAGGAAGGCACTCTTCACAGATAGGGCATCGAGCCCAATTCAGCAACTGGCAAGAAAACTCGCTTCCATGCTTCAGAACCCGGGTGATCATCTGGCCGATCCAATTAATGGGCCACATATGGCGCTCTATCAGGAAGCTCTATCCAATCACCAAGGAACATCCCAAGCAGAGACCACGGAAGACGTGGAGAGACTATTCGAAGAAGCAAAATCGAAAAGAAAATCATCCCCCATAAGGGACATAGCAAATCAGAATCCATGGGCGAACCGTAACCCCGATCGCGATGAGATAGAAAGAGCTCTTGAAGCACTGGACATTTCAGAAAAAGCCCCTGAGTGGTGGGACGAACTCAGCGACGAGATCGAGGCAATAGAAGAGATCGTGGAAGAATGATAAGGCCATATCTTCCAATTGCAATACAATGATTTGAAACTAGACAAGATACGGTGCGGTCATATGTCGGAGGACAGAGACCCGCGCGCTTGGTGGTTCGATGACGATCCGATTGATCGATTTCAAAGAAACAAATCTCACCAGTCAGCAAGGGATGACGGCAAGTGGAGACAGCCCAGAGGAGTCAGAGTAATCCAACCATCAAGAACAGGAACGCCTTTTAGTCGCATATTCGGTTCCGAACCCGTGCCGTTCATCAGCACAGTGCCAAAAAGAACCTCGGTGTGGCACTTCTCAAAGAAGGAGATATCCGACCTCGGACTAGCAACACTCGCATTCACCGTGGCACTTGGATTCATGTTCTCGGGGCGCATTACCGGCGCTATGGCGAGTCCGGCTGCCTTTGTGATCGGCGCAGTGAGGTCGCTGTTCACCATAGCGCCTGCCTTCATACTGCATGAGATAGCACACAAGATAATGGCGAAGAGATACGGTTGCTGGGCCGAATTCAGAGCCGACCCCTCGGGGCTGAGATTCGGAGTCATCCTCTCAGCCCTCACCGGAATAGTATTCATGGCTCCTGGTGCGGTAATGGTGCTGGGCCGAACGACAGTCTCTCAGTTCGGCAGAATTGCGTTAGCAGGACCAGTAACGAATATCGTTCTTTGGTCCTTCGGTGCGGCCACTATTCTAATCGGCGAGGTCACTGGTTTGGAATCAGATATTACCAATGCACTCCTTGAGACTTGGATATGGGGCAACGGCGCACTCGCCCTGTTCAACATGATACCATTGGGCCCACTTGACGGAAAGAAGATCAAGACCTGGTCCGACACGGTTTTCTGGATATGGCTTGTGATTGCCGCCGGTACGATATATGCGAATCTGTTCATTCTCGGCCCGATATTGAATCCTGTGACTTGATTTAAACGAGNGCNTTGNANATNGGNNCCTCGTCACAGTGGAAGAAGGTCAGCATNGCCCACCAAGTGATCATNTCCAGACTNTTCACGACNTTCGCAACCCCTGTATTCTCGTCCCCGTANTCTTTCCCGGTCGTNTCCATCCAGTCCTCCATCTCCTCCAGGGTGTCGCATACCTGATGATAGCACCAGTANCCGTCCACCAACCCNCCGAANCCNACNGTGACGGTGCCAAGATTATCNTGGAAGCTAGCATGATCNCTNCNNGCTGTGGTNTCCTCGTACACGATTACCTCTGGTCTATCCATGTCCAGCCAAACGTCCGTCTTCCATGTGTCTNCNGAATAGTTGGTGCCGACAAGAGTCCCCATCTGCTCTTCGAGGCCCAGAGCNTCCGCNCCAATCCAATTCGAGATGCCGACCATCTCCGGTTGGTCAATCGNATCATGATTCGGCCCGGGCCCTATGTATACCCTCAACGGCCACACTTCGCTGTCCTTGGGATAACCATCCTCGTCAATCTGGGGGTCNGGATCCCCATGCGGCGCTCCTCCTCCCCCCGGCCAATTGACCCCAGCCATATCGAGATTGATGTAATTCATCACAGTGACTTGGGGATTATCTTCCTTGACGTGATATTCAGTCCAGTAGTCGGATCCTCTCTTCCCCCCCTCTTCACCAGACCACAGACAGAAAACCATGGTTCTCCTAGTATCGAAGTCAGCGAGAGCCCTTGCCGTCTCCATGACCATCGCTGTACCGGCTGAGTTGTCATATGCCCCAGCTCTTGTTCCATAGGTCCTGAATCCTACAACATGAGGGTCAAGAAGAACCGCATTTGCTGGAGGGGCTACATCGAAGTGCGCTCCGAAGACCATCCACTCATCAGGGTACACCGATCCCCACTTGTATGCACATATGTTGTATGCTTCCGGATTCTGCACATTCATGATATCGGTGTATTCATAGCGATGGGCGATGACTTCGAGTCCGAAACTTTCGAGCTCTCCTATGATGTATAGAGCAGCATCCTCGTAGGCCGGATTTCCCTGACCCGCCCACCTGTCAAAATAACCGGCCTTGCCATCGACGGGATCCAGAGTGTCAGTCGGATCCGAAATTTCGTACAGTCTTTCATACACTATCCTGCCATGAAGCATCCCGCTGGAATGCCCGCCCCCTTCTTCCATGGCGATAGAAGCCTCCCTGATCGATGGGATGAACTTCACTTCGACTGAACCAGCCATCACCGCGGGCTGAATTTCCAGTGTGTCGAAGGTAGTGCCGTTGGCCGGGACCCTGATGGCGCCGGCATCATCCAACCCTTCATCCCCCCCTCGAGTTGCCCAGGTAGACCAAGACTCCGACTCGCTTCTGATTGGCCAGTGGACTCTCCCATACTCTCCGAGCAGCAGATAAATTCCGTCGGAACGAGGTGGAACAAGTACATCGAGGCTGACTGTCGACCCCTTTCCAATATCGATAACTGTGGAATTCTGGACGAAGCCAGTCTCAGGATCCAGCAAGAGATATGGGATATACACCGACATCTTGACCGAGGATCGAAGCTCCACTGTTTGGAAGAACCCAGAGGCGAGAACATCCACATCCACAGACAGATCCGATGAATCGATATCGTTGTTATCGCCGCCGAAGCACCCGCTCGCTGAAGCTGATGCCATCATTAGCACCATCGATAATGCCACACGCCAATCACGGCTCACGTCATTGAGAGCCGCTCATACCGTTCAAACATGCCGTAAACCAGTGAAGACCGATAGGCAGGTGAGCGAGCCGTCCGCTTGCTTGATCGGCTCCATGTCGACTGAGGTGATGGAGAACCCAGAGTCAAGAAGCCTCTTCCTGGTCTCGGGGTAGCCGGCAGCGATGATGACCCTGTCATCGGGGTATCCGAGCGTATTCGCCGCATAGGCCTCGTCTGCGGGCACGGGGATCAAATCATCCACATAGGGACGCAGCGATTCAGGCCGCAGGTCCCTCTCGGAATACACCAGGGTGCCCGGCCTCGGAGAGGAGCAAACGGTGGTGAGGTGCAGAGTCGAGGAGGGAACATTCAGCACATCCACATTGAAGTCCAATGCTTTCATGTGTCCTGTAAGCGCCTCTATGCCAGCAGCATCCGTCCGAGTCGACTTTCCGATGACAAATGTGTCATCCAGGAACACGACGTCCCCGCCATCCACGCGCCCTTCGCCTTCTAGTCGAACGATTTCCATGGACTTAGAGAGGCATTCGGCAATGCTGTCAACCTCCCCCGAGCGGCTTGGGTGGCCGGGTGCGAGAATTATCGCCGTATCCCCCAAGATTACAGCAGCGTCCTCGACGAANCAGCAATCGGGGTAACCAGGCAGCTCAGGGAGAACCTCGACCTGGGTCCCATGGGCGCGGAGTGCTGCGATATACGCAGAATGAGACCCCCTGGCAGCAGCCACATCAGGAGCGGCAGTCCCGAAGTATGTGGAGAGGGCCTTGTCGTAATCGCTGGATATCTCCCTGACGATCGCAGCGGGTTTTGTTCGATTGAAGGTCCCGCCCATCCTTATCGCCCATTCCTCTCGGAGCCGNGTGTTAATTGTTCGGAATTATAAGATCATAACAGGATGAACTCGGAACACCATTTCAGCATCTATCATGAACCTACTACCTCGGGGATTACCATGGATGGACTGGTTGAAACCACTTCAGAGGATGGGAGCCAGCTGAGCCCGATCCTTCAGGATGGAATCAAGAACTATCTCATCGATATCGACGGGACCGTCGGCGAGGACATCCCCAACGAGGAGCCCGATCGCATGGTCACCGCGGAGGCATTCCCTGATGCGATTAGGACGATCAACGCGTGGTATGACGCCGGTCATAGGATATGCTTCTTCACAGCCAGGACAGAGCACCACAGGGAGATAACCGAGACTTGGCTAAATGAGAAGGGATTNAGATACCATACTCTTCTGATGGGCAAGCCCCGTGGAGGGAACTATCACTGGATCGATAACCATGTGGTCCGAGCGACCCGCTACACCGACAGATTCACCGACATGGTCACCAAGAAAGCCGAGATTCAAGTCTTCGAGGAATAAAGCCGCCAAATTCCTCATTATCTCCGGCATGATCCGTGCTCTATGGGAAATAGGAGCTGTGCCGTCCCATCTTGTACTGCTGTAGAGTTCAGAGAGACCGGATACTGCCATCGTCATCAAGACATGGCTGAGTTCGGAGCGCTCATCAAAAATGACGCCCCGCCGAGCGAGATCATAATTTCCACTGGTATTACCGGACAATCAGNCAATCTCCTTTCAATCGGTTTCACAATCGCAATTATCGGTCTCATCGTGTCAATTCTTGGAAGCCTCGANTGGGTCTGCTGTGGNTTGACCCTNATCATAATTGGAGGCTTNTTGGGAGGTTATGANNTGNTATCGAANATNCTCNGNCCNNGTCCCNGNNCAGNNCANCACANAATNCGATCNAAGNTCAGNCNAGCNCGCCGANCANCTGAGCNGACCAAACGCCCAAGGCATANGCCGCAATAGTCGCTANAANNCCNGCCNCNAGGGACACTTCGAAACCCCAACCTCTCCTNATCATTATTGGAAGGACAATGAANAGCGCCAGTGATGGGACGACCAGCCANAGGANGGACTCAGCNAAATCTGCNACTTGAGACGNNTCCNGNGTATCGTNNTACAGNGCNGTCATCGCTAGGATGCTGGTNAGNGGCAANGAGACGACNAGNGCCCCGAAGACTGNGGACTTCTTCGCNAGCTCACTCGCCGCTACGACTATGCTTCCAGCTAGNAGGCCTCTGCCGATCAGTNGTNCTACGGACATGNCNGNGCCATGCCCCCCCGTGCCCGTGAACCTATCGCCTTCTCAGGCGTCTCTCTCTCGACCGGCGAGAGCAGCGCCCAGCAGGCCGATAACGCCCAGGAACGCCCCGAATCCAGGCAGCTCCTGCCCAATTAGGGCCGAGTCCGCCGAGTACTCCTCAGCCCACGTGTCATAAGGCTGAATTGCATACTCGCCAACGGGACCGCTCACGATCGAGATATCCCCGCTCGAGACCATGCCATCCCCGTCGCTGTCCACATAGTCGACCATGACGCCGTCGATCTCCCCGCCGCTCAGCGGGAAGGCCATGACGACCGTGCACTCGTCCCAGATCGGGTCTGAATCATCTTCCATGTCATCCTCGGAGTCCATGTCGCCTTCATCGCAGTCCAGCATCCTGAGCTCGAAGTCGGCTATCGGCGCGTTGGCCACCTGATCCACAACGTGCGCGTGCATGACCATCGGGAAGTCGTAATCCTGCCAGCTGTCCTCGCAGTCATAGTGGACGACCCCGTCCTCATCTTCCCAGATGCAGATCTCATCATCGTCTTCATCATCAGATTCAAGATCGATATGCTGATTCAGTATTTCCGGGATCCCTTCTAGCAGGCACCCGAGCTCTCCCTCGCCTTCGAGAGCTCCGAATCCATCGCCTGCACCGTTATAGCTGTCGCACATCCAAAACTCCTGTACGGCCTCCATAGTATCCGATACTGAATGCTCAATCCAGTCACTATCTCCACTCATCTCCCAAGTGATACCGCCGTACATGTCCACGAACTGAACATCATCGTTGTTGCCGCTATGGCACATTGGCTCACGATCATCACTATAATCACACCAAATACCTCCGTCTATGATTTCAATTTCGTAGATCATGCCACTATCAGAGAAGCCCGACTCGTATTCGATTTCATACGAGACCCCTTCAGGGAATGACATACCCATGGTCGCGCCTGATGAGCAGTCAATGGCATCGCCCATGTTGTAGCACGAGTCGCCGAACATCCCGTTCTCACCACTCGCCTCGAAGTAAGGTTCGATATCGCTCTCGCTAAATACGACAGAGAACTCGACCCAGTCTCCTTCTGAGATTCCTGATGGAAGCGGATCATAGAGGCTTGTCACCGTACTCGTCGCGGAATACATGACCACGCCGCCTACATGATTGAAGTCTATGTGGGTGTAGTCCTGCTCGACGGTGTAGTCGTAGTTGTATGTGCCCCATAGGTCTCCTTCACGGTCCCAGTAGAACGAGATGTCGATTCCTGCTTCTGACTCTCCGCTGTCATCAGCGACTGTACTCTCGAGAAGGTCCAGGAGGTCAGCAGAAGTGAGGTGGAGATCACTCATATCGGTCATTGCTGTGAAGAACTCCTCGAAAGAGAGTATTCCGTCCCAATCTCCGTCACCCCACTCCATCATGTCGTCGATATCCGCTTCTCCGTCGCCGTCCTCCTCGTCCGAGTCCCCGAAAGACTCGTCAGAGCCGTCCCCGCAGTCTTCCCATCCGTCCATGACGGACCAGGCGGGAACGAGCTCGCCGTCGTCGCAGACCATCATGGGCTCTACGTGGACGGAGATGGGGGTCGCCGTCCTGTCCAGGGTGTAGTCTATCTCGGGTATCGACACCATCTCGCTCGTGAGGTATGAGAAGGTCATGCTCATGACGGACTCCCCATCGTCCATATTCATCTCGTAGGAGTGGAAGCTGCCGTCTCCATGGAGGTGTATCCACATCGTCATGTCGCCGGTATCGTCCACGGTCTGCATGACCATGGTCTGAATTCCGGAATCGTCCTGCGTTATCGACACGCTCGAGCCCTCAGGCATCATGTCGTCCATCGGGAGCTCGCTATCCCCGCACGCTTCATCTATGTCGAAATTGATCTCGAGCCACGAATCGAAGCCGTCGAACTCATACTCATCGAGTTTTTGATCATCGTTCTCGTCAGCGTCGGAAAAGATGGGGCTCACGTTATCGATTATGCAATCAGCCATCTCACGGGAGAACGATGGTTCCTCGTAGACCACTGTCTCGATTTCACCCATCTCCACGAAACCGTCTTGGTTACGATCGAACCAATCGAAATCACTCTCGTCGTCGTCTCCATCATCGTGGTCGTCATGGTGGTCGTGGTGTCTATCGGATTCAGCATGTGTCGACTCATCGTCATCACTATGCCCATGGTGATAGTCTCCATCTCCATGGTGATGGTGCTCATCTGACTCGTCATGGTGGTCATCTGACTCGTCATCGTCGTCACCATGCTCACGGTCGTCGTGGTCATCTCCATCAGGCAACATGCCGGCCATGAGCAAGTCTTCCATGCCCATCATACCCGTCATGCCAAACGAGGCGGCTCTCACGACCTCCTCCAGATCGGGGGACATGTCCCTGCTGATCGAGCTGGTTGTGCCGGAACCCCCGACCTCGGAGGCCATTGGGCCCCCGATGCTCGTTGTTACCATGATGTCAGTGCCGCTCCACACCATCTCGCTGTCGATGCTGATCATGTCCATGTACGATATCATGGACCTGTTGTACATTGACTGTGACCCCAGGTCAACCATAATCACAGACAGCATCTCGATTGACACGCTCATCCCCGATTCGGGGTCGTTTCCGCTCATCGACATGCTGTATTCGACTCCTGAGACCCCGCTATCCGAATCAAGCAGGTAGCTGGAGGGATCGGCTGCCATGGCATCCCCCATTGCAGCCATGAATCTGGCCTCGTTCTCTAGGAAAAGGCACAGGTCGTCTGAGCCGGATGTGGCATCCGGGTCGTAGTTCGAGGCGTTCTCGTCCGAGCAGCCGATTGCATCGGCGAGGTCCTCCAGACCCTCGATACACCCAGCCATGGAGGAGATGACCATCAAGAAAGCAGTTGATAGAGCAGTTACGCTACGCATGCCCCCTCCTTTTTGGCCAATCAATTAAAATCATGCCCGACTTTCATCATCATTCGCCAAAAT
>PBBV01000004.1 GCA_002717835.1 Methanobacteriota archaeon
ACATCACAACCCCGGGGGGTTCAGTCTCCAACGCCCGTCAGACGCAGCGCGCCTGCGACTTGCAGTCCGTATATCAACGTGACGTGTGCCCAATCCTTTCTTATGGAGCGCAATCCCTCATTATTAAGCTTCATGAAGCGCCGAAGAACTCTCGTAAAACCGGATGCATTTCCATTGCTTGTTCCTTCTGGATCTGTTCATATGTTCTGAGAATTATGCCTACGGCAAGGAGGAGTCCCGTTCCTGTTGCGTTACCGACTGTTCCAAGGAGATCGGCCCCAGCGGCCAGAAGACCGACGAATGCCCCGGAGAAGAGTGTTACAGGAGGTATGTACCTCTCAAGTATGCGCTCCACGACCTGGGGGTTATTTCTGAATCCGGGAATCTGCATACCAGTACGTTCGATCTGCTTTGCGACATCTTTCGGGCCCATGTTCGTGGTTTCAATCCAGAACTTGGCGAAGACCATACTTCCCAACGTCATGAACGTGACGTATGTCAGGACATGCACCATCACCTGGCCTAGGCTATGACCGTATGCGTCTCCTGTCTGATTCAACAGCGGTATTAGCCAATCCCCTACGCCATTGACCATAGAGCTGTACCATGCAAAGCCATCGGATGGTGTTGTGGCCCCCGGCTCATAGCTGCCGAACCAATGTGCCTTAGACCCCCAGCCATTCCTTCCGAGGATTGGGACCGTGGAAAGTACAGGGTGGCTCCAGAAAAGAAGCGTGAACATATTCACGTTGGCGAGCAATGCTGCCATCAGGATGACGGGTATGTTGCTTGCGTAGACGAGTCGTATCGGGTACTGCCCCCGATGGCCTCTGACTTTACCGTGTGCTAACGGTAGCTCTAGTTTGGATGACTCGGCGTATGCGACCACGAGGAACACGATTATCGAAGATACCAATGCTGCAATCGGATTGGAGTGATTCAGGAGAATCTGTTCGAACCCGTTCTGAGATACGAGTTGTGAGTTTGTAGCACTCCTGAGAGTGTAGAATATCATCGGGAGGGTCCCAGCAGGTGGATTCTCGAAGGACAAGGGGCTACCGCTTACGCTCGGTAGGGGAGACAGTGTGCCAACGAAAGTCGACTGGGCTACTCCAGCAGCGATGAATAGAGAGATCCCGCTACCAATCCCCCATTTTGACACCAGTTCGTCAAGAAGGAAAACAAGGTATGAGCCGATGAAGAGTTGAATGACAATTATCGTATTGGCCCATCCTATGCCATAATCGAGAATTAAACTCTCATGAGGGTCTAGGAATCCGTATACCTGAGGTATCGATTCGATAGGGATCATGAGTAAGACGAGAATCTTCTGGATTCCCTGGTAGAGTTGCTTGTCAGCAGAGTCTTGAAGATCTAATTGGATTATCTTGGCGCCCGAGAACAGTTGCATTATGATGGATGCTGTGACGATTGGTCCGATTCCGAGATGCATGATCGAACCGGAAGCACCGGCCATGATGGCTCTAAATGAAGAAAATACGTCGAGAGTTGAATCCGAGAGGCCCCATATCATGACGTTTGTCATCATGAAGTATATGATGAGGACGAGAACGGTTGTCCACAGCTTTTGATTGAACCTGACATGTCCTTCTGGCTTGACAATAGAGGGATAGACGTCAACCATTCTCTTCAGCGCATACAGTCTACTTGACTCTGGGCCTGTGTACAACAAGCAACAGAGGGTCAATCCGGCTGCGAGGCCGAGTAGCGCCACTCCCACCAGGAGGAATCCAACAGCCTGTTCATCGACCCATCCCCAAATTACCATGCCGATTACCGAGGCGAGCCATATCACTGGTTTTAGCCACCTTCCAAGGACGGAATCGGCCAGAGATTCAGGGAGATCTGAACTTACCCCCCAGATTACGAACCCGACATACGGGAATGAAACTGCGAGAAGTGTCAGAGCCCATGTTTGATCTGCAGAATCGTCGCCGAAAAGGAGGTCTCGCTGCCACCATACCAAAGCGCCCCAGTAAATCGCAGCCACGATCACTAAGCCCAGGACATTAGGTCGGCGGCCCTCCATATCGCATCACCTTGAATTTTCAGTCTTCTTCGGATTCTTCCCATTCGTCCCCGTCTGAGATGTTTACTGAACCGCCGGCTGCCTCGATTTTCTCGATGGCTCTAGAGGAGGCGTGATCTACAGTAATGTGTATTGCTCTGCTGACTTTGCCCGAACCAAGTAGTTTGTCGAAGCCCATTGGAGATAGATCGATAGTGTCGCCCTCCTCGATCATCTGGTCTACCTGAGAGACATTGATGCTATTGTGGACTGTCCGTAGGCTTGGATCCCTGTTGAAGCCATGCATACCCCAGTGATTGGGCATATACTTCAATCGAGTCATGAGTCTGTGCTTGTTTATGCCGGCATTTCCTCTGCCGCCTCTCTTTCCTGCGCCCCTTCCTGCTTTCTTTCCACGACCGTGGTACCTCGATCGGCCTCTGAATTTGTTTGTGCGTGAAACCATGTTTAACACCTCATACCATCCTTGAAGCGAGATCGGCGATTGCAGATCCTCTGAAACCCAACGCCCCGCCGGTGCTGTAAGCACGCTTGATGCCGCCCCATCCTTTTGCGCCTCTTGGGGG
The DNA here is from genome assembly GCA_002717835.1 of Methanobacteriota archaeon. Taxonomy (GTDB): domain Archaea; phylum Thermoplasmatota; class Poseidoniia; order Poseidoniales; family Thalassarchaeaceae; genus MGIIb-N1. The sequence goes on from PBBV01000004.1 coordinate 2,617, forward strand.
GTGAAGTCGCAGAACCGGTTTTAGGCCCTCGACGGATTTCATCGTAGCATCTCCTGAAGCTAGTGCTGTTGCGAAGGAATCTATTGATTCGTATTCGCTGCCGCTAGAAATTGCGTCATCAGTAACTGGCTTATCGCCGGACATTCGCCCTCTCTCGCGAAGTAGTGTCGCAATTGTCTTGGCGTCAACTTCGCCCCATGTTACGAAGTCCTTTGCCTTCTGAAGCATCCCAGCATATGTTGGCCTGTCGGGAATAATTGTTGCATGGTTTACTTTTGTCAGGTTGAGCATAGACATGGTCTCACGGATGGACCGCTCGACGCCCCGGTCGCTTCTGGCTCGTATCACGAGATGTGTCATGCACCCACCTCTCCATGAGTTATGTGTAACCTGTGCTTGTCTTGATCCCCAATTCGAGTCCTGTTGAGTTGCTTGAGAGCATTGAATGTGGCTTGGGCGAAGTTGATTGTAGTCCTGGTTTGACCTGCTGTACTGGACCATACATCAGTAACTCCTGCTTTATTTAGGACTCTTCTTCCAGTGTCCCCAATAACGAGACCCTTGCCTGCTGGTGCCGGCATCAGAGTCACGCGCGTCGACCCCGATCTCCCTGTCACCTTGATTGGGACGCTCTTACCCGGGCCCTGACCAGACTCCCATGAGCCGTTTCCGCGCATCACGGGTATTAGGTCGAGTTTTGCCTTCGTTATCGCCTTCTGTATTGTGCTAGCTACTTCCTTGCCCTTGCATATGGCAAGACCGACGTAACCATCGTGATTCCCAACGACGCAAAGTACGTTGAATCGGACTCTCCTGCCTGAATCAGTCATCCTCTGAATCATATTTACTGCAAGGACGTCTTCTTCCAGATTAGGGATCAACGCGTCAATAATCTCGACTTCTCGTATTGGAAGGCCAGTGGCAAGTGCCTGTTGGTAAGTCATAATTTCCCCATCTAGAATCATCCTCCCAAGTCTGGTCTTTGGTGTCCACTGCCTAAGATCGGCGAATCTATCTGGGCCACCTCTCCGCCTTGCGCCAGATTCAGGCTCTGGTGCATCAGCGTATCCGAATGCGATTGCCAAGCCTGTTGCTAGAGTGGGGATTTCTTCCTCTGTTTGTTCGATATCCTCTTCACTCATGCGTGTGCCTCCTCGATGCTTTTCTTCGTTGATTCAACGGCGGTTGCCAAAGATTCGTTTATGTGAGATCCCATGATTCTGTCCTCGGATGGCAGTACGTCTTCGCCGTGTGGGATTTCAAGGCCAGCGTCAATCATGCCCTTCAGAGCGGCATAGACCCTGTTGCCCTTAGTCGAAGCTGCTAAACCTATGTCCAGAATTGCAGTCGTGCAGCCCGCCGCTATTGCCTTCTTCCCCACTGCGAAACCAGTTAGATAGCTCGCAGGTATTGACTTTCTCGAGGCGTCCATGGGCCATCCGTGCTTCTCTGTGAGCGAGGAGGTCTTCACTTCGACCAGTACCTTGTCCCCCTCGATGGCATATTCCACCACTTGACAAGTCGTTTGAGTATTGCTCACCCTGACTACTGCTCTTGGATGTCCTCCTCGGAGCATTCGGAGCCTTCTCCTGTAATCTGTGAGGCCATTCTCACGTCGCTTGTATCGGAGTCTCTGATTCTTTCCTGATGGCATCATGCCTCGCCCCCTATCTCGATTCCTTCGAGTTCAATGTTGGTCTTTAGGTGGGCCACTGACCTGTAGGACCCGCCTTTCGCTTTCCGGTAAAAGTAACGATACTGGCTTGGAGATATGGAGCTGTCAGATCGTAAATCCTTCAGGGTTCTTCGCTGAGCCCTGATCGTCTTCATCCAACGGTGTTTTCTGGGGTTTCTTGCATTGGCAGTTCCCTTCCTTGAGCCATGACCTTTTCTTCTGCCCTTGGCCTTCTGCGATTCTGCTTTACGTGCTCGTCCTCTGCTGTTTCCAATCATTGGTTTGGCTTTTATCACGCCCTCTTCTATGAGTTGGCGGATATCGTCCTTCTGAACAGCATTAGTAACCTCATCAAGGTAATCAGGGTTAATCCATATCCTGTGAATACCTACAGTACGCCCCTCTCTTCTTGAGAGGATGTCAGCAGCGAGTCTTTTCTGATTGGAGATTATCATCTCATGTCCCCCTTCCTCTGAATTCTACGCCTGTTGAGCACTCTGAGCCCAAGTTGATCTGCGCGATCATGTATTACCGAGCGCTTCCTGTTGCCTACCTTTGAGCCGATTCTAACAGCCTGGCGCTCTGGATCAAGTCCATCGAGTTCTGAAATTGTGTTGACAAGGACTTCCTCGAAACCTGACGGATGTAATCCTCTTACGGATGCTATCTTTCTATGCCCGATTCGAACCATGGGGGTCCTATATTTCATATTGAGGCGTTGCTTTGATTGGTAGCCCTTAGGCTTCCTCCAGCCCGTTCTGGCCAATCTGAAATATCGGTACCATTCCTGCCGCCTAAACTTAGGCATTGATGACCGCTGAGACTTTCTTGTTTGAAGCGCTGCCTTTGTGTCTTCATCTAATACGGGTTTCTGGCGTGCGACATACTCTCCGTCTTCATCTTCCCAGTCCTCGTCAAAGAACTCCTCATCAAAATCCTCCTCTTCGGTCATTTCTGACTCTTCGGCTTCAATTTTTACTTCCGTGTTTTGATCTTCTTCTGCAACGGGTTCTAGAGAAGATTCGCTATCAGCAAGTCGCTCGACGAGTTCGGCCTTCTTCCCGCCGACTTTGAGGCCCTTTTCCCTCAGGAGATCTTTCAACTGAGCGATGGTCATTGATTCATAATCCATATTTTCACCTCTCTCCGTCCTTCGAGACGATGTATATTCCATCCTGGAACACTCTTCTGTCTCTCNTTTTGATTTTGCAAGATCGTTCTATATTGGCAGCCGTTTGACCGACNTTTTCCCTATCAGCACCACTCACTATGACGTCGACCTTGTTTTCTACGCGGACTTGGACCTCTCCTGGGGACCATGGGAGTTTTGCAGACCGAGGAACTTTTTCCCCGAATAGATTGGTTATTGTCATAACATTGCCATCCACCTTGAGGGTCATGGGGAAATGAGAGTAGACTGCCTTGAGCCTATACTCNAATCCGGCATCTATTCCTTTTACCATGTTTCTAAGATGTGCGGCCCATGTTCCAGCCAATGCCTTGTGCTTCCTCCTTGGAAGGTCGCAGAATACGTGGACCTGCCCTTCGGCTGAGTTTATNCTGATCCTTGAGTTTCGAAATGTCCTAGATATCGATGAACCATCTTTGGAAAATGTAACCTCATCGCCGTCTATGCTGGCTGACACGCCCTCTGGGAGGTCAATCTTGTGGGTGATGCTGTCGAGTAGTGGCATATGTATCACCTCTCAGAAAATATAAGCAAGAAGGCGTCCTCCAACACGCTCCTTCTTTGCATCATGATGATTCATGACTCCTTGATTTGTTGATACGATCAGCAATCCGAAGTCTCTTGCAGGCAGGAACCTGGACTCCCACTTATCGAAATCGGTTCTCTTTACAGAGTATCTGGGTTTGATTACGCCACACCGGTTGATGGCTCCTATTAGCTCTACTCTAAANGCNTCTCCGCGGCCATCGGACACGCGTTGGAATTCTCCTACGTATCCCGATAATTGCATAATCGATAGCATTCGTTCCAGCAATTTGCTAGCAGGGCTAACTGAAACCTCATAGTGGCCTGCCTGTTCAGCGTTGTATATTCGCACGAAAGCGTCAGAGAGTGGGTCGAACTGCATTCATATCACCTCAATTAAATTTCTTGAATCCTATCTCTGGGGCCACGTCCCTGAAACATTGACGGCAAAGTCTGAGTCCGTGTCTGCGGATCATGCCGCGCTTCCTACCGCATCGGCGGCAACCAACTGTGCGTCCAATCTCTTCTCCGTGCTCACGTGCCATAGATTCACTCCTCCATGATAGTAATTCCAAATGTATCTTTGAACCAAGCTTTGCATTCTTCTCTAGAGACTCGATGATGTCTTGGTAGTTTGCTGGATGCATGACGGCGTCGCTGTACTCTGTGTCCAGGTCGCTCCAGTACTATATTGACGTCGAGCCCAAATATGCCAATGTCCGGGTCGTATTTCATTTCTGGGAAATCAGTGTAGTCGGCTATTCCGAAAGACAGGTTGCCTGAATCGTCAAATGACCATCCTTGAATTGTGTTTTCCCTCACCCATAGAGCATTCTTGAGGAANTCGCTTGCTTTATCGGAGTCTCTAATTGTGACTTTGCATCCTATCGGAGCGCCTATTCTGGTCCCCAAATCTCTGTTGGTCTTCCTCGATAGTGTCCTAACTGGCTTCTGTCCCGTGAGAGATTCAAGAACTCGCTCCGCGAGCATCAGGCGGTTCCCTCCTTCGCCTACACCTATGTTTACAGTGACCTTGGTGATACGAGGTGTCAGCATCGGATTGGACTCTATGCTCATGATTCTGCCTCCAGTGGAAGTGCCTTGGCGGCCGGTATGACGAATGCATAAGACGCGATAGTACCAAACTCGTCGAATACGACTTCATTTGGCTTGGTTGATCGCTTTATCTCAATTTCTTTGATTTTTGATGTCTCACCGACGTGTGAACCACCTGTCATGTAGGCCATTGCCCCAACTTCGAATGGGTGATGAGCAGATATTTCTTGACTTGGGAGAGATATGGATAGCGTATCTCCTGTCGAGTACTCATTGGAAGTTTCGGAAAGGAATGTTCGTCCATCATGGAGGGNGTACTGCGTTTTTCCGCCTTTGATCGTGACCTTGTTGATAATTCGGCATAACTTAGTAGATGCTTCTTTCTTTGGTATGGGTCTGTATCGTAGTTTCCCGTTGATGTCTAGGATGCATCGGTAGTTGTTGTCACCTACGGTTAGGACGTCCATCAAACCGACTCCCCGGCCATGGTCAACAACAACTCTGCCATCGACCATTACCTTCTTTGTAGCCAAGATACGCTTTGATTCCCTCTGACTTCTCGAGAGCTCGAGAACGTCTCTGAGGATTATACCGATCGGCATGCACATCTCGAGAGGATGACCCGATGGATCTGGCTTCTGAACCCACACATTCGTCTTTCGCGGGAGTGGCCAAGTTCGGGGCATTGTAAGTCGCTTCATGTGGCTGCTGCTCATTCTGCTCTACCTCCTTTGGCACGCTCGAGTATTCTTCCAATTCGTAGTGGGTCTGTATCATCCAGAGTGACTACCACTATGTTGGATGCATGGATGGGCAAGGGCTCTTCNTTCCCGTCGGCAGTTGAGATTGAAACTCCGTCAACATGGACTGTGCCAGCGCCAGTATCAACGGCGACGATTTTGGATCGTACACCACTTTTACCGCGTGCTTGGCCGAGTCTCTTGCCTCTTGAATCGGGCTTAGCAGAGTTTGGGCTTCCGAAATCTCCCCTGAGAACCTCCACTTCGTCGCCTACTCTTACAGTAACTGTCCTGATAGCCGCGAGTTCTGGGTCATCNGTTCTAAGCCTGGCTCTGATTCGCTTCCTCTTGACGTGTAGGGGTGCATTGAATTGTGCCTTTCTCTGCTTACCTGGTTGCTTACTTGACATACATCCACCTCCATCATACAATTTGCTTTGCCGTCGCTGCGATTCTGGGCCAACGCTCTGCAGCTTCCCTGCTGATTGGGCCTTTGATATCTGATCCGCGAAGTTCGCCCTTCTCGTTTGTTATGACACACGCATTATCTTCGAATGAGACCCATGTGCCGTCAACTCGTCGGAATGGTCTTCTCTGGCGAACAATAACTGCAGTGAATATCTGTCGGCGCATTTCAGGGGTTCCGCGGCGCACGGTCACTCTAATCAAGTCCCCAACTCCGGCTGAGGGGTATCTTCGCGCTACTCCGCCCTTGCGGAGGACGTTCATGAGCTGGACAATCTTTGCGCCCGTGTTATCCACACAGTCCATCTTGGCCTGGGTGGGCAGGGCGTTTGTCACTGAGCTCGATATCCCCTTCACTGCAAATCCCCCTTCTCAATAACGCAGAATTTTACGGTCTTGGAAAGCGGTCGACATTCCATGATTCGTACTCTTTCTCCGATCGACACTTCTCCTATGCAGGATGGGAGGTGTGCAGAATATCTGTGGGTTCTCTTCTGATACCTCTCGTACTTTGGCATGTAACGCGTAGTCTCGCGTTCTAGGATTATNGAACTGTCCATTCCGTCAGCAGAGACGACCTTGCCTTCAATNATCTGGCCACGGACCCTAAGTGAGCCGTAGAATGGGCAGTTCTCATTCCCATCCCATTGTCCCTCTGGAGTCTTGACATCGATTCCAATATCTCTTATCTTTGCCATCACCTATTCCTCCTGTATCTTCTATTGACTCTGTCTTCTGGTCTTTGAGTGACTTTTGATCCTTCGATGACCATATCCCCATTGTCAAGTGTGAATCTGATTACGTCCTTTGGAATTACATGGACCCCTTTCGGCGACCTTACTCTTAGGGTGTGCTTGGTCTCATCAACTATCATGCCCTGAAGCCCTATCAGCCCATTGTCCTCGGAGTCGATGACTCTGATGGTCATGGCCAACCACGGTTGATTCAACAAGCTCATCATCGCACCTCCACCCTGTAGCCGTTTTGCTCTAGTACCTTAGCAGCCCGCTTCTTGTGCTCGCCTTGGAGTTCTATAACTCGTCCTTTTACAGTACCNCCGCTTGCACACGCGGACTTGAGAGTCTTCGCAAGTTGGTTGATATCTATGGCTGTATCATCAATTCCATCTACGATTGTAACCATTTTCCCATACCTCCTTCTCGCTGTAGAAATCACTGCTGTTTGTTGTTCCTTCGCTATCTCCTGACATATACACAGTTCTTCNGGCAGCCCACATAGATTGCAAATACCTGCCATATGGGCTCTACTCCTTCCTCTNACTGTTTATGCTCGTCAGAAGTCTAGCGATACTCCTGCGAGTCTGTTTGAANTCACCTGGGTTGGANGAGGANCCGCCNAGNGCTTGCTGTGCCCTTAGCTGGAGGAGTTCTTCNCGCAGCTCNTCNAGNCGCCTGAGCATNTGCTCCANCGACATCTGATCGATATCATGCATNGAAAGGTGACTCATNTCATTCCTCCTCCCCTGNNGATTTTGGAGCANTGCCCTGNTCCTCTGTATTCCATGCGANGTCTTCGACNACGGGNGGCAANCCGGCCTCNGCTCTNTCGCGNATGATGATTTCATGNGGCANTCGNGTNCCTGGGCGCATTATTCGCACTGTGCANCCGACTGTTCCNAGCTTCTTGACAGCAGTNGCGAATCCACTATCCATNACATCTAGNGCCACTTGNCCNCAATACTTGATGTGNCCCTTCTGGAANTTCTGGACNCTGTGTCNTGCNCCGGTTATNTTGCCACTCAAGACNACTAAGCATCCTCTTGCNCCNGCATCCATAATGTTCTGGACAGTGCCGTGNCCGGCTCTTCTGAAGAACCANCCTCGNTCNAGTGAGCTAGCAAGGCGGCTAGCCATGACCTGTGGGTTGAGCCTTGGTTCNTCGATCTCCTCGACTTGGAGTTGTGGNTGGAATAGATCGAAATCATTNCTNAGNCGNTCGTTNAATTCNCGNATAGTCTTNCCTCTTCGACCATACACTCGNCCGACCATCTCNGCTTGGATGGTCACCTCNGTNCCNTCNGGCGTCCTATTGAATTTGAGGCCTCCATAGCCTGCACGCTCNGTTTCTCTNAGNAGATATTCNTTGACTAGCTGACGCTCGACATTTCTGTGAATCGTCTTNCGAATNGTGTTCTGCTTTGCCATANTNATCCCTCAGAACTCGTCTTCCTCNNCTTCTTCGCCAAAGTGCTCAATGAANATTTCTAGATTTACTTGATAGTGATTNTTTGGNGTTGCNCGTCCTCNTGCCCTNGGACGGAATCCCCGNGATATTTGCCCTCNGTGAGCNGCCACNTGAGTTATCACCATCTCNTCAGGGTCNATGGTATCNTACCTNTGNCTTGCGTTGTCCATNGCGCTGTTNATCAGNCGGATGAATTCTCTNGANGCNTTGTAGGGNTAGGCACCNGGNCCCATNTTNCCTTTCCTGTGGCCCGCCATNGTATTGCCTCCCTTGCCNTTTCTNGAACGNCGAGTGTAGGGGATNGCANCCTGCTTGCGCATTACGCGNTCNANGTAATCAATGGCNTGGANAGTNGNCTTTCCNCGTATGAACTTGGCAATNTGNTANCAGTGCTTNTGATGNANGTCGACATTTACTGCTCTTGCCGTNGCGAGGAATGNGCCNTCAAGNAGCTGGGTGTATCCGCTCTGAGGTTGTCCCTGNTTTCTNCTCATTATTTTCACCTCACTTCAACGCTACATGCTTGGAAGACCTNGTTGCNCCCACACCGGGCCCTGTGTGNTTCACTGACTTTCGAGTAGGGGCGTATTCNCCCATTGCNTGCCCGATCATCTCNGGTTGNATNTCCACCTTGACNAANTGTCTNCCNTTGTGTACNCCAACNGTTCTNCCTANCATNGANGGNACAATNTACATGCNNCTGCAATGTGTNNTGATCATNCCATTTGTNGANTCGAATTTNTNCANNAGNTTCTCGCATTCCTCAGAAAGGCCTCTTGCNTANGACCTCCTNGCTCTNGCNGGCANCAANGCTACGATGCTAAGNGCATCNGGATCGCTNTCTGGNGGGTANAGAGGGATNTCTTTCANCTCGTCCATNGTGTATCCTCNCCACANGAATTCNTTCTTNCGNCGCTCGGCNACNGTNGANCTTCGCTTCCTNGCCTGNCTGCGAGCAAGTTTTGGTGAGCGGAATACCTTCTTTGATCGTGCCATGTCAAAACCTCACTCCTTCTTGCTCCTTCCACGGCCAGTTCTACTTGGTGCGATGTGGCCAACTTTCTGCCCTGGAGGTGCAGTTCTTGGTACAGAGTTAGGCCCGTGGACCGCCTGATGGTTGCCTCCTCCGTGAGGGTGGTCCACAGGATTCATTGCAACGCCGCTTACTGTTGGATACAATTTCCCTCGCGCCTTAGCTCGCTTGTGTGCTGCACCGGCCTTCATGATTGGTTTCTCAGTCCTTCCGTGGCCTGCGAGTACGCCTATCGTGGCTCTACAAGAGGAAGGTAGATCTTTCAGACGACCACTTGGAAGGCGTACTCTGACCTTATCCCCCATACGTGTATCCACAAAGGCTGAGTTTCCGCCGGATCTGGCGAATTTCCCGCCGTCTCCTGGACGAGCTTCGACGTTACAAACTGGAGTTCCCTCGGGAATCTTGTTTAGCATGGTAACGTTACCGGGTCTGAGGCTAACCTTTTCTGAAAAAGCGAGTTTTTGCCCGACGCTTATTCCGTCTGGTGCGCCCATGTGGGCGACGCTTCCATCTTCGAACCGAATTTTTGCAAGAGGGGCAGTGTGGGCAGGGCTGTGAACAAGATCAACTACCTCTGCCATCTGCTCAGATACTCTTGGCAGAGAGTTGGCAGCAGGGAATCGATGACTTGCAACCCTGTTCTTGGGGCTTGATCCCCTGCGCTGTGAACGTGTCCTCTTGCCCATGAATATGCCCCCTCAGAATGCTCCTAATTTCAATGCAGCTTCTTCTGCATCGTAACCATCTGCAAGACGAACGCTAGCGTGTTTGCCAGTTCTTGTGATTCGTGTATTGACTTTTGAGACCTTCACATCGAGGAGAGTTTCGACTGCTTCCTTGATCTGGGGCTTTGTTGACTCACGCCTGACTATGAACTCTAGTCTGTTGTTATTCTGCTGACGTCGATCATCGCCATCAGCGATCCTCCTGGCTTCAAGGGTCTTCTCGGTAATCCAAGGCATTTGTATTACAGCATAGGGATCGACCATTGTATTCACCTCATCTCCTCTATTGCCTTCTTGGTCCATACCGTCAGACGCCCGATATCTCCACCTGGTGCTAGGTCTTCTGCACAGAGATCTCTTGCTGCCACAACATCGACTCCTGGTACGTTCCGAGCTGCCTTGGCAAGTGCCCCAGTGTGCGAAACTACCAGAAGAACTGATTTTGGAGTTCTTCTTCTTCGTCCTCGCATCTTGCCCTTGCCAGCTCGTATTGAGCGTCCATTCTTTGCCCTTTCAAGATCGGGACCTAGGCCTAGCCCTTGCATCATAGCAACGAATTTCTTAGTTGCGTGTGCGAGGGGGATTGACTCAGGGTCGTGAACATCTGATTCACCATTTTTGATTTCTGTATACTTGTCTATTACAATTGGGAATCTTAGACCTTCATCAAACCGATGGCCTCTTGACGCGACGATTTCAGATCTGCAGGTCGCTGCGATCGCGGAGTCTCTGGCGATCTTCTTTTGTTTTGAGTTGAATTTCATGCTCCAATCTTTCTCCACAAGGGGTCCGTGGGCTCTTCTTCCTCCTCTTGTATGTGGGTTCTGGGCTGCTGTTCTCTGGCCCGTCTTCCTCATGATTCTAGAAACACCTCGGCCCTTGCCCCACCATTCCACGGAATGCTTCATTCCAGCCTGTGGAGCCTTCTTTCCATCGTGAGTTCTGTGTCCATAGGGTTGACGCCTGTTCGCTCTTGAGGAATGAACGGCGTCCTTCACCATGTCTTCGCGGATGTCTGATGAGAATGAGAGGGGTAATTCGACTTTTGAACCGTCCTTGGCTGAAACCTCATATGTCTCTGAAAGTAGGCCTGCATCCACCTCTATCTGTGAGATTTCGTTGTTCAATGAGTATGATGTTGCCTTCATTATATCACACTCCCTGTTTGGATGCCGTACTCACGTATGCCAGACTAACAGGATGGGTATTTTTCCTCGGACGGATAGGGTCGCGCAGACGAAGGAGGCGCTTTGCTGGACCGGGTAGGCTCCCCTGGACGAGGACGTATGAATTTCGGACCTCTCCGTAATTTAGGAATCCTCCAGCAGGGGTTATCTCATTGCTCTCAGGGTCGGATATTCTCAACAGGCGCTTGTTAAGTTCGGTTCTCTGATGATAGCCGACTTGGCCGGCCTGGGGAACTGTAGACCGCACATAGCCTGTACCAAAATCACCCAAGTTACCTGCCTGACGTCGTCTCTTGCTGTTTTTGTGGCTGAGTAGTTTTACGCCCCATCGTTTGACTGACCCTTGGAATCCTTTACCCTTGGTGATTCCTATTACATCTATTTCCTGACCATCCTCCCAGACATCATCGATTGTTATGTCAGAGCCCAATCTTTCACGGGCCCACTCTAATTTCTCAGATGTTGTACCTCCAGAAAGGTTGAGTTCCATGATTTCAGCCGTTTTGCTCGATGTGCCACTCACCAACTGTGGCTGTGTTGCAGCAATAATACGAACTTCGACAAGTTCGCTCGAAAGAAGTGCGTCATATGCTGTTTGGTTGAATCCTGTGGTTCTCTTGGGTATTCTTCCAGCTCGCTTCGCTGGCTTCCGCCCTTCGGAGGCATCTCTTTCCCCGCGAGTTGCGTTAGCCAATCTTGGTGAAATTCCACTTGGGAGATCATCAGGTTCACACCATACCTCCCCAGCAGTGCGCATGCCATACGGATCCATCACATACCCGCGAACTCCGAGTACCTTCATCGGAGGAGTTTCGACCACAGTGACCGCTCTTCTGACTTCTTGACCAGCACTGGTAGAGGATGGATTCGTATTGTGAACAAGAACGTGTGTCATGCCAGCTTTCCAACCAGCGAATCCTTGGACGCGGATACCTTCAGCGGTGACATCTGGCCATGCAGTAATGGTTCCGTAGGGACGATTGGCTCGCTTGCGTGGGCTAAAGCCCATGCTGCCACGTCTCGGTCGGTGCTTGTCGGCCATATTCAGGTCTCCTATTTTCAAAACCGCAGCAGAACCGCCAAAGCGGCCCACGTCGGGCCCGTAGCGAACGGAGAGGACCGTGACACCGGCATACGACCCCGAGCGGGGTTCGACAGCCTTGGGATGCGTTCACAGAGCCCTGTGGTGTCTGGTACTCCTCGTTACGAGCGGGCTTGCGACCTGCCCTCCATTTATGAAAGAATCGGAGGGCATGAATACCAATTAGGCTAGACATCACTCGATTGGAATGCTTTAGAACCGTGGTATCAAGCAACTTACGAATATGTGTCCCAGCGTGGTCCACCCAAATTTGAAAGAGGGTGTTCTTGAAGCCCGCGCGTATCAACTCGAGGGCGTTGCTGAATCCTCGCAGTCGTCGACTCTTCTCGTTTATCCGACTGCAGGGGGAAAGACAGCAGTGGCTGTGATGGCGATGGCTGAAACTCTTCATCGGCACACAGGGGCAATAGTCATCATTGCACCCACGGTAGGATTAGTCGATCAGCATCAAAAGACGATCTCGGAATGGCTTGTTTCCGATTTTGCATCGGTTTCCCTAACAGGTTCCACTCCTCCAAAAAAAAGGGAAAATGTATGGAAAACCTCCAGGATTGTAGTTACCACGCCACAAATATACAGGAATGATGTTTTGTCTGGACTGATTGTTCCTTCTGACATAAGACTCCTGATTATCGACGAGGCGCATCACGCAGTCGGCAATCATGCGATGGCGCTATCTGCAGATCTCCACATCGCTAAAGGCGGCGAAAGGATCCTTGCAATGACTGCCAGCCCAGGATTTTCTAGAGATCACATTCGCTCCATATGCAACAGACTCTCGATAGATAGGATACATCTGAGATCTTCTGACGATCCGATGATGAAAGAATATCTCTCTGACTTGGACATTGTGGAAATACGCGTTGAGATACCAAAAGAATTGCTCGAATTGGCCGCTCCCATACGTGGATGGCAGCGAAGTATAGTGGACGTAGAGCGGCGATTAGGAAGATATGTACATGAGGGGGCAATAGGCTACGCTGGCCTTTCAAGTGCGATGGAACGTGCTCAAGCTGCAATAAGAAGGGGAGATGGAACTGGTTATGCTTCAGTGTCTCGAATAGCTCTGGCTATGACTCTTAATCATCTGATAAATCATCTCTTATCCCAGGGAGTCGCTGCTGCGAGAGAGTTTCTTAGAAGAAAATCTGCAGACTTAGATTTAAAGAAAAAATCTAGCAGGGATTTGCTCAAAGATAGAAGAATTAGGTCATTGATCCAAAAGCTTGAGCACATGCGGGAGGTGCATTCCAAAATAGGCTCAGTCAGAAGGCTTGTAGCTGAACGCTTGAGAAGGAACAATGATGGAAAAATAATCATATTTGCTACATATCGAGATACCGTGTCAGCGATACATCAGGCCCTTTCTGATATCAGCGGAGCGAATCCCGTAAGATTCGTGGGGCAGGCGAACAGAGGGGAAAGCGGGCTCAGTTCGGGAGAGCAAATAGAGACGATTAATTCATTCAGGGAGGGGCGCTACAACGTTTTGGTTGCTACTTCCGTCGGAGAGGAAGGGTTGGACATACCTTCTGCAGATCTTGTAATCTTCTACGAACCAGTTGGAAGTGAAACACGGACGATTCAAAGGAGGGGGCGAACTGGAAGAAGAAGACAGGGCGATGTTGTTGTCCTCATTGCAGAAGGTACCAGAGATGAGGGTGCTGTCTCTGCTTCTTTGCGCCGAGAGTTGGCCATGAAGAGGTCTATTCACTCAGTTAGGAGGGGGCTTACCAGTGGCCCCATAGATTACAGCCTCCTTGACTCTTTCAACGTGAGTCGAGATGGTGAATTTACGAAAGCTGATTCCTTCATCTCGGAAGAAAGGAGCAGGCATGCTGCGCATTTATCGGAAGAGAGAAACTCCGTGACATTCATGGAAGATGAGGAAGATAGTGTCCTGTCTTTATCGGATCCTTCGTCTTTCCGACCTAGAGGGCAATTCGGTCTCGAAGACTTCAAAAAATAATGATTCCAATACAGAATCAATCGCCTATAACAGCAAGCCTGGTCTTGAGCATTGCAAGTCTTTTAGGGAAATTTCCCGTGACGAATGCAACGTATTCGGAAAGATGAATCACAGGTACGTTCGTATTCAATCCCGTTGTTCTAGATGCCTTGCCCTGGTAGATATCGAGGACACCGTGAGATAGGGTGCAGGTACTGATGAGCATCTTAGCACCGGCGGCCTTCGCCTGAGAGAGGATTGTGGCCGATTGGCGCAGTACAGTTTGCTCCTCTGAAAATAGTCCTGGGGTTCCTGCAGAAGAAGTTCGTGAGGGGTACCTTACGGGTGTTCCTCCAGATGATTCTATGATTGATTCTAGGTACCAAGGGTCAAAAACATCATCCCCGCCTATCAGGCCTTCTTGCTGGAGATTTGGGCCGTAATACGGGGCTAATTTTGAGCGGATGGGATTCTTGACTTTCTTTGAGAACGCTTCCAATCCAATATCTTCAACAAGAACTTGGAGCAGATGTCGAATTCGAACTGTGCCCTCCAACGTCCTTCCAGTTGTGTTCTCAAGAGTGGTGTTGACAGTGCCCATCATGCTGATATCGGACTTCAACAAATTAAGATCTTCATAGAGCGTTGCAGCAGTAGTGGCACATGGGGTGATTATATCCAAACCAAGATCTTCTGCCATGGACATTGTTCTGGCATTCAGGGTCGCTTGAAGGGGGCGATTCGCTTGGCCCAATATCCCTCCTCCACAGCTGGTTGCGCCGGGTAAATCGACAAGTGTGATACCTAGGGATCGACAGGCTGCCCGCATGGTTTCATCGACTTCAGGGGCACTGCTGTGAGCCACATTTCCCGGGTGGTATGCAAATCGGGTCGGCATATTCGGTAACCTCAGAATCTTCGATCTAGGCTATTGAAAATTGATACGACCTCGTGATGCTTGTCGACTCTTTTGTTGAATTGCCTCGGCATCTTCCCTATCCCTGCAGGAGGTACAACCAATGCCAGGATATCGTTTACCATCTTTCCACCGGTTCTTGTGAATCCTGTGACCATTCTCGCGGTGACGCCGGATGAGAGGTTGGAGAGTAATCCGAGTGGACCG
>PBBV01000005.1 GCA_002717835.1 Methanobacteriota archaeon
ATTAGGAAGAAGCTGGGTCCAATCCGCAGCTATGTCCGGATAGGAGCCGCTCATAGTTTCTTTTTGGTCATCATCTTCTTCAGCGTAGCCAGATATCCCAATAGACCATGGCGGTCCTGCGGTTGAGTCTTGCACGGCTGGCGATGGTGTGTTGTCAGATGCGCCGGTGTGTATCTTGCCATTCTGGACAACCGCTACTTTGGTTGCATCTTCAATTCCGGGCACGGGGATGGAACCAATTGGTCCGAATGAGGTGGAGATAATGTCAACGAGCGGCTGATTGGCTGCCGCTAGAACCGCTGCATCGCTGAAACCCTCGACGAAGAAGATTACCGCATCCGGATTCGCATCGAGAACAGATCCGGTAACAGCAGTTCCGTGGCCGTCAGACGGGTCATCAAGAATTGGTATGTCTGTCTCATCATCCGGTGTTGTACCTATTATTCTCGTACCCACGAACCAAACAATATCCTGAGAGGTAATGTTGTCCCAGCATGTAGCACGATCTGATTCATACCTCTCTTCCCAGCTTCCTACTTGAGTAAGGTTGCACCACATCGTAACCCCCAAACCATCCAACAACCATTGAGGGTATGACTCATTCATTGCGAAGTGAGTGTGATAAACATTGATTCCCGTGTCAATGGGGGCGACCACACTGTATGGCCAGGAATCAACCTCTTCAGGTTCGGTTTCAAGCACAACCTCGCCATTTCCAAAGCAACCACTCAGGGATAGTGACATCATCAACACACATGTCAGGATGGCCAAGAATGACGCTCGCATGACCCTGTCGAACTAACTCATCCCTGTATCTCTTTCGCGACGTTGTATCCGGGAGATTCAAGAATAGGGCAAATTTTGGCGAATCAATGACGGGCCTGAAAATCATAGTCGCGACTGACGGGAAGAACCTCAAACTCGCTCAAAGGGTCAGAGAAATCGCGAAAGGTAGGATGTGTGAATCTGAAATTATTGATCTCTCCACATATGATCTTCCCCTGTACACCCGGAAGACGGCCGAGAAAGATGCCGAGGCCCTTCATTCACTGATTAAATCCTTGGACGGCCCTCATCCATGGTTCGTATTGCTCCCGGAGTACAACGGAGGTTTGCCGCCGGTCTGGATAAATGCCCTAACTTGGCTGTCCGTACAGCATGACGATTTCAGAAAAATGTTCAATCGGAGACGTGTAGCAATAGGCACAGCCAGTGGAGGGCACGGATGGAAAGCGCTTGCAGCCATGAGGGAGCAGTTCGCTCACCTCGGATCGGATGTCGTTGGCCGTTATCTCAGAGATGCAAAAGGAGCACCTGCCAAGGATGAGACTGTTGTGGATATTCTTGACCGACTTGGCCTCTGAATCCTTAGGTCAGTACGCGCTTTGATATCATCGGGCCGCTAGGGTGGCTCGATTAGGATGCATGATTTGCGCGAGCTGAGGGCTGAATTTCCAATTCTGAGCCGTGTGCTCCCCAACGGTAAACCACTGGTGTATTTCGATAATGCTGCGACAAGTCAGAAGCCATCTTCCGTAATAGATGCAATGAGCGGTTTCTATGAGACATTCAATTCCAATGCCCACAGAGCGAATCATACACTTGCAGACGAAGCAACAACAGCCCTCGAGTCCGCAAGGTCCTCTATCGCTGCCTTCTTCGGAGCAGACCCATCCAATTTGATTTACACGAGTGGAACTACGGAGGCAATCAATTTGGTTGCTTATGCATGGGCTCGGAGAAATCTATCTGAAGGTGACGCAGTGGTTTTAACGGAAATGGAGCACCATGCAGATATTGTTCCATGGCAGGAACTTTCGAAGGAGATTGGGATTGAAGTCAGATTCGTGCCGCTTGACCTAGATAAAATGGCTCTGGACATGGACGCTTTCCAACATGCTCTGGACGGGGCTGCCCTGGTCGGCATAGTACACACCAGCAATGTGCTTGGAATCAGAAACCCCATCGAGGACATCATACGTCTTTCACATGAGTCGGGAGCAAAAGTACTCGTTGACGCCGCTCAGGGCGCTGCTCACGAGAGGATTGACTTCAACAATCTGGGCGCTGATTTTGTAGCACTTTCTGCCCATAAGATGGCCGGACCTACTGGAATCGGCGCCCTCCTGGCCACCGACGAGGTACTCTCGCAGTGCGGCCCATTCCTGACCGGGGGTCAAATGATTAGATCAGTCTCCACAGAGGGATCGAAATACAGGGATGGCGCTGCGTTGCTAGAGACTGGAACGCCAAGGATCGCCGAGGCAATTGGATGGGGTGCTGCGGTAGATTGGCTGTCTAATATCGACTTCGAGAAAATGCACGGCCACATCAAACATCTCGCAATAACCGCATCCAACGGCATGAAAGAAATTGAGGGCATCAGGGTATTTTCAGACCCCCTGCGTCCCGAGAGTAGCGGAACAATTTCATTTCTACATGAGCGAATAGCCAGTGACGACATGGCCCTGTTGCTAGATGAGGGGGGATTTGCCATTCGAACTGGGCAGCATTGCGCACAACCCCTCATGGATGCCCTTGGAGTGGTCTCCACAAATCGGATATCATTGTGGATATACAACACAGAAGATGAAGTCAAGTCTTTCCTTAGCCATTTGCGTATGATTTGTGAACGATTCGGCAGATGACTCGGAACCCTTGAAAGAAGACGCCGAGAGACTCATCCGATGACCGAGCGCACGTGGCCCGAGGCACTCGACCCAGTGGTCCTGGCTTTCGAAGACTGTTTCGACGCAATGGAGCGCTATGAACTCCTCTTCGAATACGCCAGCAACGCTGAGATCAGGCTCCCTCCGGATGATTGGAATGATGAAAATGTAATACATGGATGTCAGTCTAGGGCACATGTCGAATGCAGTTTGGACGAATTAGGATTATTCAGAATGAGAGGGGGAGCAGACGCTCAAATAGTTCAAGGGTTAATGGAAATAACCAGGATTGCCGTAGACGGGTCTTCTTGCGAGTTAGTCGCTGATTTGAATCCTGATTTCGTAGATGCAATGGGTTTCAGATCAGCGCTGACCCCAAGTAGATCCAATGGATTCATGAATATGCTCGACAGAGTCAGAAATGAGGCCAGAAGGTTGTCGGAGGAATATGTGTGAATAACAATGATACTGTTTTAGATGCTCTTTCAGAAGTTGTAGATCCTGAAATGGGAATTTCAGTTACAGAGTTGGGGCTCATCTACGGAGTCGAAAGAAAGCAAGGCCATGTTGAGGTAACCATGACTCTTACCAGTCCAGGTTGCCCTGTTGCCCCAGAGATCATGGCTGCAGTACACAGAGCAGCCTTGTCGGTTGAAGATGTTGAATCAGTACACGTCAATCTGACATTTTCCCCCGTTTGGAATCCGAGAATACATGCTACGGAGGACGCCCAGATGGAACTCGGCGTCTTTTGAAATCAATACATTCGAGCTTCAGCAGCTCTTACGGTATTCATCATCAACATGGAGATGGTCATCGGCCCCACGCCGCCTGGGACTGGAGTAATCCACTTCGCATACTCTGAGGCGCCTTCTTCGACATCCCCAACCAGCCTGATACGCCCCCCGACCTCAACACGATTTATACCGACATCGATAACTATCGCTCCTTCCTTGACCCACTCTTTACGAACCATGTCAGGTTTGCCGACGGCTGCGATAAGTATGTCAGAACTTCTGCAGAGCGATTCAAGATCCTCGCTTTTGGAGTGTGATATTGTGACTGTGGCATCTATGCCTCTCTGAGCTAGTAGGAGGGCAGCTGGCATGCCAACGATTCTGGAGCGCCCGATAACAAGTGCCTTCTTCCCCTTCAGACTCTCCCCCGTCCATTCCAGCATTTTCATTATTCCAGACGGAGTACAGGGCAACATCCCATCAGTCCTCCCGGTTACAATACGACCAAGATTGACAGGGTGAAAACCATCTACATCCTTGTCAGGACGTATCATCTCAGTTATTCCGATCTCGTCAAAATCTGAAGGGAGAGGACTCTGAATCAGAATCCCATCAACCTCTGGATCATCATTCAGTTTACGGACAAGAGAAATCAGATCATCGTGATTTGAATCTTCAGGCAGGTCGTATCGCGTACTTCTGATCCCAATTCTCTTGCATGCTTTTTCCTTGTTCCTGACATACACGAAACTTGCAGGATCTTTGCCTACGATTACTACCACCAGATGGGGTGCCCTCGATGACGCGGTCATCTTGGATACACTGGATTTCAATCCCTCCTCAATCTCTGCGCCAAGCTGCTTACCGTCGATTATGCTCGCACTCACGAGACTTCGTGTAAGCACCGCTGCTTGACTGTTGTCGCTGAGCCCCAGGAGGGAATTGAACCCCCGACCGCTGGATTACAAATCCAGTGCTCTACCAGCTGAGCTACTGAGGCGTGTNCTGCGGTANGGCCTGNCACCCTTGAAGCCTCCTCAAGANATNTGGGAGATATTGAAGCACATGAGCGAGGCGTGATGGTCAATGCGAAGCATGTCCACGGGGTGGAATATCCTGATATCGGGATGGGCCTGTACCCTCATTGGGACTGCAATCCTCTTCACCATGCCCGAACCAACGGGCCTTTTGGTCGGTACCCCTCTCCTCATTGCAGGATTCCCCCTTTTGTTAGTAGCACTATCAAGAGGGCGTCAAGAATCGGGCGAAAAGGCCGATCCAAACTGGTCCCCCACTCCAGAGTCCTTACCTGATGCAGGTCGAGTCATGTACCGAGTGGATACCTCTCTGGATGAACCAATTCGCACATCCATACTATGCGGGGCCTGCGGGAATGTACAATGGGTCGATGGGAAAAAACCACTAGGTTACATTTGCACTGGTTGCGGAATACTTCTCTGGAATGGGGAGGAGGAGTAGTATTTCCCCGGCAAGCGTCAAGTGAGGTCCCCTTTTCCCAAGATATATGCCTGCACTGGAAAACCGTGAGAGGCGCATCCTCGGACTCCTCAGAGAATCCGGCACCTCTGCCCTTGGGGTGCAGGAACTCCTCAACCATACAGGCTGGTCAGATCAGGCACACGTTGTAGGTGCAGCGATGGGCTTAGTTGAGAAGGAATATGCAACAATGGATGAGGAAGAGTCGGCTAGGGTACGCCTCGGTCCGGAAGGGATTCTGGCGTTGCAAGTGGGCCTTCTTGAGAAGAGACTGATGGACTGGCTATCATCTGTTGAACCACCTCAAAGGACGATGGCAGCACTCTCTACAGCCTTCGATAAATCTGATTCTGGTCCGGGAGTGGGCCTGCTAATGGGTCTAGGAACAGTAATTGAATCCGGCGTGCTTGTTCTTAAGGATCAAAATCACGCTGAGCAAGAGATAAGGCAAAGGACGGATTTCATAGAAAGCCTCGCCGACGGTCCTCGCCCAGTCACCGAATCTAACAAGGACATAGTGGCTCACTTCAGCAATCGACGAGGTCTCATTGAGGTGGAGAACACGATATCGAGATCATGGAAGGCATCGCAGGCAGGCTTGGATATGAACCCGAAAGATCTTGTTGAATTGGAGCAAATCGGCGAATTAACCCCCGATATCCTACAGGGCGAGTCATGGAGGGGGATGGAATTCAAGCCATTCGACATACACGCGCCTGCACCAATCCCTCTTGGTGGAAGGCCGCATCCCCTTCAATCATTGATCGATCGGATAAGAGCCGTGTTCCTCGAGATGGGATTCTCAGAGATAACCGGAAATTATGTCCAATCTGCAGGATGGAACATGGATGCATTGTTCATCCCGCAAGATCATCCTGCACGAACAATGCAAGACACATTCTACTTGGCTGAACCAGAAATAGTAGATATCGAGGACAGACATCTTCGTCAGTGGGCAGAAGTTCACGAGAGCGGTGGAGGCACGGTCTCCCAGGGCTGGGGCGGTTCCTTCGATGTTAATGAATCCAGAAAGGCACTGTTGAGGACGCATACGACTGTGAATACAGTCAAGCATATCTCAGATCACCCTTCCCTGCCTAGCAGAGTCTTTGGAGTAGGCAGGGTATTCCGACAAGAGACTATCGATCGAACTCACTTACCAGAATTTCATCAGATAGAGGGCATCATACACGAGGAGGAAGCTAGCCTACCAATGCTGATCACAACATTGAGAACATTCTATTCAAAGATGGGGTATTCCGACGTAAGGGTTCGACCTGCATATTTCCCATACACTGAACCCAGCATCGAGGTTGAGATATTGTGGAGGGGGAAATGGCTCGAGCTAGGAGGTGCGGGGATATTCCGTCCAGAAGTGACCCAGCCTCTAGGCACCGATTGGCCAGTTTGTGCATGGGGGATGGGCCTGGAGAGGCTCGCCATGCTAATTCTCGGGCTCAACGATATACGGGAACTATACCAGCCAGATCTCGAGGTTCTCTCCAAGATGCCTCTTCTTTGAGACGACTCGAGATTGCTATTGCAGCCAAGATCAGCACCCAAAATACACCTCCCGCAGGTGGGGGCGGGAGAACAGCAAGTCCAGATTCTACATATGATTCCTGACTGGACTGTTGCCCCTGACCACACCCATCGGGGGGCGGACCAATACCTGGCCCCCATGTTTCGCCATAACCGGCACATGGATCCACTCCCCCATCATTGCCGATGGGTACGATGCCATGATAACAAATCAGGAAATATGGAAATCCCATCTCCCCGATTCCATTTTCAAATGTTGAGTGATAGTGGTAGATTCCATCGGGAAAGTCG
The DNA here is from genome assembly GCA_002717835.1 of Methanobacteriota archaeon. Classification (GTDB taxonomy): domain Archaea; phylum Thermoplasmatota; class Poseidoniia; order Poseidoniales; family Thalassarchaeaceae; genus MGIIb-N1. Next base: position 6,737 of record PBBV01000005.1, read on the forward strand.
GGAGTAGGCCCGAAGTGACCATTGCAAACATCAAGATCGCCAAGCCCCTCGACGTACTCGTAGTCGTCTATGCCGTTGTATCCCGTCTCTCCTACCTTGAGTCTGTAGGAGGACTTCATCTCAGCGATCTGCCCTGTTCCGTTCTCGCCATATATCCCGTAAATGGGGTATCCGTCGAAAGCGACTCCTATCACTGGCGATGAAGAGCCGCTATTCGTCGAGGATGGAAATGAGTAGTCCAACCAGCTTATGTCCTCTGAATCATCTGTGTGCCAATGTATGCAATTCGCATCGGCATGGTAGTGATACACTCCGCCAGGGCCGGAGTGTCCATGACAGAGCCCCAGCCATATCTCCTGCCGATCCTCTTCATAGACTCCGTGGTGACTGGCAACCGCATCGCCTCCAGGACCATCCTCGGGGCCAAAGATGGGCACCCCATTCAGGGCGTACGCGATTTCGCCTCTATCTGCAGCACATTCGTAGGAGCCTCCCGCCTCTGGGCAATTTGCATCATCGTGTCCTCCTTGCGTATCATTGACCGGCGAACGAGGCACAATTAGCACGTAGTTCTGGGAACTGGCACAGCACCCCGGACCCGACTCGAAATCGTGATTAGGCAATCCATTCATGGTGATTGTGACGTTGTCGCTATCAAGGACCACGGATACTTCACACATGTGATTATCCTCTCCACTGGTATTGTAATCGTCGACTCCGACTCCTGACCCGTCCTGACACAGGAACTTGTCGATCCAGAACTGCCCTAGGTCAGACGAATCGTATATCTTGTCGGGTTCAGGCTCTGCATAGGTGCAAGACCCGTCATCCTCCGTCGCGGATGAATCGAAGTTATCGGCTTCTTGATCTGTACAGCCTCTTACTTCAGCCGGTTCCAGCCAGGTTGCTTCCACATCAGTGGTCTGCGACAAAGCATCGCAATTGACAGAGAGTCGGATGGTGACAGTTCCAACATCGCCCTCTATGTCCTCATGAAACCTCCCATCTTCCATGATGCTCATCGGTAGAGAGCCACTGCTACCCCCTACTTCCTGCCAAGTCATACTACAAGCTGAGAGGTCGTAATACACGACCGTGCCTGAGAGAGATACGCTGCTCCCCCCCTCTGCAGCAAGCGGCCCACCAACCATTATCTCCGGCCCAGCTGCAGGTGCGGGCAGAACTGTGAAAGTGCCCTTCCAAGTCCCACTCTTCCCCTCTTTGTCAGTAACCTCGACTTCAACAAGCTTGACGCCCGGATCAGTGGTCGGGAGGTTTCCTTGAAGGATGCCGTATTGATCGAGAGTAAAGCCCTCCGCAGGGGAGCCATCTATGGTAACATCCACCTCCACAGACGTAATGTCCTCGTCAGAAATACTCAGGAGAATGATGCCGATGCCACCCTGTGAGAACTCCGACCCAGAGGAACCAGAGACTACGGGCGCCTCATTGCCAACATCATCTTGATCAGTTGACAGATCCAACATAAGCATCCCAGTAAGGACGCTCAGAAACATTATTCCAGCCAGCATCAGGCTCTGCGCTCTTTGTCCCACAATCTAGACAGGACGCAAAGGCCATATTAAATCCAAGTTGATATGAGTGAATCCATCACTCATTCGCGAGTCTTCCTATATCGTCCAAGAATAATCCAGGATCCCACATTATGCCCCCCCATGCTATTCGCTTGTCACCGCTCTTGTCGATGATGAACGTAGTCGTCGTATGGCCGACACCGTATTCCCCGAGCGATTCCCCATGGGGATCAGCCTCCTCAGTCAAGGCTTCGGAGTTTTCTGGAACACAACTGAGCCAGTTGCCGCCAGGACGCTTCCAGCCTTCATCGCACATGCAATGAGCACCGCTACCCTTGCCCATGACCCATCCGTGGCCGTTGCAATCTATCCCTGGCGGCAAGTGGCTGATATTCGAACCACTTGGCGCGAAAGCGAGATGGGTGCTTGAGCCAAATTCAACATCGTTCAGGGAGATGTTGGTTTTTACCCACTCCCAATCTACATCCTCCCATATCAATAGGTCCCACGACCAAGACTCGTTTTCCGACCAGTCACCGATAGTTCCATTCTCTGGATGATACGCTACTTCTGGATCTGAGGAAATGAACGCATGTTGCACGAAATCAGCACCGCTCTGTACAAACTCAACCTCGCTCCATAATGTGTCTATAACATAACTCCCCCCGTCCGGATTCAATACCGCAACCCTGTTGGTACTTCCTTCCGGGGGGACGCTTGCATTGATGTGGTCGTTGTCCACAACGACATTCCAATCTGACCATACTTCAACCAGGTAGTCTACGTCGGACGAGGTGAGATGCTGCCATTCATATCCGACAGAATCTGTCCACCTGGAAAATCTGTCAACAGTGTCTCTGGCTGGATCGAGTGTGACCGATAGGAACACCACCTCCTCTTCGATTGTCGGATCGAGATTCATCTTCATCCACTGAAGATTTGATGAGATAATCAGACAAACGTCTGGGCATGATGTGTAAATGAACGCCAGAACGACTACCTCTCCCTTGAAATCAGACAGAGTCACGGTCTCGCCATGCTGATCGGTTAGAGTGAAGTCCGGTGCTGAAACCGGGTCTCTGTATTCTATGCCGTTGAAGTCGGAACCCTCTACACTTTGGAAGCATCCTGCAATACCGGTCCCTACTAGGATCAAGCAGATGCCGGACGCAAACCACTTCACACAGATTCCTCCACGAGAGCCATTATGTCATCCAGGACCATATCGGCGTTCCAGACGAAATCTCCCCAGTAGACCCTCTGGTTCCCCGCTCTGTCGACNATGATGGTGCCTGTNGTGTGGTCGATGTAGTANAGCGGGTGNTGCATNGTNTGNACATCNCCNTCAGATTGCTGNGTTTCNANNCCACANCCGTCAGCGTCNGTTTGCTCNCCTTCGGGNGTATCGGGGCATAAATCGAATCCATCCACNGTNCCNTCNCCATCCGTATCNTTNGCATAGGTNTCCAATCCGACATCNAANGANCTCCATANCGGCTCCATNGTNTCTAGATCNGAGGANAGATGCGGCCATTCTAGNCCNCGNTCNTANGCATAATTCTGCATGACGCTNGAATTATCGTACCANGGNTCNACAGTTATCGATAGNANATGAACNTCNNTNCCAAGNTTATCNCCAAGCTCGTTNCCTATCCANGCCATGTTGGCGCTGACNTGTGGGCAAACNTCTGGACAACGCGTGAANAGGAATGCNACAACCACAACGTCNCCAAGATAGTCATTGAATGCCACAGNGTCCCCGTTTTGGTCAATNAAGACNAAATCAGGGGTTGCCCTTGGNGGCACNATATCCTCNCCNTANAATANATCNATTTCNTCGTNGGANCCNAGNCAACCAGGTGNCAGAAGTATCGAGAATATCATGAGCGCCTTGNNTCTCAGGCTCACTCTTCNCGTTGTCTTAGCCAGAGATANGCNCCNAAGCATNTNACNANNCCCACNACAGCAANGATTTGAANCATTCCAGTCCGCGCATCCTCGTNCGACGCTTCNCCNANATTGACTGTNAANGACCCNACAGNANCNCCATCAGGCCCTNTGANGNACATCTCATGNCTTCCATNNGTCCATTCTTGCCCNGAGAACCATATCTTGCAGCCNTCGCCNCCANNNCCTCCGATNGTGCACAATGNNGNAGNCCCGTCANCNGCCGTTTCAGATTTTACCGANACTATGNCNCCCNCNGACGAGAATACATACAGATTGCTACCAGGAACGAGGTCCACNGAGCCCCTACTNAGGGTNANNNTNNCCCCCTCCTCGNNTATTGATATCATNTTGGAGGCCATNGGGTCGAAATCAGGAAGAAGCACATATGGGCCNGGTNCNGANNCCTCCGTGTGATTNTCNGGCAAGAGATCGACCACCACGTCTTNCCANGANGATCCNTTTTGGTATANTGTGACNATNTANCCNCCNGGNCTCCAGGTNCCGTTCTCGAAAGTGAATTGGCATTCGTCAGTATTGGAAGAAGTATTCTTGCCGGTCATTTCACAGACATAATCGTCGATTCCATCATTATCCAGATCGATCCCGGCCGACCTATTCCACGAAACGGTGTTGTAAAGGACCAGTGTATCATTTACCAGCAAATCAGCAGACTCGGGTTGTACGCTGGATGTCCTCACTATGATAGCGTAGCTATTCGCTCCATGCGCCGCTACTTGACCCGACAGGACCGCTAATAGGATAATAGCAAGGATACGCCTCAAGCACTCCCCTCACAAGTCGTTATCCCAGAGTGGTGGGTAATCGAATCTCGGATCAATATCCTCATCGAACTGTACAACGTAGACCCCGCTGACCATTTCGGATATGAACACGAAACCTCTGGGGTCAAACTGAAGCCCCCAGTCGAAGGGAATCATGCATGAAGCCCAGCAGTCCGCCATGTCGTACCCCATGTCTGCTGATGCATTATCGGACCATTCCGGGCCTGCTGGGAGGTAATATCCGATTGTATGGGTCGGTGCCAACTCCTCGATGCCTTGGAAACCAAGCTCTGGATCGGCCACCCCGTTCTTCCAAACTATCTCATCCCATATTTTGCCGTGATCCGTTGCCCAAACGCCGGCATGGTAATGTGTCCAATACACCATGCCATTTGCTGCAGTGTCGCCGTTGTGGGGACTGTAAATGTAGCCACTTGGGATATAGTGATGCGGATGCTCTTCTCCGTCCTTTATGCTCGTCCCCGGAAGCTTCCACTTCGAGACCAAGAAAGGCTTTGATGGATCTGTTGTATCTATCGTCCAGATGTACCCAGTGTGGTTAGCATTGGTGCCATATTCAGGGGCTATGTACGTGTAATGCCTCCAATTGACGCCCTTNGAGGAATCTTCCGGNCCGCTTCCGCATTGGCTCGGCCATTCTTCGACCGGGTCCATGGTGCTCACTCCGCTGCAAACCAGATAGTCATTCGGAACTGCGTAGTGGATGTTGTCATTCCCCTGTTCAGCATCCAGCCATTCCTCTGGGCCCATGTTGGCGTGACCTCCTCCGTCTGGACCATACCAACCGGAGTCATCTGTTGGGCACCCTAGCCATCGACCGGTTTCAGGAGGCCACGATATTCCCAATGGATCTGCAACCTGAGGCGGCTCAGATACGTCGACAAGTCGCAAACCAGCACCCCAATATGATACCGCTAGCATTTTTTGCTTTGTTATGGGATGTATGAAAAAGACGTTGTCGTGATTGAATATGGAACCGCCGCAGGTCGTTTCCGGNTCTGGAGTGTACCCTCCCCATCTGATGATTTCGCGACTTGCGTTCTGCTGCTCCTGATTGTCAAATGGGTTAAGGCCCTCGAAATCGATTAGCGCATAGAAAACCTGGGTCCCCTTGTAGAAAGTCCCGCTGGAACCCTCCACCATCTCTGGATACGGGTCAGCGCCAAAGAGGAATAGGTGGCAGTCGTCTTGCCATGCTGCAGTAGGGTTCGCAGGAGTCCAGTCGCAGTAAACATGCAGGTCTTGATTGTGGAATCCTGCTGGNGGATTATCCCATTCAGCGACCTTTATCGGGCTTGTNTTGTCTCCTACGTAGATCAGGTCGAGCCGGTTTGCACCGCTGTTGGCGTCATCATCATTTGGTATGGGATCCAACTCGGAATTAGTGAGCTCGTGATTGATGAGGGCCCAATTGTTGTCCTGTGTGACCTTTATGTCAATGATTCTCGCAATTTCAGCGTAGTATGTTGATAGAAGCCTTATGTCATTGGGCCTGCTTATGTCAAGTATCTCGAACTGATTGTATGATGAGACGTATGCGAAGCAACCTCCCGACCCGTCCCCGTAAATTTCGCAATCTTCGAGGAAGTTGCCTTCTATGGCTATCTCGGAGTTGTCGCCGGGAGTTGGCCCTACGTTCTTGAATTGCTCATAGCAGGGACGTCCCGCCACGTTATCCAATTCCGCCGGAGGGGTAACTTCACCGTCACAATTNAGATTGTGGTAGTCGATCATCCTTGCATTGGGTGTTTTCAGTCTGTGTGCCATTAGGTCGCTGTGGGAATGATTCTCATCTTCTATCTCGAATACAGGGTCGACCCACACCCACTCGTCCTCTTCATCGGAACTTCCGCTCCCAAGGCCGAAACAGCCAGATAACGCTGCNGACAGCATGAGTACTACTAGTGCGGATGAAGTNAGCATTCCATTCTTCATGTCAAGGACCCTGTGGTCCCGGGAGTCCGGACGCCCTGTTGAAGGTGATGGTCTCATGCACCTTATCTCGTGGCATAGGGGGCATCAACATCAAGCTGAACGATATACAGGCCAGATGTGATGCAGGACAGATATGTGTACCCCTCATGGTATTCAGCCGCCCAAAGGAACGGCGTCCAACCGAAGTCGTAGAAGGAACTCTCAAGCGGCGTACCGTCTGCTCCATGAGGGAGATGATACCCGATCGTCGAGTCGAAGTGAACATCAGTCACATTGCCACCCTCGATACCAGCGAGCATTAGAGTCTCTATGTCCACGACCCATAGGCCTGCGTGGTAGCTTGACAGGTATATCCTGCCATCCCATGTACCGCCAAGGCTGGTATCCTGATACGGCTCTGTGGTTTGGAATATCTGAGTATCAGCATTGTGAGGGCTGAATAGAAGCCATTCCTCGCCTCCGGGTATAAAGTGCTCTTCAGCAAACGGAATCTCGTAACCGTGTATTAGTTTTGGGAGAAACCTCAACTGGCCGTTGACTTCCTCGTAATCAGTTGTGTCGAGGAGATACGACATTCCGGTTCCAACGTATGTCTCGAGAACCTCTGTGGACAGGAGGGTAAGGTGCCTCTTGCCTGAAGGATACCCAATATGACTCGCATCCACCATTTCGTCGACCGGCTCAGCATAGTGAATGTAGGATGCTCGGCCGCCATTCTCATTGCCATTGGTACCGCTGTCCGGCAAGCCATCGCCGTCTAGATCNGCGAATTCCATCCAAAGCCCCACTTCTGGAGCCCTCCAATTGCATCCTAGTTGGGTTCCAAAGGTTGCAGTGCAACCGCCTGCGATAAACGCGTATTCAATCGGTGTGTTAGTCGGGTGGGGAACGTCGCTTACATCGAATATCCTNAGGCCCGCCTCCCAGTAGGCACCGTAGACATAGGTCCTCCCAAAGCGCGGATCATTCTGGTCGTCACCCGGCCAAGTCTGCACCGTCATGTCGTGGATGTATATCCAACCCCCGTTCGTTGTCTCCCAGTTCACCTCGGCCTCACCCACCTTGAGGATTACAGGCCGATCTCCAGGGCCGTCGAAGTTCAAATGAGCTATGGTGATCCCCCCGCAGGCATCTCCCTGTCCTACATCGCAGGCGTCATAGTCGGGATTGGCGACAAATATGTACCACTCATCGTCTATGATGTGAGTGTAAAGATTGTGCGGCCCACTNGGGTGATCGGCGTCATACCAAGCATCGATNAATACGGGATCTGTCTTGTCTGTTACTTCAACTAATGTGACGGTTACCTGAGCGGGGTCTTCCCAGCTACCTACGTTCGGATCGGCAGCACCGGGGTCCACCAACTGATTCTGAACGATGATGTACTCGCGACCGTCATACTGCAAGTATTTCACATCCAGAACCTGCGTGTTCGGATCATAGTACACGCCAGTCACTGATGTGTTGGAAGGATCGGTGACATCGACGATATGCATCTCGCTCCATCCAGCGATATATGCGTAAATTCGGCCGTCAGGAGACTCTGCAACCTGAACTTCTGCATTGCCTGGGGCAGTTAGAGGGTCGTATCCCAGCGGCTCTATATTTGGAGTAGAGAGAACATGCTGACTAGCGTTTCTGTGGTCGTGTATTTCTCCTTGAAGAAGAGGATCAGATATCCCTTCATTGACATTCACTCCAGTATTGTCGCTGCTACCTGAAATTAGATACCCAATAGAGGCTCCAACCATCAACAGAGAAAGCGTCAGCCCTGCAAACAAGGCCACCCGTCTCCCGATCATCAGTCAACCGACCTAGAGCCATCTGTTCAAACCATCGCTAATTCGAATTGAATAACTCATCGAAGCGATGCAAGGATGTTCGAATCCAGTCTTTCCCATGAAAAGCTGCCATCTTCCCCTGCCGATCGTCCGAAGTGCCCGCCAGCAGCAGTCTTTGCATATATTGGATTTCGAAGGGCTAAATTCTCGATTATAGATGATGGAGTAAAATCAAAACTCTGGATCAGTTTTTCCTTGATCCACTCATCATCCTTCCCATTTTTTGATGATCCTTTGGTATCAACGTGAATTGCAGTAGGTTCAGCCACGCCAATGGCATATCCTAACTGGATCTCGCACACATCTGCCAAACCCGCAGCAACCACATGCTTAGCCGCCCATCGAGCGGCATATGCCGCAGACCTGTCCACTTTACTGGGATCCTTTCCGCTGAATGCTCCGCCCCCATGACTCCCTATGCCTCCATATGTGTCGACTATGATCTTCCTTCCGGTGAGTCCCGCGTCAGCGTAGGGGCCCCCAAGAATGAATCTCCCCGTGCCATTAACTACGATTTTCGTCTGGTCGTCAAGCATCAACTCAGGCATTGTAGGACGAATGATTTTCTCGATTATTTCCGACTCTATGAATTGGTGTTCCTCATGAATGTCCCCTCCAAATCTATTGGTTGCGATGTCATCGTGTTGGACTGCCATAACCAGGCTCGTTATTCTGACTGGCCGTTTGTTTTCATACAGCACCGATACCTGACTCTTCCCATCAGGTCTTATCCAGGGGATGATTCCTGTTTTGCATGCCCGAGTAATGGCATCGGTAAGACGATGTGAGAGCATTATAGGCACGGGCATGAAAGAACCCTCCAGGCTCTCAACATCTTCTGACTCGTTAGAAGCGAATCCAAACATTATGCCTTGGTCCCCAGCACCTTGAGCCTCGTCCTTGCCAGCGCCGATGCTGACGCCCTGCGCTATTTCCGGAGATTGTCTTCCGATGAGTGTTATCACATTGCAGCCGCTGCCACTCGCATCCATCCCGACGGATTGGTCGTCATAGCCAATTCGAATCGCGGTCTCTCTTGCAATTCTCTCGAAATCTAAGTCTTGCCCCCCATTCAATGTTACCTCCCCAGCCAGAACAATAGTGCTTTCATCAGCCATCCCCTTGACCAGCGTCTCGACAGCCACTCTTGCGAATGGGTCCAGTTCAATGCAAGCGTCGAGTATCGAATCGGATATGGCATCACAAAGCTTGTCTGGATGGCCCGCAGATACGGATTCAGAAGTCAACACGCGGTCCATGACCACACGGCGCAGTAACAAGTCCTTGAAAGGCTCGGCATGAATCAAATTATGTGGCTTTGCACATAGACTCATTTAATACCACCAAATAAGACATACATGGCCCTGATGTCTAGTAGGCAAAAATACCTCGTGGCGGATCTCGATCTCGCAGGTTTTGGACGAAGAGAGATAACAATGGCAGAGCATGAAATGCCCGGTCTGATGGAGTTAAGGGCCAGATACTCATCAGAGCAACCGCTGTCCGGCGTTAGGGTAACGGGCTC
>PBBV01000006.1 GCA_002717835.1 Methanobacteriota archaeon
TATTTGCAGCTATAGTGAGAGGGGTGGATCAGGGTTCATCCGAGTCACAGCGCGATCGATTTGTCCAATCCTTGATGGATCATCAGGAGAAGTTGCACACGACACTTGGAAGGCGCAGGCGCGCAGTGTCGATTGGTGTCCACGATTTGAACAATGTGAAGGGGCCATTCAACGTTACATCGGATGACGGATCCTCAACATTTACGCCACTTGGTGCTGAGAAAAAGATGACTCTCGTAGAAATTCTAGAGTCACATCCGAAGGGGATAGAGTACTCTCATCTTGTCGACCCTTTAGCCGGATATCCGCTGATCACAGATTCAGGGCGCAATGTGATATCCTTCCCACCAGTGATAAATGGGGTTGCGACTACCGTGACCACTGGAACAACAGACTTCCTTATCGACGTCACAGGATGGGATCGGCGTGCATGTATCGCGGCGATACGTCTCATCGCACTTTCACTCTCGGAAAGAAGTGGGAGAATAGAATCTGTAGAGGTAACCCAATACGATGGTTCGGTGTGGAGTATTGACATGGAACCGGTACAACATCTTGTCCCAACCACATTGGTATCCATGATACTGGGAGAAGATCCTGGTGACGAAGTAGTAAGTTCATCAATATCCAGAATGGGAGGGAATCTGATCGGCAACAAAAATATGGGCTCGGCTTCAGGGGGGACCAAATGGGACGGGGAAAATGAAGATGAGCCAGGCTATCTAATTGAAATGCCATCGTGGAGATTCGACATCCTCCACCCAGTGGATATCGTCGAGGATATCGCGATTGGATTGGGTCTCGACAAGCTCGCAACACAGAACTCCAAAATGAATCTACCCGGCACACCTCTTGTAGGAGCATCCATGGAAAGAAGAATTCGCCAATCAATCCGCGCGCTTGGAGTCCACGAGGTGCAAACACTCACACTCACAAGCGAGGCAAGAGACTTCAATTCGGTTCGTTTGGATGCTCGGGGTACTGTGACTCGGATTAAAAACCCGATTACACGGGAACACGGGATCCTGAGGCAGAGTGTTCTTCCCTCTCTGTTATCAGTTCTCGCTGCGAATAGGCATCATGAGTTGCCGCATCGGATATTCGAACTTGGTGCGGTAGTCGTAGACCACAATAATTCGAATTCTGTTGCATGGGCATGCGCTGAAAGGAATGCTGGATTTACTTCGGCAAAAGGGTATGCTCTGTCCCTCCTTCGTGACTTGGGTACCGATGAGAGCGATATTGGACTAACCGAGGGAGTTCCCGGAAATGGCCCATGGCTCGCTGGAAGAGTTGCAGTTGTACACTTAAGGGGGAGGAAAATAGGTTCCTTCGGGGAGATAGACCCCTCCATATCATCGGTATTCGGGCTTAGGGTCCCTGTGCATGCGGGGGAGTTCGACGTACACGCACTCACAGAGTTGCTGCCCGACCCCCTTGCATGAAGGTCAAGATGCATCATCCACGGGTGATACTGATAATGCCGCGCTGTATGCAAGTCGTGTGAGGAGTCTCTTAGTAGTCTTGATACTCGTCGTCTCAAGCGCCCCCCTCGGAGGTGTGCAGGCCGAGCCTCGAGATACTGGATTGTCAAGTAGTTTGGATATCGTCCTTGTGGGAGACAGACAAACAGAGAGCATATCAACAACATTTCAGGGAATCATGGAAGCACGGGTAGTCGAGAGTAGCGTTGAGGCCATAACCGGTGAAAGTTTGGGTATGGCAGGGCATCTTGCATTTCTAACGGAAGGGCTAAGCCCGTGGCAGGAGGTTCTTTCGACACAATCGGACTATCTACTCCTCCAACCGGAGGCAAGTGTAATTTCTAAGCACCCAGCATCAGCAGGGTTTGCCTCNCTTTCAGGCTCGATGGCTGATNTATCTTCGATTGCGNAAAGCATGCCNAGTGACCCAGTGTTGCTTATACCGTGGGCGCATATGAGGGGGGACTCATCTCGACCTATTACACACGGAAGCTTTCAGACAATGAATCAAGCAATTGAGAATGGTTCGATGTCCTTGATGGAGGGCTCTTCAACTGGAATCGAATTTGCGATACCTGCAGATGAAGCATATGACACGGTTTATCGAGACGTATTGGAATCTGGTGCCGATCCATTGGATCCAGACTCNCAGTTTGCGAGGCTTTACGAAAGCGATGGAGTCAATGCCTCGGAAGAAGGATCTTACCTGGTGTCATGTACAGNATTATTCTCCCTATTGGATGAGGCTTGCGATGNTTCTGACAGGCCCTCTTCCATCGATCACGATAGGGCTGCATATCTNGAGAATGTATCNAGGAGAGTNGTGGACAATATGGTTGATTTCAATCCACCTCGGTCAGATTCAAGGCCCTTAATTCGTCTGGATAACATACCGGGGGGAGTCTACGGAATCCAACCAGGATCATCCATAGGAATCACAATCTTCGTGCGCAACTATGGCGAGTTTTCTAGTTCCGCTTTGTTGGATCTAGATCTACCAGAGGGGTGGGATTGGGAATGGAGCGACCCGGATGTGCAGCCGGGTGCAAGGGTGATCAATATCCATAGTGATGTCGAAATTTCAATTTCAGTATTTATTNGGGCACCCAATCCAGGGCCTTTCGCACCGGAATGGGAATCAATACACTACGCAACAGTGAGTGTGGTCGACCAATTCGGAGGAAACGACCAGTGGTCTTTTGGGCTTGAAGTNGGGCGTACNAGAGATGCAGGCATAACCTCTGGAGGGGAATCACTATCCATGCCACCTGGCTCTATCGCGATACTGGAATTAGGGGTTCTGAACAAAGGAAATGGGGTCGACAACGTTGATGTTGGCCTCGTATCTATTGGAAACATCTCCTCAGACGTGGGGGGCGGCATCATCTCCAAGGATGGTTGGGGAGCGATATTACTAGACTCTTCTTTGACTAACACCATGGAGCCATGGGAGGGTGTAACCGTGAGGATTCAAATTGCATCCTCTGACGATTCTTCTGGGTTTTTTGATTTTGAAATCAGAGTTGGTCCATCCGGGGGGTCATACACTGAATCAGTTCANGTGAGCGCGATGATTTCAACACGAATATCCGGCTCAATGCAAATTAATTCAGAAAATTGCTCTTATGTGGAGCCTGGCGATGGGTGCAGCCTTGACATCACAATAATGAATGATGGTGAGGGTCAAACAGCATACTCCGTAAGTATAGAGGAAGCTCCTTATTGGATGGGGATAAATGGGATTCAAACTCTGGAAATCGAGGGCGGAGGNGAGGATAAGATCTCCATTGCTGTTGAAATTGGAACTGGGTCTCCCGCCAATGACGATCACGCTATCGAGGTTCGGCTTATGACACAGGGACTGATAATCCGCTCCGAGACCTTCGTCATCGGAATACGGTCTGAGGCGGAAATCGAGTTTTCGGGAAGCACTTCTTGTACGAAAGATAACGATGGCAAATTATTGCTGAATGCCGCCATATCGAATGCTGGGATGGAGTCTGACTACGTCGATCTCTCAATCGACTTGGATAGAAGCGGTGGGCATGGCCTCATCACAGACTCATCGATGAGTAGTGAGCGCTCCACTCGAATAGGGCCGATACTTCCCGGTGAGTCACTGGTTATTGGGGGTTGGTCGGAATCAAGTGGCGGATCGGTTCGTATGGAAGTGTGGGCATCTCCAGCTGGCAATCCCTCGGAATTGATTAATGCAGCGTGCACCTTCTCAGAGGACTTCATCGCAGGCGATGTGGGCCGCTCAAATTCGATTGATATGGGTATGCTGCAATCGTTATTCTTAGTTCTGATTTTCTTATCGAGTGTCGGAGGACTGTATCATCTCAGAAGAACATTGAAACGAGCCAAAATCGAGGATAGCNNATCAAAAAATATTGGTCCAACTATAACAGCAGAGGAGTTTGCGAGTGGGTTCAAGCGAACTGAAAGAGAAGAAATCATTCAAAACAAAGATGAGATTGCTCGCTCAAATTTAGCTTTGGACAATGGAATCATAGATGATGTGATAGGGGAAATTGATGAAATGGCCTCTCCTGGCAAAATCCCCGCACNACGAGATTCCTTGCACTCTGAGGACTCTGTTGATGATCTCATCAAGGAACTGTTGGAATGAGTTCAGTAATTATCGGAGTCGATGAGGCAGGAAGAGGCCCTGCGATAGGCCCCTTGGTAGTATCATCGATATGCATACCATCTGGAGACTTACCTCATCTGGAGAGTATTGGAGCAAANGACTCCAAGGCAATGAGTGCAAGGAAGAGAAGCGAGGTGGAGTCATCCATAATGAGCGCTTCCGNGAATCGTGATTGGCGAGTTTCCAGAATTCCGATAAGTGCGGAGGAAATTGACGAAGAACGTGCTGTTAAGAGCCTTAATGCCATAGAAATAGAGAGGTTTGTTCAGGCGATACTAGAAGTCTCGGATCATGACTCTACGGGATGGGTGCACATTGACCTCCTCGGAAGTAGTTCCAGTAGCTTCTCCGAAATGATGCGCAGGAAGATTTCTGGGCTCCGGCCTGGCCTTCGAGTGAAGAGCGGGGTAGGTATGGATGCGTTGTGCGCAGCCACAGGTGCTGCATCGATTCTCGCCAAAGTGATGCGTGATACGAGGATTTCCGAAATTAGTGAAGAGGTGGGGTTCGATGTGGGGTCGGGATATCCCTCGGATTCGAAGACATTGGATGCAATACGAATCCTTTCCTCAGGGGATACGCCGAATACTAATCTCCGGTGGACGTGGTCGACTGTGGATCGAATCTGGTCTGAACGGCACCAATCCCCAGTTCCAATAAGAACCTCAAAGGGGGCCATGGTTCAGCAACCATTGAATTCATCCTTCTCAGAGGAGGNGGCGAGGTAGGCCATGGACGACGCTTGGGACGATGAAACTATCCTCACTGTGAGGAAATACGCGCTTCAAAATGCGCTGGAATATGACGGTGCCGGACAAGTAGGGTCTACCCTCGGGAGGTTGCTTGCTGAACGGCAAGATCTGCGCTCAAGGGCGAAGGATTTGTCATCCATCGTAAGGGACGAGGTATCTCGGGCTAACTCTCTGATACATTCGGAGGGTGCTGCATCGGTACGGNTACTGATTGAGGGCATCGATCCTGAAGCGGTTCAGAGAACTAAGCAGACCAAGAGGGAGGGTTTGAAACCCTTGGAGAACATATCCGACGAAATCGTGCTTCGTTTTGCCCCTAATCCCAATGGGCCTCTTTCCATAGGGCATGCGAGAGGCGTGGTGATAAATCACGAATACGCATCGATGCATGATGGAAAAATGGTTCTCCGTTTTGATGATACTGACACGATCGTAAAACCACCTTTGAAGGATGCCTACGAGTGGATCATTGAAGATTACGAATGGCTAACAGGCAGTAAGCCCGACATAATCGTGAGGGCAAGCGAAAGAATGCCAATTTATCTCAGATATGCAGAAAAGATGCTAAAGAAAAACGCGGGATACGTGTGTGAATGTTCTGCAGAGGATTTCCGAGCTCATAGGGCCTCAAAGAGAGCCTGCCCCCACAGAGGCAGNACCACGGAGGAGAATATCGATGCTTGGGAAAAAATGCTCGATGGGAGATTTTCTCCTGGCGATGCAGTGGTCCGGGTTCTGACGGATATGAGCCTTCCCAATCCCGCTCTGAGAGACTGGCCGGCCTGGAGAATCCAGCATCAAGCTCACCCCATGGTAGGGAATACGTATCTCGCATGGCCCCTGCTCGATTTCCAAAGTGCGATAGAGGATCATGAACAGNGGGTTACTCACATCATCCGCGGTAAGGATCTAATGGATTCGACGCGGAAACAGAAACTTCTGTACGACCACCTAGGTTGGAAATATCCAGAAACCCTCTACTGGGGCAGAGTGAGCATCCACGGGTCTGGATCATTCTCAACCAGCGAGATTCGTCGCGGTATCGAAACCAGAATGTATAGCGGATGGGATGATCCAAGAGTCCCCACGCTCAGATCCATGAGGAGGAAGGGATACNATCCATCGGCATTGAGATCCTTTTGGATAGATATGGGCGTAACTCAGAAAGACGTCTCTGTTGCAATGGAATCCATCGAAGCATCAAATGCCGCATCAATCGATAGTACCTCAAGAAGGATATCATTAGTTATTGATCCCGCGGATATCGATATCAAGGGCGATGTACCTTCCGAGATTGTGTTGCCTTTCCATCCAGATGATGAAGAAGCAGGCGTGAGGAAAATATCACTGGCATCCAGTTCAGTGATAATCGAGAAAGAGGATTTGACCGACTCATTTAGGCTGAAAGAACTTGCAAACGTAGATTTGATGGAGGGGATTTTTGAGATTGGTTCATTTGAAAGGGATGATGGCAGACCAATCATCCATTGGTTGAGCGCCGATTCATCCGTTACTTGCGAGCTTGAGATAGCAAATGGAAACAAATTAGACATTCTGAAATGCCTCGTAGAAGATGCGAATTTGAAAATCGGAGAAGTTGTTCAATTAGAGCGGAAGGGATTTGCCCGTGTGGAAAAGTGGTCCGCGAATTCCCGAAAATTACTTTGGCTCCACAGATAGGCTTCATTCTGCGTAATGCATCGGCGGATTCAAGCCGGGTTCGGGTAGGCGAGTTGTCATGGGTGGCGGATATGCGAGATCAGTGTTCCTTGTTTTTATCCTTCTTCTGGCTCCTGTAATGGTTACATCGGCGGTTGAAGAGGATGGCTCCTGTTGTGAACAAGACGGCTTCCGGATGTTTCTCATCGGGGAAGCACAATCAGGAGGCTTGACCGCATTCTCATCTGATCTTGATCAGAGACATTCAGCAGTGGTCACCCCCTCGGTACTCGGCGCGATAGAAATTGGGAAGTGGAGCACCACATGGAGTGTTGAAGGAAACTATCCTAGTTCAGAGTGGACCTTTGATATCCCATACGAGATCCAAGGAGCAACGGGGCTTCAATTTAATGCGACTGTTGGAGTGAACATAGGGGGAACATACTACTCCGGATCATCTGGGCCAGGCCTACTAGTCACTAATGGGATTCTCTCTGTGCCAGTCCAGATATCATCTGGCACAATCTCCGAGGGCGACCAAATCAGGTTCACACTGGAAGTTCAATCTCTTTCCTTCTCAGCACCAGGAGATGATGCTGGAATTCGATTTTTCTGGGGAGACACCACAGATGCAGGAATGCTGGCAAAGTTCCCCCTAGGTACCGCGGAGATGGAAGACTCCTCATCCAATGATGGGATAGCTTACTTCCCTGTTGAAATTGACACCCATTATGGGATAGACATCTGGAACAAGCGTAGTTCTGGATCGACCACAGTTGGATCACAACAACTCACAACTAGTCCAGTTGTGACTGAAACCGAAAATGGCGTGCGGCTCGTATTTGTATGGCAATGGCCCGAATCCTATGACGGGGGAGGTATTCAAGTCACATTTAGAGTCAGTCCACACCCAGGGGCGACTCTAGAATCGGTACGGACCTACGAGGTTGATATCGACAGCGACGGCGGCACGGGAGATTGGTACCCGGAAGAAGAGCCTAAGCGCGATTCGGGTACTAAATTAGATTTGAAAATAAGTGGTCGGGCTACTGCCTCAATCGTAGATCGTGATGTGGAAATAACAGTTGACGGGGCAATGTCTCAGTGGATTCGGTGGGGACTTGATAACATAGGCAACAACACCCTTGAAGGTTCATCATGGTGGAAGAATTTGGATTCCTACGAGGATTCTCTTTCCAAGGGCGAGGAGCACAATGGCCGTGTCGATGATGCTGAAGTAGCAGCACTGACAGGACATCTACAGACCTCATCCTCCAATATCCGGTCGTTCATGACGACGGGTCTTGGCTTAGATATCGAATCGATGGTGGGTTCGGATCTTGTGGATTTATCGCAGAGAGACATAATGATCGACTTTGGAGCGACGCGGGCTTTCTCTTCAGAACCCGTTACGATAGTATTGGAGGCTCGATATACCCCGGGGATACAGGGGCAATCAGAATACCTTGTACGCACATTCATTCAACCGGGTAAGAGTGATTGGTTCACGAAAATAGATGTCGATGCAGGGCTGAGGACATCCGCTCTGGCAGGATTTGGAGCGGTTTCCGCGGGAGATTTAGACGTCGAGCACCGTAGATGGGTTTTCCTAGAGACTATTTCATTCGAAGATTCAGATCTTGATCCTGACTTGATATTCTCGATTTCATATACTCCTCCTTCATCTCCTGCGGGGAGCCCGTTAGTCTCAGCGTTGATTCTTGTTCTCGTCATGTCGATAACAGCTGGGCTTTCACTTTATTTGACCAGGAATAGAATAAGAGCACCCTCAGTTGCTACTGCTGCCTTGTTCGGCATCCTATCCTTCATTGTCTATGTGGGTGGTTTTGATCTTCCTCTCGTGCTGGGTGTCGGAGCAGCTGGCCTTATCGGGGTTTTTCCAGTGGCTCTAGTGTCGCCCAGAAGTAAAAGCAGAGGGGTAGACGGCAGGTCGTTGCCGACAATAACATGTCCAAGTTGCATGACACCCAATGTGGTACACAGCGAATTGCGTCCATTCCGGACCTCTTGCTCGGGTTGCTTTGCTACACTCAGACTTGATTGAGTTGGACCTGTCTACTCGACCATCAGTCTGAGTTGATCTCGCTTATATGTCCATTCAGATGATATTCGTCCGGTTTTTTTGTAGTACTTGGCGAGCCGACGTAGCCTTGATTCCGTGAGTTCCAATTGTCTCCTGTTGTGGATATCCTTGCGATTGCCGGCCTCAAGGTGATCGATGATCCTCTGAGCCTGTCTCATGAGGTTCATCATGTCTTCAGGGTACTGGGGCGTCATTTCGTTGCGATCCAGAATCGCAGATATTCTCTCCCCCGTTGCTAATTTGACGTCAGGAATCGCATGCTGGTCCCTCAACACAATCCCTATCTCTGAAGTCGAGCGTCCCTCTCCAGCGTACTTGATTACAAGTTCCTCGATAGTCTTCTTGTCCGTCTCAGACCATTCAGGAGGGCTTTCAACGAACGGTCTTGAAGACCCGCTCTGACCCTTGCCTCCGCTGTGCATTCTCGCCATACGCGCCAACCTCAGTTTGCAGGCGGCCTGCTGCCCCTCTTTAACCGCTACGCAGTAGTCTAGAGTCTGTGTCTTGCACGAGCAAGGGCACCAGGTGCCGCCGGCCACTCCCATGAAGGGGCTACTGCTCTGGCAGAACCTCGGAGGGCACCTGCTTGCATTACAATCATCTCATCACCAACGCGGGGGGATCCGGTGAAGCTTGCAACATTCGATGTGAACAGATCACCAGTCCATGTGTGACCCTCCACGAGATTTACGACAGGTAGTGTTTTGTTCTCTAGAAGTGTAGGAAGTACGGACTTCGAGAATGCAAACCTTCCCTTGGAGCTATCCCACACCGCAATTTGATTTCCCTGCAGAGTGATTCTGTAATTTGGAGCTCTTCCGGACACCTTTGCACCTTCGAGCCATGCATCATCCTCGTAGAGATGTTTAGAGATAGACCGGAAAGATTCTAGCAACGCAATTCCTCTTTTTGGTTCGAGGGCATTCGCCTCTTTTGTGGAGGATTGAACAACTTCTGAAAGACGCTTCAGGGATTCCTGGGAACCAGCAGTGTCGCCCAACCTAGTATCGATTACAATGCACCCTTCGATCATTATCTCGACTCCAGAATGGTTGATCACAGTACTAAAACCAGATCTGGAAACTACATCAGTTACCATCTTCCTGATGATATGGAGCTCATCCATATCCCACTCTCCTGTTACCGGTATGTCATACGATGAAGCAGGCCAGAGTACTTCCAATTCCCTTGGCACTAACCCCAGTGGGGCTGTTACCATGATCTCAGAAACTGCACGGCTTGATATCGCGTCTCTGAATTTCTTATGGCTTGGGGATCTTCTGTAAGGCTTCGTAGCCGAGCAAGGCAGGAGAACCGCTATTTCTGATTGGTGGGGCATTGGAGTCCATCTGCTGCTGATTGAGTAGTGCCAGTGTCTGATCATGGGGTCGTCTCTCGATGTTCGCGAAGAACAATCCCATACTCTACCAGATTCTGATGAAGAGGCTAGACCTGCCTGTCCGGGGTCATTAATTGCTACCTCTGAGACATATGCATCATGACGTCTCATTCTCTGAACTGACCGGGGGCTTGAGAGGCTCACGGCTTCAGCAAGTTGCCTAATCCTACCCTCTCGAATAGCCATTCTTGTCTCACTAAGAGCATCTCTCCACAAAGAAATCTGATGATTCCATGGATCTTCACTATCTATGTCCGAATCACGCATCCTCGGGCCGAAAGCAGAGAGGAGGACACCGCTTGAATGCGCCCTCCTCGATCTTGAAAGGTCCATCAGATCGATTCCCATCCAAGCAAGAAGAGCGCAATTATCAGGCCCTGCAATACCAGGGGCCCAGATTAGAGATGAGGGGAATCTTCTGCGTAACGCATCTATTGCTCCAATCATACGAATGTCGTCATTGACAAGCTGGGGAGCATCGACCAAACAGATTACGGACGGTTCTACCGAAAGGTCTGAGAGGCGTTTGTCGTGGGAAATCGACTGGAGTGACACAGGTAGAAATGCCCCTCCTGTGGGCAAGGTTCCTCCATCAGACTCATCTAATGTTGGTGGCAGGGATAGCCCTTCGGAGGCCTCCCATACGATCTCTCTTTCAAAGGGGGGGCAGAGCTTGCCTCTGGTTCTCAATTTCAATGTCGATGGAACGGTGGTTGGGTCTCTGATGAGTCGAAAAGGTGCTAGTTCCGGATCCATCTCAGAATCGCCATCAACGAGAACCAATGCAGGTGTTCTTGCAGACGGCCTCTTCCTGTCGCCTAATGCAAATATTCGAGCAAATCGCTCCCGAACCTCGACTGTTCTGCCGAGTGCATCATCGTCGGCCATGAACGTGGCCATGGTACCATCTGCTTGAAGGATTCTAAGGTGAGAGGCTTGTCGAAGCTCCATGCAAAGCATACGAACAGCGATTTATTTCGCAGTGGCGATTCTTTGTCTTGTACCTCTTTCTGCTGCGCAGGGTGGCGATTCTAGCATTCAAGAAATCGATGCATTCGGGCCGACCCTTATCGCCATTGAATGCGAAGATGGCCCTTGTTCTGGATTCTCCCTGGAAATCTCGGGGTCTGATGATATCATATACGAGGATGACTTATCTTGGTCTGGAAATGCTACAGGTCGATTGGCATATAACATCATCAAAGAGTCTGGCGCAACCGGCGCTGCATCTGTTGTTGCCCTCACATCGGATAATGGTTTCATCCACGAGGACGGGGACGTTAATGCATCATCTGGGTCCAAGGACGGGCTAAACTCCATCCCTGCATCAGACGTTTGCCTGGATGGTTTGTGTGAAACCCACACAATACCCACTAAGAAGATGACCGGATGGTTTGATTCGGGTGGCGATTCGGACGCATGGCTACTCGTTAGCAACGGTATCGCGTTCGTTGATTCAGTTATCTCAGAAGCTCCATTTCTAGTAGAGATATGGAAAGAAAGGGCGGACGATACAAGGGAAATGATCAGTAGGAGCTCGTCTACACCGAACGAAGGGCTCTACATGCACCCCGGAGTCACAGTCAGTGCCTCCAGTGGTGAAGAAGCATGGATGGTTTTGTCAGCAACTGAACAAGATAGGCGGGATTCGGTTTATTCTGTCGATTTGATAACCTCCGAAAAGGATGGGGGGGACGACTCCCCTCATTCAAATGAGAGAATGACCGCGAATCCCTTCTCCTCGTATGCTAGGGGGTTTTTCCATTTCCCCGGAGACCTTGATTCATTCATTGTGCCTGCAGCAGGAGGAGTAGGATTCGAAATCATCTCCCTTTCAGTCAATAGCGAGTATGAGTCGATTGAAATTTATGAGCATCTCTTAGACGGCAGTGTCTCCGAAAAGAAAGGGTATTTGTCGGGTGTGACATCTCATGATTCGATTTCTCTGGAGATTCGTATCAGCTCCTCAGTTGTGGGTGAATGGGGGATGCAGGTTCTGCTTGAATCAGAGTCCTCCGATTTCTCTGGATCAGTCCAGACGGACAAACCTGCATTCATTGGTGACGCCCCCAACAGGCTCCCGAGCAGTCCTGAAGAGGCTGTACTTTGGCCGCAGTGGACGGTTGCCCTAAAGGATGGGACGTACTCATCATCCATGCTAAGGCTTCAAGGGGACGTGTCCGACATAGATCCAATCGACATATACTTGGTATCGATAGAGACGGATAATGGAACTATGATACGAAGTGACCTTGAGTTGGGCGGGGCGAATATTCAGATTCAGGAGTTGCGGGGCGAGGCTGATTACTCAATCATGAATTCAACAAATGGTTCACAGATGTTCCTTCCGAAGGGAATGCATGCAATTAGAATAGAACAAGATTCAGGCCAAGAAGGGGCGTATTCATTCACAATATCTGTAAACAGTCCTCCTGAAGAGGATGTAGGTGAGTTTGTCGACCTTTCTTCCGAGGCCAGACCTTACTATATTTTTGCAGGTATTTTCCTACTTACGCCTGCTTTTCTGGTTGTATTGATGATGAGGAGAGAAATAGTGTCCAAGATGTTTGGCGGAAATGAAAATAATTCAATAAATCAGGAAAAGATAGACTCAATAAGAACCAAACTGGAACTCGGGCTCTCTGTCAGTGACCTGGAGGCAGCCCTAGATTCTGTGGAAGGGTCTGGTTTAATTTCTGCCCGTGCAGGTTTCATCGTTGAAAATAATCTTGTGAAGCGAGAAGTTGCACATATTTCTACTTCCACGCCCCTGGGCGACATTGGGCTCTGGATTGATGATAGTGAGAAGGGTATGATCAGTTTCGGCATGGCCTCGAACGCTGCTTGGAAAATGGCTTGTCTTAGGATTTCATTCCCAAATGGACCTAGGTCAGCAATTTGTGAAGTAGGCGGAAGGTGGAAGTTTCATGATGATGAGATATTTATTGGAGACTTACAAGTTGGGGATTGTATGATGATACCGATTCAAGTTGCGCCAATTCCAGAGATGATTGAAGTGGAAGTAACTGGTCGGGTGAAGGGCGAACCCGTAGCGATTGTTCCACGGAAAGCTCTCAGATGGGAATGACTCTGGTGCCTATTTTCGTCTCTGCTTAGCTTCATACCTAGCTGATTCTTCGGGGGTTGCGCCGTCGTCTATGTGGCTTCTCAGATCCTCGAGAGCCTTTTTTGCAGCTCGAGAAAGCCTAGGGGTTGACTTGAGCCTTAGAACTATTGTGACGTCTCCCCGTTGCCGTCTTCCCCTTGTGTTAGGAAAGCCTCGTCCCTTTACAGTGATGGTATCGCCTGGCATTGATCCACTCGGGATTTTTACTTTGAGTGGTTCATCGTCTATGTGAGGCATCTCCAATTCGCAGCCTAATGCAATGTCCGAATAATTTACTGGAAGCGCCATCAGAAGGTCTGCGCCATCGCGCTCGAACCATGGATGCTCGTCATGCTTTACCTCAATGTATAGATGGCCGGCAGCACCTCTTGAATCTCTGGAGGCTTCCCCATACCCGCTCATTCGGAGCCTCGTGCCGGAATCTATCCCCGCAGGCACTGTGAAGCGGACTCTCCGATTTTTATTGAGTCGCCCCTCTCCCCGGCATTCTCCACAGGGATTTGTGATGGTCTTGCCTTCCCCGTTGCAAGCAGGGCAATCTGAGACAACCTGTTGAGTAAATGGGCCTACTCTTTGCATTCTCCTAAGCCGTCCGTGCCCCTCACATGTTGAGCATTCCCTGACATCCCCTGGACTAGCTGCCCCGGTACCCGAACAACTCTCGCAAGAAGACATGGCCTCGATATCTATCTCTGCTTCGATGCCAGTGAATGCCTCATGGAACGTTATCTGATGGCGGTAAAGGAGATCGGAACCCCTCTGATTTCTACGGGTCTGACGGCCCCCGAATAACGTACTGAATATGCTGTCAAAGCCCCCGCCGAACAAGTCGTCGATGTTGATGTCTACCCCTTGAAATCCTCCGGGTCCGAAGGGGCTGCCGCCAGGCCGATTGTGCCCAAAACGGTCATACTTCCTACGTTCATCGGGATTTGAGAGGATGGCGTACGCCTCCTGAACTTCCTTGAACTTAGCTTCTGACTGCTCATCGTCAGGATTTTTGTCAGGGTGATACTTTCTGGCAAGAGACCTGAAGGCCTTCTTGATTTCATCCTCGTTGGCACCCCTATCGAGCCCTAGGACATCGTAGTAGTCCCTCTTCGCCATGCAGCATTCCCACCATCGCCTCGTGGGAGGGCTCTTTCAATCCGACGCAGGCGTTACAGCAAAGACCCGCAAGTAGTGCAGTAAGAACTACCTTGGGGAGATGTGGCACCACATGTTCTGCATGTTGCATTGGTAGCAGTATTATTTCGATAATTCCTTTCTCTAATTTTCAAAAGTCGTTTCCTAGCCACCTTCTCGGCTCTTCTATCGAGCCATGCAGAAATTCCTCTCGATTTCCGAGTAATTATTTGTGTTTCCTCGGATTTCGATGCAGGTCCTTTGTCATCATTATTCTTTGAAATATCTACGCCCGATACACGTATATCATCTGGTTCCTCGTCACCGAGATCCACCTCCCGGGACTCCGCATTGATGCTAGATACCCCCCCGGACATCTGAATTTTTTTCTTCTTGTTGTTCCGGCGTTCCAGCCGTTCCAGAGCTTTGTCTGCGCGAGACCAAAGACCGCCGTCTTCGAGCTCGTATGTTCGACTTAATCGATCTATAGCACCAGACCTAAGAAATTCATGATCTCTACTTTTAGTATCCCTGCCTGCTAGAATCAGACCGATTAAAGCAGCAAAAACGTGGATTCCAATTAGCACATTTCTATCGGAAACCAATATTGAGTCGACGACTGGAAGAGACATTCTGAGAATGAGGAGGATAATGGTTGGAGTGAGGAAGAGACCGAGCGTGATGGGGAGGGGTCGCCCGGCCATGGCAACGGGGGTTCAACTTTCGACATGAATGTCACCTGTCCACGCATAGATGTCATGTATGACTAGCACGTGGGGAAGCCGATGGAAATTATTGTCGCGACCACCCTGTTAAATCATGAGCGTCCCGATTTAGTTCTTGATTCAGTTAGAAAAATGTTCCCAGGCTGGTCTCCGGGGGATGTGCCTGAGAGAGGAGTCTTTCCCACTGATTCCCCCTCGGTGAGGCTTGTTGGTAATGTGGAGTCCTTGGATGAAATCATAGAAGAGGCTCGCAATCACAGAATTCTGGATACAGCTCTCGATGCGATGACCTTGAAATCTGATGGTGAAATCTCAACTTTCTCGCTCTCCAGGCAGGCTGCATCGGCAGGAAGGTGCTCCTTTGTTGTCGATGAGGCGCCTCTCGGGGGCACGATTGACATCACAATAAAAAAAGACAATCTCAATGAATATCTCACGAATCTGACCTACCATCAAGGGAGAGACAGCGTCCCAAGGCAGCCCGGTGACGAGCTTGCAATGAATGAGGATGGAAGCTCAACAGAGTGGATTGATTCTCGAAGATTGTAATCAGGGGAGACCATTGGCGATCCAACCCTCTATGATCGGAGTATCTGCAGGTAGCCACTTTACCTCACTGAGATTTTCTCTGTTTAGCCAAACGGACTTATCATGTTCGAAAAGGGTGATTGAATCGGGTTTTATTTCCCCGCAATCAATAATTACCAGTTCGACTGATCGGTCGTCGTATCTGTAAAATTCCCTTGCTACCTCCTTTCCCGGCGTAATTTGTATTCCTAGCTCTTCATTCACTTCCCTGGATACCGCCTCAATGAGGGTCTCACCCTTGGTTACCTTTCCGCCAGGAAATTCCCACCATCCAGACCATTGGTCTTCTGGAGGTCTCCTGCAAGATAATATCCGTCCGAATGAATCACGTAAAAGCGCCCCCACCACCAACATCGAAGGAGGGGCCAATATTGCGTCTGCAATATCTGAAACTGCCTCAATCTGGCGGTTAAGGGGTACCAACTCTGTCGATGGAAGGTGTACGAAAAGGACTGGAAGGGGCCTCCTATCTACGTAGATATCCGATTCCAGTACAGAATTTAATGATCTGAAATAAGTCTCGTTGCAAATATATCCGCCGCAATCAGTACTCAGAACTAGATCTTTCGACTCTTCGATGCACTCATCTATGACGTGTCTACTCAGCGTTGTTGGGATACTATGTGGGGCCCCCTCAACAATTTTCTCCTCAGTCAAAGTTCGACCGGAATTATCGATTCTGCCGACTTCATATTCGTTCTTCGCTTGGATTTCTATGCAAACTCCCTCTCTGCCAATAGCTATGCCGAGATGAAGAATGCCAGAATATTCTCCTAACTTGATTGCTCGTGAAGCAATCTTTGATCCCTCTTCGTCGACGGTAAGTAGAATGCATTTGACCTGATTTTCACCAAATTTTTCGGCTATTGCTTTTGCCACATCCCACGAATGATTGACATTCTTACCATCGAATGGCTCGAATCCAGTCACCAATATTGGTCGCTTCTGATCATGTGATAGAATTTGCATGTTTCATCTCCCGCCGTAGCATCACATATTTGTCGCGTCGCTTGGCTCGGAGGCCATGGCATCCGGCGAGCTTGCAGTCACATTGGACCCGAAAGGGCCCCGAAGAGCGACTCCCTTGGGTGTGATAAGGGCAATCTGGAACGAACTGAGTGGGGGCATTGGGCCTTGGGGTGCGTTCCGACCGGTTTTATCAGCTCTGCTTGCCATAATTCCATTCCTCTATCTCGGTCAGCATTTCAACAGGCAGCATAAGAAAGCCGCCTGGTGGTTCATACTCCAACTTCCCCTCATACTCACAATTGTACTTTGGCCTCTTATCTACATCTGGTCCATAATAGACTCCTGGTGGGTATCAAATGGGATAGTATCCAAAGGGTCAACCAGATAGTCTAGAATGCCTCCGGGAGTTCGATTGGACTGAATAGATGCCCTGGGCTTCGGGATGTGGACAGTTGAGTTCTAACCAACCTCTCCCAGTCCCTGAGAAGTGCAAGCACAGACGCGAATGGAGCTTCTACAGAGTTAATTGCTGTGCGCATTAGCGTGTCAAGAATGTCCATCCTGTCTTCGTCAAGTGAGCCAAGCAAGCGGTCCAAAGGGAATGAGTCGATTAAAGGGGCTTGCATATCGTCCTCCAGAGCCATTGGTTTCAACAAATGGTCTGGCAATTCCTCATTCGCTGACTCGGCTAGATCCTTTAATTCCAGGCTGATGATTCTTATGTACTTCGAAAGCACTAGTGCGACTTCGACGACTGGCATGCTGTATTGTTTTACGAACGAAACCATATTTTCATGAATGAAAAGTATTCTCTCACCGATGGGTTGGTCAACACCCGGTATTCGGATATTTTCTTTCATGTCGTTTTCCTCTTTCAGGACACGGATCTGTCATCATACCTGATGGGGGAGCCAGAATTCCCCCTGACGCCATCAAGCAAATCATCGGCGATCTCGAAACGATCGTTCAGCCAATCCCCGTCAGTATCCCAATTGGTCGGGTCTGTTCCGTCGGCTATTGAGTCGCCATCGAAATCCAATAACCACCAACCATACGAATACTCTCCAAGACCTATGTTGGGGAGGTGGAATTCATCTCCTGCAAAACGGTTGTAGGAATCTGTCCAATTACCGCTGAGCATGATCTCATCATTACTTGCATCTACCTGGGTGTAGTCAACATCGTTATCGTCCACTATCAAGGCATATAGCGGATCATTCATGCTGACTCGATTCATTCTGAAATAGTTCGAAGACAACGATGGCGTCTGGCCGCACAGGCCGAGAACAACCTCCCTGAACTGCCATCCCTCTTCCACAGGATCGCCCCTGCAGTCAAATAGGGGTGCGGAACGAACGAGCGCGGGCGAGGAAAGAGTAGCATTGACTATTCCAAAATATTCCTGGAAATTTGTATATGGGACATATTGACAAACGCCAGTACCGCAATCATAATCTCCATCTCGATCGGCGTCGCCACCTACATCAGATGGATCAGTTGGATTAAGCGTGAACCAAGTCCAATTTAGGATGGGTCTCGAGATGGCGCCGCCGTTGATGTTAACAGGTTTCCAGCTGTTGGAGGATATTTGTTGCCATACAACTTCGATTTGCATCTGGGAGGACCAGTTGTCATTCATCTCATTCCAACCTAAATGATATTCATAATAATCAGGTAACATATCCCCATCAGTATCATTATCCAGAGCGTTGGTGCCATACTTCAATATCTCTCGACCATCTGAGAGGTTGTAATTCTGGAGATACTCAGATACCTGTCCCCCAATTCCGAAAATGGGTTCCATCAATACGGAATCGGAATCTGTATCATTGGAAAGTGGAAGTGTGCCATTGCCAAATTCCATTGAATTCGTGAATAGGAGGGGTGTATCTCCGAATCCGATTTGATCTGAGGAGTTGGCGGATTGGAATATGCGGTCAACCCATGCCCCTTGTTCTGCGGGGCTGTCGACGGATGTTCGATCATACCAACCATCCGAGTCAGGATCATAAGCACCATCCAAAGGATTTAGCGGATTCAATGACCACCTGAGCTGTCCCTCTGGGAGTGGCAGCCAGTGACCGAAAATAGAATAGCAGTACTCCCATCCATCGGGGAGTCCGTCCATGTCTGAATCATCATGTGTCGGGTCGCTTATTCCCAAGAGGGTACGATTGAAGCTATCAGCGTCGAAGGAGTTGATCAGCCCCATCCTCTCGAACGATTCTTCAGACTTGGTTGCGAAAATATTGTACATCTCCCCGATGGACCCGTTCTCAGACAGTCCGGCCTCAAACTGGAGTGCAGCAATCGCATCTGATCCATAGGAAACTGTACCTAAACCAGAGGGTATTGTGTCTATGGCGAGGAGTTTTCCATATACCCTTGACTCGTACTCAGCAAGATTGTCAAATGATTCAGAAGGGGATATCAGACCGTCACCGTTACAATCCCACGAATCCCCGTCAGAATCCCTATCCACATCTGTGGATGTAAGTGGATTAATCGTCCACTCATTTGATTCTAAATCCCACTCAGTGAACCAATATTCGTAGCCATCACTCATACCGTCCCGATCTGTGTCCTCTTCACTGGGGTCAGAAACGCCCATCAGTGCTTCAAGGAGTGGTCGCATGAGCCCAGTCGATTGCCACTCATTGAATTGAGAGATTGCAATATGCGCCTTGCCTTGTTTTGTGAATAACACCCTGTAAACCCGATTCATGGACTCAAGTGCGTCCAGAGCAGTCGCTTCCTCGTGGAATCTTGGTGCGTCTGGCGGGGCGAGAGCGCCGTTGGCAGGATTCGTATTAGTCAGATTAAGTTCTACAAGGTCAGTCAATCCATCCCGGTCCGAATCGAAATACCCGTCCGAGGGAACAAGTGGATTTAATGTCCAAGTATTGGCATCGGAATTCCATTTGGTGAATATCATTTCTACCCCGTCGAGGAGGCCATCGCCATCAGTATCGGGATTGTTAGGGTCTGCTGTAAGTGGGCTGTCTTGATCGATAGCTCTGGCTGCCTCGCCGAAGGAGACTATTGAGTCAGCTGTCAACCACGGAGTCGGTATCCATTCGCCTCCATTGCTGAGAAGGTAGAATTGTGGAGAGGTCACAAGAGAGTCGATTTCACTCTTATTCCCTGGTATGCTATTATACTCCTCCCAGTTAGTGAGCCCATCGCCATCAGGGTCACCGACATCATCATTGCCATTTACAGGATTGAGTGTCCAACGCTCATCGAATACCGACCACCTTGCATGATATGCTTCCCATCCATCTGGCATTCCATCCGAGTCAGAATCTGGCGATACGGGGTCAGAGGACCCTGTATCGAGTTCAGTTATTCCTGCTAGGAGGCTCGTAACTTCAGTACTTGCCAATTCTCCAAATGTGGCCTGTGGGTCGCTAATCTGTTCAGATGCGTTGAAAATCCAGGTATCGAAGCCTTCAGGAAGGTCCGACGAAGAAGTCCATGCCCCTCCGACGAGTATTTCCGATCTCAGATGATATTCTAGCCAATTCACTAATTCCTCTTCGGGGGCGATCATTCCATCCCCGTTGACATCAAATCCGTCCCCATCAGGGTTCCCAAGGGCGTCACTTCCATTGAGGGGATTGATTCCAACATTTGCCAAATTCCATGAGCATGCATACCTGGCCTCCCATCCGTCAGGAAGTGTGTCGCCATCGGAATCTATCAGATTTGGATCTGTAGCGACCCATGATGCCGCACTTTCCGATGATTCACCGTGGGTCACCAGACCGTTTTCCCTCACGGTCTCAAGCAGGACAGTCCAACGATATTCGCACCCATTGGTCAGTCCATCGCCATCCGCATCTTCATCTGCGTCGCTTGGGTCAAGTGGGTCTAATGTCCAGAGGTTCCCGCCAGTGTATGAGTCACCTATCCATCTACGATTTTCAATCTCCCAGCCATCAGGCATCCCATCGCCGTCCGTGTCGGGATTAGATGGGTCGGTAGGGACATCTGCACCACCGCCTGAACCCGAATTTAACCACCCCGAGAGATGCACCTGTCTCGCCAGAATGCCATCAGACTCATCGCAGATCTGCTCGGGTATTCCAGGGCCGCCAGTGGAGAGGTAATGACATTGGAAGGGTGTGGAGTCGTAGAACCAACCCCAATACTCCTCGCCGTCGGTCAGTCCATCCCCGTCGCTGTCAATGAGTCTTGGGTCGGTTCCGTTTGTTCCATTCTCGGATATCGAGATATAGCGATATTCGTCTAGATTGGTCCATGGGGCTTGGAATCCGAATGGGCCTCCGACATCGAAGCCATCGAGATCAGCGTCTCTAGGCGCGTCGAAGGGATTGGTCGGGTCTAATCCATGATGGAACTCCCATCCATCAGGCATGCCATCAAAGTCGGAGTCAGTTGACGTAGGGTCAATCGGGAGGATGTTCATGTAGCGTCCTGATTCAAGTCCTGCAGATATCCACCTCTCACCACCGGCCATCCACGATGCTATGTCGGAAATTGGGCCATTCATCTTCACAGGTGGATCGATCATCCCGAGTACTCCGCTTCCATCTCCCTCTAGCGCCCACATGCCTTCTCTTGATCCGACGAGTACCATTCCTGGAATCTGCTCAATGGCCAAGACATCGTTGCCCCCTGAGAGCCATGATTCTGAGTTGAACATCCTATCATTCGAAATAGCATATGCAGGCTCTGTGACTAGGTCATCAAGATCAATGATGTGAATACCCGATGGGGTGCCTAGCCATACACCTGTAAGTTGAGCTAAATTTCCGCTGCTGTCCAGGATACCTGCGAGTTCAAGGGTATTCACAACGGCTGATTTAGAGGTATTGAGGAGGTCTGCTATACCAACGAATGATTCTGCGTTTTCATCATCATACACCCACAACGGCGAGCCGAAGGTTTCAGACAAATCGCTTGTAGTCCATCGAATCAGGCCAGTATCCGTTCCTACCAATAACATTGGTGGCTCCCCTGGCCTTACAACGTGAAGAGCGACTGTCCCGGTGGCGTTCCTCGATGACAAAGACTGCTCAAGGGTTTCGATGTTTTCCAGACCGTCGATACCCATTTCACCATTGTCAGAATTAATCACTACGCTGAGTGCAGAGCCACCTGAACCGAATATGATCATAGCACCCGGACCCATTGGAGGCAGGGGGCTTATCGAGTGAAGAGGCGTTGTGGCGAGGAAAATAGCAGAGTCAGAATCAAGCTCTCCCTCTAGGATGGGTATCGCTGTGATTCCGAAGTTAGTGGACAACACTACTGCCAATGATCCGTCTGATAGGGTTGCTACCTCGGCGTCTGATATCTCTCCCTGAACTGTTTCATCGTAAATTGTAGTGGATTCAGAAATTGGATCCAATACTGTAATTCCGTATTTAGACACAATTAGCACGATACCTTCTGAATCGATTGCTTCGACCATGACAATCGATGAATCCGCCAATGAAGGATTGGATAATTCTGTTAGGAAAGAGGGGTGTTCTGGATTCTCCATGGAGGCCATATGAAGACCTGGCCTGACTGAGAATCCATCGTCGATAGAGATCATGTATTCCTCATAGTTACTGAACGCCTCGCCCCACCTGGATGTCGCAATAGAGCTATCTTGAGTGACAAAACCGTCGCTATCGGAGTCCCAACCGTCCATATCGTGATCCACTATGGCGTCTGAGGCATTTCTCGGATCTAGGCCGTAATGATACTCCCAACCATCAGAAATTCCGTCACCGCGAACGGCGAGCGGGGTCGCTACACCGTCATCTATCACATAGTAGTCTGAGTCCGGATATCGAGGGTCGCTTCCGAGCCATCCCGGGGTGCCAGTTTCACTTTGTTGAGAGGTTTGACATGCCCCATCGGCAATTCCGGGAATTGGTCCTTGGCACCACAAACCATCCCTCTCATCTATCCAATCATCAGGCTGGGAGTATCTGTATTCCTCGGGACTTGTGAACCGTTCACCGGGCTCAACGTCTCCATCGCGATCAAAGTCGAATCCATCACCACAACCCCACTCGAGAAGGCCGAAGCATTGGTCCGGATCTTCTATCAAATCTCTTGGATCGAGTGGGTCAAAATAGAGGCACGTCCAGGCTGTAGAAGATTGATCTATGTAGCCCGCACCCCCATCAGTGCACATACTTATCTCGAATCCGTCAGGTAGGCCATCTCCGTCAGTATCCGCTTTTCTTGGATCAAGATACTCCCTAAACCCGCTTTCAGTTTCCTCTGGGGACTTTCCGGTTAGAGATAACCTTGTGGAAAAGCATGATTCCAATGAATAAGGCCAACAGAATTCCTGTAAGGCTGTGGCGCCATCCCGATCTGCATCGCTGTTATTGTCAGTAGAATCAAGCGGATTGAGTCCTTGCACCGTGACGTCCCCCTGTGGGTCAAATATGACTAGGGACTCTGCGAACGCGCTTTCGTGGACATCGGGAATTTGATCCTCATCAGTATCCACCGCTAAGGGCGCTCCTCCGGTGGCATCCTCAGGGTCTGTTGATCCGACTGGGCTTTGTGGCCTAGTTTGAGAGAGAAAGAGCACGCTAGACAGCATGATAATCGCGAGGAAGGCGGCTGTTTGTTTCCTCCTCACGGTCTTCCCCTATTCCCCTTGCTTTCAATATGGCTTATCACGGTGATGGAGCGGTGTTCGGACGTCGGCACGATGTGATGATGATCTGGAAGTCCGGATGGGAGTGTTTTCGATAGATTTGTTCATTGAGTACTCTATGGTCGTCGTCCATGTGACACTGGAGATTACCCATCTTGGATCCGGTAGCAGCGGCAACTCTGCGGCTTATAGATCCGAAGATTCGATTGTAGTGATTGATTGTGGTTTTTCGATGAGGCAAATGGAGAAGCGCCTTATTCTCGCCGGCATTGAGCCATCTGATGTTGATCACATCCTAGTTACTCACCACCACGTAGATCATTCGAAATCCGCAATGAGGGCCTCAAAGACATGGGGGGCTCGCCTTCACAGCAATCTTGAGACGGCTATTAGGATGGGATGGGAGCCGGTATCGGATGTCCGAACTTTTGCTGAACTAGATCGCGTAGTCCTTGGCGACGATCTTAGCGTGATTCCCATTCCTGTGCCTCATGATGATGCTGACAATGTTGCATTCATTGTGTCCTCAGAAGGAGAAAGGGCTGCATATGTAACCGATCTCGGCGAGGCCACAGAGGAGTTGAAGACTCATTTGAAAGGGTGTGCACACATCTCAATCGAAGCTAATTATGATCACTCCCGGCTTATTTCCGGGCCCTACCCTGACTCAATAAAACGAAGAATCAGCGGCAGAGGGGGGCACTTGTCAAATCTTCAAACTGCAAAGATCCTCGAAGAAGTCGTTAATGAGAATACAAAATCTATTGCATTGTGCCATCTCTCTGAGAAGAACAACGCCCCTCATCTAGCAGAGAGCGAGGTTCTAGTTAGAATTGATCAGTATTTCGACGGTGAGTTGGCCATATCTAAGAAGAACGGGCCAGAGTTTGTTCACCGCCTTGGATAATGCTAGCAAGCATCTACCGACTCAATCTTATCTTCCCATGAGAGCCCTGTGAACTGAATTTTGAATTTCTTTCATCCTACTTAATGCCCCGAGATCTTTGAAAACACTGAGTGATCTTTGCAAGTAAGCGACACGTTCTGAACGGTCATTCCCCATGTTGCCCAGTCTTGCAAGAATTTCGGCTTGAAATAATCGGAAATCATTAGCCTGAGCGATTGCAAGAGCATCCAGATAGTGTTCTGAGGCCTCGGACACTCTCCCTGCATCGATCAGCACTTGGCCTAGTAGCATCTCGGTTTCTACAGCGCTGGTTGGATTGGCCTCTTCGGAAAATGTATCCAAAGCTGCATTGTAGTGTATGAGTGAAAGTTCGAGGTCTTTGGTGCGTGCGTAATACCTGCCCAAGATTACCCTTGAACGAGCATGGGACTGCATGTCTTCCACCTCAAGACTGTGGTCGTGCACGGCTAATGCATGTTCTCTTGCTTTCTCGGTTTCTCCGATCTCCAAGAATGCGTCTGCGAGCCTGAGGCGTGCTGATGTGAGTAGGCTATTGTCCTCAATTTTGAGCATCTCCTCAACATTTTCGTAGACCTCTCTTGCTCTTCGGTCATCACGTCTCTGACGGAATATCGCGCCCATGCTGATGTAGGAATCAGCTGCACCCTTGGCATCGTTCATGTTAATCTGAATTCCTAGAGCCTGTCTCAGCATCTCAAGAGCATCGTCTAACGCCCCTCGCTTGACTCCCAGATCTGCTTGACTGGAGAGAATTCTTGACATCGCCTTGGGGTCTTTGACACGCCTTGCGATTGACCCTGCTGAGTCGAACTGCTTCTCGGCTTCATTCCAGACGCCCTGTATCAGCAGGATCTCGCCCGACAACTCGTGAACCAAACATTCCACAGAAGGATCTAGACCGTCGTGTTCCATGGAACGGAGAATTCCAAGCAGTTCAGTGTGCCCTCCCCTCACTAGTTCTGGGCCATATGTGGCGAGGATGGAGGAGAAGCCCTCCCAGTCAGCTGCTTGATTGAGGTGGTGAAGATGTTCGATTCGATCTTCGGTCGTCATGGAACTCCTAGCATACCACTCGGAGGCTCTCCTGTGGAGGTCTTTCTGAATTTGATCGTCCATTGAACGAGTGGAGAATTCACGCACTAGGTCGTGGACATCTAGTTCGTCTTGATTGGCCCTTCGGGCGAGACCTCGCTCAATCAGCCCATCAATCGCTTCAGCAGATGTAAGTTCAGGGAGTGCCTCTGCAGGGATTGGTTCTCTAAACACGGATATTGCTCCGAGAATCGTTTTTTCTTCGGATGAGAGTCTGCTGAAAATCTCTTTCTCGATAAAGGCCTCCAGAGTTGTGTGGACTGAGTCTGTTAGATTGCCCCTATTGATTAGTTCTAGGACCAGGGGGTGCCCCCTTGACAGAGCGTAGATATGAGAGAATCCGGGATCATCTATAGAAGGCATTGAACTCAATAGCATCCTGCTAGCATCTCGATCTAGACCGTCAAGCCTAAGATAACTGGATATTATTTGTCCTTTTGAATCAGCTTCAGGTACAACTTTTCTGAATGACCTGGTGAAGAGTACCATTCCAGACTCTTCTGCTTCATCGATTCTCTCTGCGATAGACCTGAGTATCGAAACAAGTACCTCATCTCCAATTTTATGCACGTCATCTATCACTATGAGCGATGGAGTAGACTTGAGCCCCTCCAGGATGAGGTTGGAACAGATGGAAGGGTTTGGGGTCTTGGCGCCTTGTAGGTAGTCCGAGAGTGCAGTCTGTCCCAACAATCCCAGCCATTCACCCACTGCCTCGAGGAAAGACCGTGCGCCGTCCCATTCCTGGCACCTATGGAATAGAAGATTTCTACGATGAGTGAAGCGCTCCACTACCTTGACTGCTAATGCTGTTTTTCCGATGCCGGCGATACCGGGAATCACGACTGTCGTAGATGATTCATCCAGAATATCCGCGATTTCATCAAGTTCCGAATCCCTTCCAAAAAATTGACGTATTCTCGGCATATCTGCGAGGGAGGAAACGAATTGTCTCTCAATATGCTTCGTCAGATCTCTCTCAATTAGACCAGGGGTTAGTGTGGTTAGGTCTATGGTTGCATCATCATCCATGTAGCGGAGTATGTCCACATGTCTGAGTTCTATCTCAGATTGGGATACTATGTCTCCTATTTTCATCTCCTCAACCTTTCCTCCGGGACGTATTGCCTTCACAACACGCTCAGATACTGTCGACCAAACCTCATCAGATAGAGAAACACCTTCATCGGTGAGGAAGTAGGCCTTCCGCTTCCTAGTCACGCCTGTGATGTGCGCTTGGCGTTCGATCACATATCCCGATTCCTTCAGTGACCCGATGGCACGGGGCACATTCGACCTAGCGATGGAGACTGCATTGGCTATGCCCATCTGGGAAAGAGCGAACGGGACTTCGACCCTATCGCGATAATCGGCATAGTCCCGAAGATGGAGCAGTATGCGTATTTGCACGCCAGGTCGAGCAGTACTTGGGCGTGACATGGGTGGATATTACGCTCGTCTCAATGAAAAGGATTGGTATTTCCCGGGCACTTCCGGGTTATTCGGTCGTGTCATCGTCAGGGACCCATTCAGAGGACTCAGTATCCCATTTCCAACCAGGATGGTCTGGATCACGCGTGTATCTTTCGGTTTCGGCGTCTTCAGCTGCCTTCGTAGACTCATCTGCGTCGAACTCGATGAATCGTGTGGCGGTGAAACCCAGAATCGCCAATACCAGCAAAACTGCAATAACAATGCCGAGGGGGAAATCTCCGCCTTGA
The DNA here is from genome assembly GCA_002717835.1 of Methanobacteriota archaeon. Taxonomy (GTDB): domain Archaea; phylum Thermoplasmatota; class Poseidoniia; order Poseidoniales; family Thalassarchaeaceae; genus MGIIb-N1. The sequence continues at coordinate 26,961 of PBBV01000006.1, forward strand.
TCTGAGCCATCGGATATTGATTGCCCATAAATTGAGTCGCCAACGCCCATCGTAAACTCAGGAGTGACAGTGCCGACTATCCTGTTTGCAGGGATCATCAGCGACCATGTGCTGTCATCACTCACAACGGTTGAATTTGCGGGATTTGCCTCAATGTAGGCAGTGACGGCACGGCCAGGTATGCCTGTCCCATGGAATACAATCCCATTGTCAGTTCCAGACAGTGTATCTTTGTCCGGGGAGTCAACGGAAAATATGGTAGGTATTACGATGAAGTCTACTGGGTCGGATTGTACCTTCGAACCAAACTCATCCTGTGCCAGGAAAACCACATTCTCCATATTCCACTCAGAAATTTCAGTGGTGTAGAATGCCATTACGTCGGGATCATAGGTAGCTACTCCGTTGGAGTCGATTCTTATCCCTATTGCATGTTGGTCGTCTGCGACGGCAAGTATGATGTCTTGGTCGGCATCAGGGTCCGAAAAGTATGCTGATAAGTCTATTGAAGCGGCGGTGCATCTATCCAGTATGTCGTCATTCTCAGCGTCACAATAAAGTGTGAATTCGCTAACCCATTCCGAGCCATCGAATACCGGACGGTTGTTGTCTTTATTGGGGGGATTGTCTGCAATTATCTCGATCTGGTCCCATTGGGAGTAGTCGATTCCGTCGAAACTCCTTGCCAGTATTGTGTATGGTCTGTCATGAATCAGCCCCCTGGAATCCCAGTCTGTGGCCCATCTGTCTCCGTCTATCTCGGATCCTGTTAGTGTGATTGTATCGATCAATATTTCATCAACTATGTCTCTTATTTCGATATCGATTCGATTCACATTACCGTCCGGGTCCTGAGCTACTCCAGTAATTGTAGTCGATTCACCTGTTTCGACATATGATCCGTCATTGGGATCATTAATCTGAATAAGCGGATTACGGTTTGCGTTGTCAATACTTAGCGTGATTACTTCTGGAACACATTCATCGACTATACCGATGCAAAAGTCTGAATCAGATGCCCATATTGTGAACGTATAATCTTCGGATGTTCGTGGTAATGCAGCGTAGCTCCATTCGTATGACCATGAATCGCCATTCCATACAGCATCTGCAGGTGTATCGCTGTAGTACTGTGGCCCTTCTATAATGATGTAGACATCAACGATATCAGATCCGCATTCGCTAGGGCAGCCATAGTCATCAGTTGCTATGCCGCTGAATGTTATTATTTTGTCATCGGTTCTATGCAATGTTCCATCAGCCGGCTCACTTAGAGTGAGCACTGGGGGCTGAGTGTTGAGCTTGATCGTTTTAGATACGATCTCGCTGTAGTCCAGGCCATCGAATGAGCGAATCTCAAACACATAATCGTCTTCGGGATACTGCGTCATATCTAGCGAATATGACCATGTTCTGAAAGGATGATTTGTGCCAGTTACAACCCCTTGTTCCATGCCAGATGTGTCAGTTGCCATTCCCGCGCTGGCCCAACCCCCCGTAAAGGGATCTTTCACCTGAACGCTGTGCACGTATCCTTTTTGAGCCCACATGGATTCTTCTGCTGATGGATAGACTCCTACCCATGAACCGTCCCAAGCCGTTCCTGTGATGGTGACAACTCTGCGATAGGATATGTCGCTTGACACGTCTACGGTAACTGAGGGAGCAGCATTCTCGAGGACTACGGTTCCCTCGTACGTGGATTCCTGGAGGAGGAAATCCTGACTCGAGTATCCAAATCCAAACTTGTACCCCCTAACGAAATACTTTGACATTTCTCTGGTACCTGCTGTGTAGTCGCAAGAATCGTCCTCCATATCATAGACCAGATCGCCATCATTATCCACGCCATCCGAGCAAGAGTCTTCATACTCGTCATCGGCGAATCCATCGGGATTATCTCCGCCTTCTAACCCTCTAAAATCTAAGTGAGAATTGGAAGGCAGTGATACCCATGGGGTCTTGCCATCGCTAAGTGTCTCAAGAGAATAGAGGTCATTTCCTAACCCGTCCTCGATGAGTATATTCGTACCCGGTACAGCTGTACCTTTTGATATGGCCTGGAATCGCACCAACTCGGCCCTCTTTACCTGCACGGAGAACAGTGTTGGTTGCGTGGCTATCTGAATCTTTGAAAGATTGAGATTTACGACGTTGGAGAATGTGAAGACTGTGGAGTTGTTATCCATGTTGAGGGCCAATGGGAAATCTCGTGGAGTGTAATCTGGGCATATGGCGCAGCTGGTGACTTGGTGGGGGACGATATTAGTATCCCAATCGCCGTCTGGTTCCCCGTCATTGTCATTATCTACTACCCCAGGCCATGCTTCTTGATCGTCCCATGAAAGTTTGACAGGAACCTCTCCGTCACCGGGATTGGGTATCGTCTCGGACTGTACGGTGACAGAGGACTTGGTTATGTTGTAGGTGCTCGTTACGCCGTTCCACTCATTATCGCTGAAGAATGCTAGGCTGCCATATTGCTGAGCCCCTGCAAATCCAGTATTGTAGTTCTGGATGACAGCGCCTTCTGCATTGAGATTCCATGTATTCCGCTGAACATTTAGGAGGGCTCCAGTTGCTCGGATTCCATCTGCTGATCCCCCTGCTGTGAAAACATTGTCAACAATTGTTGCACCTGCCCTGTGGACTTGTACTACCGAACATGGGAATTCCCCGCCCCAGTAAGTGCTACTCTGGCACAGCCCTGTTCCGGGTACTGTTACCTCGTTGTTTGCAAAATATAAACGACGTACGTCGGGATTATCTCCCGCCCAGTAATCTCCCGCCATAACTGGTTCTCTCGCAGTATCGCTGATTGTATTGTTCTGGGCGTCAACATCGAATGACCCATACAACCAGATTCCATTCCATCCCCCTATGGGCCCTATGGTATTTCCGTGGATAGTCACTCTGCTCGACTGAACTCCTATGCCGGATCCTTGTGAAGCGCCGGACACGGTATTTTCGTGTACCTCGGCTAGTGCACCTGCATATGCCGTTATTGGCGTCCCCTCAGCTGTCGTAATGGTGTTGCCTGAAACATTGGTGACGTATTCGTTTGTGCCTACGGATATCATGCCGTTGATATCTATGCCATTGCAATTTACGTTGATTGTGGAGTCGGACACCTTGCCGGCAGATGACCTGTAACTCAATCCAAAGTCCCCACTGACCACGGTTATGTCTTTGAATTCGGCAAAGGATTCCTCTATCCAGACCGCGGATCTTCCATTATCTTGGTTGCTGCAACCTCTATCGGTCGAGAAGAATTCTGAATCCTCAAACAAAATTGGAATGCTTCCCGTGCCGCCTCCGTAAATCTGAACCGCATTTCCTGTAACTCCGCTTTGTTCGTCATTCCCTACTGTGTACGATCCTCCTATGAATCTCGGTTGGGCGAGTTCTGTTGCAAGGACACTGGAAGTATTCGTGTCTGAGAATTGAAGCTCTATGAGCTCTGGCGACGCTCCCTGCAGTACTAATGCGCCATAACGAAACTGATTCACAATCGGCACAGGGAAGGGAACACCCCATGCTGATTCGATATCAAGGTGACGAAGTGCAGTCTGGGCAAGATCGATCGTGCTTCTGATGATGATTCCCTCTCCGCATGAGGGATCTTCTATTCCAAGCGTCGAAGTGCCAAATGTCATACCATCACAATCACCGGAAGCGGAGGCATTTTCTGGATCCGTCCAGGTCATGGTTATTCGCGTGGCGGAAGTAGCATCCTGAGAAGCGCCGCAAGATGCTGCTCCGATACATAGATTCCCTCTTGCTTCCAATGAGGTCCCATTGGAGAATATGACTTCAGTGGACGGTTCGATGATGAGTTTAGCACCAGGTGAAATGATGATATCACCAGCTACATTATGCGTCCCAGACCATACTTCAACCGCATTGATGTATCCTGCACTTGTCTCATTATCGGCGGCTACCGGGGCTGCTGGGCCAATTAGTGCTGAAAGAGATGAGACCAGAAGTATGAGGACAATTGCGCGGCTTTTGGAGGCGGCACGGTCGCGCATACCCAGAACGCTTGCGTACATGGATATAAGACGAAGTGTGCCAAGTTTATGCCTTGGCCACGGAAATGGGTCACCACTGATCGGCTGAGGATTCTACCATATCACGCCACTCGACAGCGTCGAGCATGCCATAGCCCGATCTATCGTCATGTCCAATTTGTCCTCCGATTGGATTTGCACTCTCCGCTAGTGCTTGTTTGACAAGGTCGATTCTGTTGTCATTGGGTGTGGAAATATTCACTATTTTGCGCTGTGATAGATCCTGAAGGATCAAAGCCAGAGAGCCGGTAACAAATAGAGTAGCATCGCTAGTCCCAGTCGAATATGCATATGGAGGGGACTTGTCGCTCGATACCGTCGAAAGAATATATGCCCCTGGGGCAAGAATCTCGGGCTTCTGATTTGGCCACTCCCTCGTTGTCTCAGAATAAGGGTCTATCTGAGACCCAATAGAGGTGTTCGACCACGGCGTCATGAATCTGTCATAAGCACCAACGCTAATCACACGATTGACATTAGCTGGCGTGGATACATCCGAATTATGAGGGCCTGCATTTCCAGCTGCAGCGACCACGAAAATGCCTGCATCTAATGCGTCCTCAACCGCGCCGGCCACGGACCTCGATGCGATTTGCGAGGTAGCCTCGAAAGGGCCTCCCAACGAAAGGCTGATGATATTCACCTGTTGGGATACCCTGCACCACTGGATTGCGTCTGCAACTCTTACGCTGTTGCCTGTTGTACCTTCGGGGCCGAGACCGATTGCTATACTCAACTCAACATTTGGCGCCATGCCCCTCATTGGACCCGACCCTTTTGCCACTAGTAGGCCGGCCATAGCGGTTCCATGGTTGGATTGGCTTACATCCCTCACCGTTCCGTGATCAAACGAATAAAAATCTCGGAAGCCCACCAGATTCATATCTCTGAAATCAGGATGCTTGGGGTCGATTCCAGTATCCACAACACATACCTTGATTCCAGACCCGTCCAAACCTTCGTCACGTAGATCATCGACTCCAGAAGACTCGTAGGCCCATCCTGAAGCAGGCAGGTAAGCCGTTATGAGCGGTTGGATCATCGGCCACAACAGAATCATTATGATGATGCTCGCGGAGGCGCCCACTGCTCCATATGGCCAGATGAATGGCTGGAGGGTAGTGACCGGTCTCCGCAACTTCTTCGCAGCCTCGTCGGATACGCCATAAGCATCCCCAGAATAGCCCTCTGCATTTGGATCGACAGCCGTGAATATTGCAGAATCCGCAGGTTCGGGCATAAGTTCAACACCGTCTAAGGGCATTGTTTCTCACAACCTTCTCAAGCAGGCGCTCAGAACGGAGCATTCGGTCTTCGGCCGGGACGCCTTGTGAGCATGATCAGAAGTCCACCGAGGAATATTATGAGGATGACCATGAGCACCTGGGTGGCATTGCCCGCGTCTTCAACCGCTGGAGATAGGAGATTGTACTTCTTCTCATGCCTCTCGGACGATGGTTCTCCGTCTACCGATTCAATTGAGAATACGATCCATGCCTCGCCTTGTGTTAGGTCGGTGAAATTCAAGTCCAAGTAAGCGGTGGTTTCTCCACCTGCAGGAACGGTGATTACAACAGTGTCGTTTATTCCTGAGAATTCAGAATTGACCGATGGCTTGTGATCTGCTCTGACGACGACCTCTTCAGCCGAAACCAGCCCGTCGTTCTCGATTGTGAGCACCACAGTTTGCTTTGATCCGAAGACTGGATCGATTCCACCGCTGAGCCACGATATTGTACTCTCTTCGATTTTCAAGTCGGGATACTCCGCACTTATTTCTATCTCAACTGGTTCGTATTCTGTCTGATCATCGCCCACGACATACATCACTAACGTGAATGATTGGCCCTCGGAATCGGAAGGCGCATTGAGCACGATTGATGCGGTCTGCGTCTCGAACGCACCCATTGTGATGGTCTGAACGCCAGTCCTTGTCCAACCGGCGGGAAGTGCATCATCGTCGAAGGACAGGGAGAAGACGTCATCAGCATTTCCATCGTTTGAGAAAGACAGTGAGATGGAGGTTTGGGACCCTGGTTTGACTCCGTATAGCTCCTCAGGAGGAGTTTCGAGAGACCAACCTGAGGTCTTCGGGACGTTTACCTTGATCTGTACGTTTTCAGAAACGCCTGTGTCAGTTGATGCTTGTATCGAGATTGTTCTTGCGTTGGGGAAGTGCCGCGCCACAGACGCATTTGGAGGCGTTATCTTCGCAGTTATCGATGCCTTGTCGTCATCTAGGGACAGCGTGACTGTGGATGTCTCGGAGAAGACTCCGCTTCCATTGTCGAACTCGACGGTCCATGAAGGGCCATCCGTGCCCGGGACAATTGCGCTCAGAGTGAAGACGTCTGATGATTCGTGTCCCTCGTAATCAAGCTCTATTTGCACAGTCATGGGCACGTACCCATTTGCCCCATCGAGGAGTGCGAAGAGGACTCCGTCGTCATCCACATTCGCCGAATCGGAAGAGGTCATCGTAGCGGACATGGAACTATTCGAGATCCTCGCATAGCGAAGGTCGACTGGCGCAGTCTCGATAGAGTCGGTTATGGTTGACGACGGAACTAGTATCGTCTGACCAGCCTCATATGCCATGATTCGGTCCTTTTGATCGACAGTGAACTCACTTGACACGGAGATTGGACCTGAAGGCATGAGGACCCTGAGATCTCCTTCGCTGGGAATGCCTATTCTCCAATCCAGCGATGGTTCAGATGATACCAGCAGGGAAAGTTCCTGATCAACCACATCGGCTCCAGTGATATCAAGATCGGATGAAGAGAGGCTGTGGAGGTTCCCATCGTAGTCTAGCCAAGAGCCTGATAGCAAGAGCCACCCGCCGGGCGTAAGATCGACATCTGCAGAGCCACCGTCGACTAGATCCGCGAATATTTCGCTGAAGGCGACCAAATTCCGAGATGTGTCTCGTACTTGGAGAATGTATCTTCCTGGTTCGAGATCCACGGACCATGTCCCATCCCACGAGCCGTCCCCGCCCTTTACTGCAGTTACTTGCGGAGCGACGAACCCGTCTTTGGGAACCAAGATGATTTCGATATCATCAGCCCAATTCGGATCGACTATATCGCCGAGATAATTCACCGACCCGGTAGCAGTTACGGTTCCAGCCGTGAGTTGTACGTCCGACTCGACGGGGTAGCCCATCACAGATCCATCTTTTGTTGCATCAGAGAATCCGTCCTTCTGGACACTTATGGAGACGGTTGAATTGTAAGGAAGCATGGTGGAATATCGGCCATCTTCATCGGCTACAAGTTCGATATCGATGTCATTTCCTATGATACTCACAGTGGCATTCGCCACGCCCTCTGCGACATCTGCATTCCCATCCTTATCGAAGTCCCAGAAAACCTTGCCTGAGAGTTTTGCTTCTCTATTGGCGTTGAGGGTCAGAGACACTGATTCTCCAGCAGAGACATCGGCAATCGTAGTCTCTTCTATCATCAGACGGACTCCTTGGTCCTCAATGTCATAGGAGGTACTCCATGAACCTGGAATTACCATTGCGGAGGTGCTTCCTGATTCATTCGTAATCGGCATCTGAACCGTCCCTAACCCTTCGTTTGAATCTAAAATTAATTTCAGGCCCTGTGAACCATCTATGTTCAAGTCATCGGTGACTGTAATGTTGATCCAGGCCATTTCAGTCATTTCAATGGTTCTGATTACGGCTGGTTCCCCTGCTATTACGTCAACAGCAACGCGAGATCCCAGAGTAGAGCCATCCCCTGGCTTGTACCCCTCTATCTCTATTATGGTGGCTCCAGCAGGGAGCAATGCGAGTATTGAGCCGTTCTCATCCGTGGTGAGTGTGGATATGAAGTCGATTTGTCTGTCAGTATTCCTGAACCGAACTTCTAGATCTGAAACAGGGGACAGTGTCTGGTCCAGTACGGTTATGTTGGCGACTCCCTCGGGGTCGAATCCAATCAATCGCTCAACTAGAGAGCCGTCAAGACCAATATCGAAAGATGTTTGACCAGTTAGAATTCTAGTTCCAAAGAGAGTCTGATCAGCATTCAATACCGTGGTGTCGATTCTATATGAGCCAGGTTCAAGGTCTACAGTCCCTGTGCCTTCTTCTGAGGTAGTCAGATTTGTTCCAATTCCATTGTTTGTCAATGCAACTATGTTGAATTCAACTGAGACGCCTGTTCCATTGTCGCTGACACCATCTCTGGAATTATCTATGAATGCAAACAAGTCGAGGGTTCCGTTCTGAGGGTTGATGGTCAGCTCTATCAGCTCGCCTTGCGTTGTGGATGCTGCTGTCGAGGAGTGATCAGATTCCAAAACCTGGATCGACCATTCGCCTTCTGGCAACGCTATTTCGAAGAGTCCGCTAGAGTCTACCTTTGACACCCATGTTACATCGGTAGAAGCATTTGATGCGATAACGGAGAGGGGCTCCCAACCCAAGAGGGTCGATGTGTAAAGGTAATTGGGACGGTTGACCGTCACTGTGCCTTCGTATGTGGACCCCTTACGTGCTACAAGGTCGAGATCTGGATTGTCCTCTAAAATCTCTACGACCTTTCCATCTACGAGGTTGTTCAAACCGACCACTACAGTCACTGTTACGGATTCACCCACTGGAAGTGTGAATTCATAATTTCCGTCGTCGTCGGTCAGAGTTGTAGTTTCGAATCCAGACCACCTAGCGATAACCTGCGCAAACTGCACGAAGTCCTCAGGGAGAGGTTCTTCTTCGCCATCAGCAACAAAAACTGTGCCTGATAGGGTCGAGCTGATCTTGAATCTGAATGTCTCTTCCATGTCGGACTGCAGATCGAAGCGTTCCCATAGCTGCGTATCGTCGAGAGTGTGGTTGAGTATGTACTCGCCCGGGGGAACCTCGGCGCCATATGTAGATGTGGAGGGGTTGTATCTGAGGTCATAGGCGCTCGAATCTATCAGATTCGTTATCTGAAGACTTAGTCCCGATACCTCTTCATCGTCGCTGGAAAGAATCGTCAGAGATAGATCGTACTTTTCCGGAACGATAGCGTCTACTGATAGGATGCCCGATGTCGCCTCTTCTGGGAGAATCTCGACTGTGAGGTCGTCAAATCCATCTGAATCTGCATCATAGGATACAGTGTGTGGCATTGACGGAATTGGGCCAATGTTCACCGTGCCCCCATCGCCTATCGTAACGGTGCATGGTGCCAGATTCGACTCCGAACAGGCGCCTGATGGTGATGAATCAGGGGCCTCTACGTCTCTGAGTGTGACAGTCCCTTCGACTGGAGACCCGTCCTCTTCGGAGATCAGCATGTTGAGTAAAATACCTGCGACATCTACTGAACGAGCTCCGGATGTAGCCGAGCGAGGTATTGTGAATGGTGCATCAACCTGGATGGATTGGCCTGAATTGAGCAATACCTCAACAGAATAGTCTCCTGGTATTGCGCCAGAAAGGTGGAATGTGCCCTCGCTGACCATCGGGCCGCTGAATGTGCCGTCGCCCTGGAACGTTCCATCACCCGTGATTGTGCCATATGGCCCATTACCTGCAGTATTTACATCGAATTTTCCTGCTGCGGTGAAGGTGGCGTCTGTGTAATGTCTGATAAATAGAGACTGGCCGTCGGAGACGAACTTGCCCGTTCCATTGAATGCCCCATCCAACAGGAATGTCGTGGAGTCCAACATGCATTTTTCTTCCAATTCGGGCAATGTGCCGTTTTCCGTGCATTGGTTGGTTGGATCATCAAATTCCAACTCACCCACAAATGTGCCCTTCCCATCGAAAGTTCCGGTGCCAGTTACCGACTGATTGTTCCTCAGAGTCTGGCTGAGGGTTCCTGTGAACTCGGTGGCTGTGGCGGGAAGAGGCGATTCGAAGGACCCTGTGCCATCGAAAATTGCTGTTCCATCTCCCTGGAAGTACAATCCATCTCCAACTATGGATCCTGATGAAGTAGATATCGAATAGCCTTCGTGTGTTGCATCGGGGTCAGACGGCTTGAGTACCACTGTGGCGTCGGCAATTGGTTGTCCGTTGAATGATGGCTCACCAGTCCACTGAAGCTGTCCTGTCGCTGTTGAGGATGGAACAGTGATTGTCGTCGATAGTAGTGCCTCCCCTCCGCTATGGCCTTGTTCTCCCGTGACCATCAGGGAGGAAGCGCCGATGTATGTGGCTCCGGCTACCCCTCCCAAAATTGCTGTAATTGGGTTGATATTGCGATCTTCAGAGTCGGTCTGCTCCCTTGTGATATCGGACAGCATTTCGAATGCACCAGACTGGATCTGTGCTCTAACAGCTGTGTTGTCCACTGCGCCGTAGAATGCAGAGGCCCGTATCTTTCCGGCGGGAACTGTGACTGTGAATCGCCCCTCGTCGTCAGCGACTTCCGAAATAATAGGCACCCAATAGGTTCGAGGGTCAGAATCTTCCTCCCCCTCGTCACTGAAAGCATCTCTCTCCACAAGTATGCGGGCGTTCGGGACGGGTTCTCCTGATTCAAGCAGGACCTGCCCCTCTAGGGTTGCTCCGCTGTAATACTTGACAATCTTGACATTCGAATTTGCACTGCCTATGGCGCTGTAGTACTGGCTGGGATCTTCGCGAGGGTCGCCCCATTCGTAGATGTCGGGCACACCATTGCCGTCTTCATCGGGAGCGCCGGCTCCATCGTTGTGATAGTTGGCTATGACGAAATGGTTCATCATGGCGCCGGGAAGTGCGTATGAGTTGCTCAGAGGAGTACCGGGGGTGCCGGGTCTTGCCCACGTTGGACCAGGTTGTCCTGAGGCCCCGGAGTCTAATCCGAGGGTGGATGTTCCGTATCCAACGTATATGCGTGCGAGGAATGTATCGAAGAATGCAGGTTGCTGTATGTAGTCGATATCCTCTAAGGATATTATCTGATTTGGGTCTGAGATCGCCCCAGATTGTTGTCTGACGATGTCATCCAGATATTCCTGTTCATACTCCCCAGAGGTTCTCGGGATAATTGGCCCATCGCCCCTCTGCGTCAGGTAACTACTGGAAATGTAGTCCTCCGGGTCGAGTCCAGCGAGTGTGGTCGGCGCGTAGAATATACCGGTTGTCTGGCCCCCGTGATAGGAATAGTCCTCATAGAAGAGGCCACCGAGAGGGTAAAGCCTGTCATCGATAGCGAAATAGCGTACGTCCGTATTTCTCTCTACAGTCTCACCGATCCGACCTTCAAAGGTCTGTACCTCACGCCCTATAGAGGAAAGATCCCCTAGAAGGCCAACAATCTGATCCAAATCGAAAATATGCGTTATGAATGCTCTACCAATTGCGAGTCTTGCATTTGTTCTATGGATTCCGGTGGACAGGTCGTCAAAGTCTTCGACCAAATCGGCGGTGTATCTGTGGTCTCCTATCAGATAGTGAGAGGGTGTACTTGAGAAAGGAGAGGAAGAACCTCTTGTGTCATTAAACAGGGACATGGCATCTTCTGGGTTGTCTAATCTCTCACCGACGATTTCACCTTGGTCTGTGACGAACCAGCCGAACTTTGACGGCAGGCCTGAGTCTGAGAGATAGGCACCTCGAAGAAGCTGTACTTCGCCGTCGGAATGTATTATTGCAAGCGAACGCTTCTCTACGTCCTCCGAAGTCATGCTATGAATGCGCTCGAGTTCCCTGATCTGATTCTTCTCTAGATGCGATTCGAGCACCATCATATTGGACTCGTCAGATACGCCACCCGATCTCAGCGTGTTCATAATCATCAATGCTAGGACATCCTCTTGGGAATGACTTAGGAGTGTATTTCCAGTGACTGGGATACCTGATTGGAAGTTGTCTGCAACAGTGGGATGTTGGCCCTGTGAGAGAGCCTGGAAACCGTAGTCCCACCATGAAAGGAACGCTGGACGCTCGGTGAAATCGGATTCTGTATCTTGGTTGGCCAGCCAATCATAGGCCATATTCCATCCACCACCATTGAATCCGGGTCCAAACGTACCAAGGTACCAGCAGCCAGTGGTGCATCTCTGGTCAGGAGAGTATTGGTTGGAATTGAGCACTGAAAATCCGAGGACTTCGTATCGCAGGACGTCCGGCATTATTCCCTGGATGGCACCATCCACATCGCCAGAAGCAGAGTCTCCCCTGGGTATTCCAGAATCTATGCCGTAGGTCGCATGCTGGGAGAATACGATGAGGAGGATCATCATTACTGCTGGGACCCCTGGTCTTGACCTGCTTGCTGAGAAAGTACTGTTGAATCGTGCTCTGGGTGATCCGATTCCGCTCTTCTTCCAGTGTTTGAGGAACTCGCTTGGATTCGCTGCAACCCACATCGAGGTCAATCCAACTGCGCCTACGACTGCCATGGGTGGGCCTGCATTGAATATGAATCGGCCAGCAGTCCAAGACATGTAGGATGCGATTACGATCCATGCCCCTAGCAAGAACGAAGCATTGTCCTCTTTCCTGCCTCCCCTCCACATCAGAATAAGTCCGTAGCCTATCGCTGCGATAGCCACTATCGGGCCGAATGAAGCGAATAGAATGCCCCTGTCCGGAGCTTGCGCCTCTCCAATTGTTGAGAATACCTTGTTCTTCGAGAAATAGAACCCGCCGGTGAACAGAATGTCCATCGCTGGATATAGATTCAGGGCCTGAAGAGTGTAGAGGATAGCCAGAACAGCCCCGGACAGGGTTGCTGTCATTGTGAACACAAGTAGCCACGGCTTGTCTCTAGCGGCTGAGATGACATATCCCAAACCTAGAGTAAACCCAAGCATGTAGATCAAGGGTGCCATCCCGCTCGGGTCAGACAGTAGATTCATGCCGGGCCATATGTAGAAGGGCAGAGGAATCAGCATGGACGTGATTAGCATCTGATTCATTGCCGATGTAATCGGTAGTGTATCCCTACCTCTGAAGAGGTTGAGGATTGCCACGCCAGCAAAGGCCAGGAATATGATACCAGGAGCGTATACGAATCCTTTCCATGCTAGTCCGGCTGTTGCAAATGAGACACCAGCAAGGGTTGCGAATAGCATCACTGTTCTTTGATTGACCCACATAGAGCGAATCCCAGCAATCAGATAAGCAGGGTTCCAAGAAGTCCTTGGGAATAGCCTGTTTTGATTGATGTCGATCATGGCCCGTACCCACCAGTAGAACCCCATTGTGAGGAAGAACATCGCGAATGAGTCATGGTCTGCAAGACCGAAAGTAGAGTGTGATATGTGGCCAGGCATGAATGCGATTAGCCATGCAGCTGCTATTCCCGCAAGAGGGCTGTGGAAGCGTCGGGCCATTCCTGCTACGGGAAGAACGATGAGTGCTCCCCAGATTGCTGGCTGGGATTCCACAGACCACCAGACTGCTTCAGGGAGAGACATATCTGCAATCCAGGAAAGAAAAATGCCGCCGAGTGCGAGTGACCACGAAAAGAGAGGTGGCCTCGGGTTCAGTCCACCCACAGGATAGTTCCTGTCGGCATCGAATACGAGATGAGCTCGCTCGACCGCCACATAATCGATGATTCGCTTCATATACCAAGGATCTGACCCTCCCGATAGGTCCCAGTCTCCCACCACGGAGGCGTTCATTGCGGGGATGACGTTCCAAATCACTCTTACGACGAGGCCTGCAACGAGCGCGGTTCCAACGAGTATTGTGTAATTGTGATTCTGCCACCATCTCCTGAGTTCAGAGGGCTCCCTTAGAGGAGCCATCGGTCCAAAATAGCCTCTCGAGGCAAGCATTATGATTCCGACATTTGACCAAAAGGTGATGAGCAGCCAAAGAATCATGGAGTATGATCCACTGTCGCTCAAAGCGTTAGGGAAGCCTGATACTCCTATATCTTGAAGCCTGCCGAAAGTGTAGATAATCCAATTCAGAGCAGCAATGGAAGCTATCACATTCCAGCGCTCGGACTTGCAGAAAGTGACGAATAGGGCTATTGCAGCCGAGAAAAGGCCCCACAGAGGCCCCAGATGGGCTCCATTCTCATATTCTGCCGGGTCCGAAATTAATGAAAGCCAGATAAGGGGTATGATTGTTGAAGCCATCACTGCAATGGCTGAAAAATGTGTCATTTTGTTACGAAGGTCAAACGGCAACTCCGCCATCATGCCCTTTTCACTCACTCTATCGAAGGTTTTCGAGAAAATTAGCGATAAGTACACCGAGCCCAATAGCATTACAATCCACATAGAGGAGAATCGTGCTGCAAGAAGGGAGCGCGTTGAATCATCCGAAACCGAATCTTCCAGACTGGCAGTGGAGGCGAAGAGTATGGCAACATGCAAGCCGATGACTGCACCTGCGAGCAAGTTGGCCTCCATCGGCCTTCCGCGGGAGACCATTGCATGTGTGCCGAGTGCTACAAAGAGGAAAGTCATGGACATGACTGCAGGCAATATCAACGTTGAGGCTAGGGAAGCAATGATCAAAGAGGACATTATGATTGACGAGTCGATATCTTTGGCAGCGGGGTGCTCCGAGCTTATCCTCCCGACGACCGCCCCTAAGGCAGCCACGACAGGCAGTGCGAGGAGATTTGTTTCGTCCATCCATCCATTCTGTCCCGATACTTGTGCACCAACTAAGAACACTAGGAGGGCTGCAGCCAGCATTACTGGGCCGCCGAGAATCCCCCTCAGAGATGCCACATCGGTGTTGTCGTTCTTGTCTTCCATTTCATTCACCCAGTACAGCCGAGGCTGTCCAGCATCGCGCCCACCTTGCTGCTGCATTTAAGCGGGACGGTGTGGGTATCTGCCCTACTCTTCCGTTTTGGGGCCCGATAGAGGTCTGTCGAGAGCTCGTGAGCCAATGTCCCGACGGAAATGACCGCCCTTCAGATCAATCTTAGAGATGGCTCCGTACGCACCCTCTAGGGCCTCACTAAGACTCTCCCCGATGCCTGTTGCACTGAGCACCCTGCCGCCAGATGAAACAACCTTGCCGCTCGAGATTTTTGTTCCCGCGTGATGGATAATAGCCCTTTTATCAAACCGGGAACCTGCTAGACCGGATATCTCTCTCCCCTTTACTGGATTTTGAGGGTATCCTTCAGACGCGAGGACCACTGTGGCTGCGTGATTGTCGCTGATTTCCAAGTTGAATTCACCAAGTTTACCCTGTGCAACTGAAAATAATAGAAGTCCCAGATCAGATTCAATTAACGGCACGGTGACCTGGGTCTCGGGATCTCCCAATCTTGCATTGAATTCAACTACGCTAGGGTGACCATCTCGAATCATGAGGCCCACATACAGACAACCTCTGTAGGGACTCTCACCCCTTGATAGATACTCGTGCATGGGGGCAATGATGGTAGAAATCGCCCGCTCAATGACGGAGATTTCGGCCACGGGCGCTGGAGCATAAGCACCCATTCCCCCCGTATTGGGACCAGAGTCACCGTCGCTCAACCTTTTGTGGTCTTGGCTTGCTGGGAGTATAGCGAAATCCGACTCATCGATCAGAACCAGAAGTGAGGCTTCTTCACCCTCCAAAAAAGACTCTATCAATACGGAACCGTCTTTATTTATGGCGGAAGTAGCTGCATGTTGCGCCTTTTCGATATCGGATGTCACTGTCACCCCTTTACCAGCTGCAAGCCCGTCTCTCTTGATGACCCACGGCGGGCCCATAGAATCCAGCACCCCAGTCATTCGATCTATATCTCGAAGCATAACAGAGTCAGCAGTTGGTATTCCAAGCTCTCTCATTATTTCCTTAGCGTGCTGTTTGGAGCCTTCGATCAGAGCCCCGTTGGCACCGGGGCCGAAGCAAGATATACCTAAAGTGCGCAAATCGTCAGCTAGCCCAGCTACAAGAGGGGCCTCAGGACCGATGATAACCAAATCCGCTTCGATTTCAACTGCAAGTCTTGTTATCCCTGGAACATCACTCGCTGAGATAGGGTGGTTCGTCCCAATCACAGAGGTCCCGGCGTTCCCCGGGGCCACATGTATTTGGCTTACTGATTCAGAATCGCTCAACCCAATTGCAAGAGCATGCTCTCTACCTCCGCCGCCTACGATGAGTACGGTGCCCTCTCGCATGAAGCTCCGTGTGGTGCGAGGCATATGACCTAAATGCATCAGTAAGGAACGGACTTCAAGCCTAATTTGTATCCAAGTATGTTAGTCACCCTGTGCATGACGGGAGTCAGTATTAGGAGGGCAACGACATATGGTCTGATGGATGGTTGGAAGAATATGGTTTCGTGAAACAGCAAGGCTGTTGTGCCTAGTATGCCTAATGCAAAAGGCAGCGTGTCCAGTAGAGGGGCCCGCGAGGATATGTCACCCTCTCTTTTCAGGCCTCTACGCCTCTTGATGAATGATCCCGCACTATCCCCGACCATACAAGCCAGTCCGAGTATGAATCCAATCAGGAATGCAGATGCCCATCCCTCATCAAAGTGATACCAGGCATCACCTGGAATCAAACTAGATGGGTCTAGAAATGGTCGTTCAGATGATGAATAGTGTCCTTCCCAGAGAATATGTGCCAGTGTCATTAGGCAAGCTGAGACGAGTGCGCCCCCGAATAGGCCCTCCCACGATTTTCCATCTCCAAGCACCCTGTTTCCATCGGACCATGTCCTTCCAGCATCGATTTTATGATTCTGGAATCCTGAGAGATCGGGCAGCCACTTCCCGAAGAGCATAGCACCCGTGTTTGCGAGATATGCAGGCCCGTAGAGAATGATTACCGATACCACATTCAGAGCCATGCCATTTAGGTCCTCTGCGGGGAATATTGTGGCTTCCATGCCCTCGGACAACCCAACATGTGCTTGAACATACCCCGGGAAGGAGAGAGGTTGATGTTTGTCTTACCGCACGGAGGGGCATGCGCACACTTGCTTCCATTCTAGTGCTGACTTTGCTGATAACTTGTTCATTCCAAGCCTCTGCGCAAAGTGAATCCGTTTACTCAGACATAGTGTGGGATACCGATCGTACACATTTTGGAGAGATTGTCATCAGAAATGGAGGGTCCCTAACTATTGAAAATTCAGTGATTACGATGGCAGAGGGTTCGCGTATAATCGTGGAGGAAGGCGGATCACTGATGATAGATGAGTCGACGATAACGACATCTGGACCTCTCTACGATATAGTTGGATTTGGTTATGGCGCAGGGCTAGACGGGTCTGCATTCTTGATACCTGCTTCGGACTTCTCCGAATCATTCACCGCCGTCATCCATGCTGTTGGTGAAGGGTCATTCTTTGGAATGGAGTTCATCGCGGAAAATGGTCAATCTGCATATGGAAATGAGACATCAGCTGAGTTGAAATTTGACTCAGATGATGGTGATACGTGGGTAACAGTAATGGGAATCCCATCTTCTTCTATGGGAATATCCGGAATAGAAATAATACCGGACTCCGGGGGGGAAGACGGTTTGATTCAAATCCCTTCATACGATCTTCAAACACGAAACATGCGCCCTTATGGAAATCCAAGTTATGAAGTTGAATCGAATGGAGTGGTCCACATAACATCGAGCGACATCGACAGAGGCAGATGGGTGATGAATGGGGATACCACAATAACGGGAGGGGCAATCAATAATGCAGGGCCGATATTGGCAACAGAAAACTCAGCGTCCATCTCAATCATTGGCGCTGTGATTAATGGGAGCCTTGATGACCATGACGTGCGAATGGGCGGTTCGACATCTTCTGATTTTGTTGACGTAGATTGGACTGATGGCCTCACAGATCGATGGGAGAGAAGAGTAGGCACTCAACAAGTTATATTCGAAGCCTCTGACGTCATCTACAGAGTCGATGGGCTCGGTTACAATCAACAAAATTCTGGCTCCCAAATAACCGATCAATACGGCATTGGGACCATCGGCATGGGTGCCGAACGTGTCGTGGAAATAGGCTGGGCAGTTGATTCGTACGAATATTCTGAATCGCCAGTTTGGTACGAAAATGCCATTCTTGTAACTGAATCATACCGTACAGCATGGAATGCTGACAACAGCATGAACGACTACGGGGGAAGTCTAGAGATCGACTGGAACGCATCGAGCATAGACGCTTCAGGGGGCGCCCCGGGCATTATCGAGTGGATTACACCTAACATCTCATTAACATCCATCGAGGGAGCGAATCTGGATTCTGTGGACATCAATGATGGATGGGGGGCAAATGTTACAATTACAAATTACGGGAATGCGGACGCAGTTGTGTATTTCGTATGCGATGATGCAGATACCGGTGATCGTCAGAGTGTAGGCGACGTGTACGTGGGTGGGCTTGTTGAATCGCAATCAGAGTCCGTATTCCCAATAACTTGGACTCCAACGAAGGAGGGCGATTGGGCGTTGATGTGCTCCATATTGACCCCAAGTCAACTAATATCTGAGGAAGCATGGGGGGGAGGGTCATTTACAACCCCGTACATCTCATTCGAATCCGTGGAAGAACAGGGTGCTGGGAGTGTGATACCGATACTCGTGGCGCTTGGGATGGGTGTGATCGGAGTTGGCTGGTTCCTCGTTAGGCGTCTTTGATCAACAGGAGTTTACTTCAACCCAGCTTTCAGATGTATATTGGCCGGAGTCGTCCCTGTTTGTCTCCTCATACACGTAGTAGACGGTCTGGTCGACGGTAGCATCAGACCATGGGAGCATGTTTGTGCCTTCTATTTCGAGTTCGTAACAACCATACCCGACATCCTCCCAGTCTTCTTTGAGAATAATTTGAGAGTTGACGTCGGAAGCCTCTGTGCTGCCGCCAAGCTTCATCGTTGCCGCATCCAATCCGATGTTCGCGTTTCCAGACCCATATGCACCCCCCGATGAATCCCAAGTGGCAACAGTATGCTCCACGCCAACACTAGGATAGTCTATTGCGACAGAGCCCTCGTAGGTCATTGTGACCTTGAGATTGAAATCGGCTAACGGCATTGGGGCTATGTATTCCTGCGATGAACCTAACAAGCCCGCGGCAACCCCCAAAGCGACGCCTCTGAGACATTGGTCCTTCGCGCCGTCGCAATCCTGAGTAGAGAATGATGGTGCTGCAGAGACATCAACGCCGGTAAGGGTACGAGTCAAATGATTCGCATCGAGAGTCCTGGTCCATGAATTGCCATCCACCTCCAGAGACATGACGTAATCTGTCGACGGAAGTGCATTGCCGTTGTAGAACTCGGAGACAGGGATCTTAATCCACCCATAGTCTCCCTGACCGTCTTCCCTGTCTATAGTTAGGTCCATGGTAGATGAATATGCATTTGCGCCCCCGTGGGTTATGCTCACCGATGCATCGTAGGAGCCGGATCCTCCGTTTTGCCTTATTTTGACCACTATCATGTCATCATCCTCATCGAGATCAATTTCCCCAAGTGACATTTCTCCGGTGAATAATATGGCGATTGCGAAATTACTCGATAGAAGCAGAAGGAAGGAGATGCCTATTGCAATTGTGGAAGACGATGCAGGTGCGGGTCTCCCTATGAAGAGCCAGATGAATCCAGCAGAGAGAAGCAAAACTGCCGCCGATAGATATCCGGCATTCTCGCCCAGAAATACACCTCCGAACCACATGACGATGAAGAACGGGATTATCATCCCGCCCGCGATCAAACCAAATACCCTGGCTAACGATTGTGTCTGGTCTGAGCCGAGAGATCCACGTTCGCGGGAAGGGGTGCTGCTGGGGGCCAAATTTGACTCTCCTGTCTGCTGTTCTGCTGCCTTTTGTAGAAGTCCGCCGCTCGTCATGCAGGCCGTAGACGTCGAAGAGACGGTTATGAAACAGTCGACTAGAAGACTTCAGTCGAGGGCTTTCAGAGAATTGAGGCCTCTAGCGGGACTACGTTGCCATCCTCATCGATGGCTTCAGCATCGCCGCGATCTTGTCGCCTTCCTGCCAAAGCAGCTGCGGCTAATGCAGAAATCATCATGGTGCCGACCAACTCAAAGCCTGGCAGATAGATTCCCCGTATGTATATCGTCATGGTCTGGATCTGGTAGTCAGGGACGCCAACGGTCTTGATAGAATAATCGCTGACAGCCTTGAAGTTCAAATTGTAGTACTTGTCTGTCCAACCTTGGTTCTTTGGCGTCCTCATCTGTACGTATATCTTCTGAGGCGGGGCCAAGGACTCAATCTCGACAGAAACAAGGGGAATGCTCAGTTGGAAGCCCTCATCATTGAGTTCTTCTCTGTTGTCTATTCCAATTGCGAATCTGTCCATTGCATTACCGTCGTTGTGGACCGCGAAGACAAGATTAGTATCGACTTTCGGCCGTAGCTGGATAAACGCCACATCACTTTCGACGCGAAGACGGCTGAACTGACGAATGATTGCCAGCACTGTGTAAGTGGAAGGTGAGCTAGTAACTGGGACGCCATTTGCCTGTGTGACCTCTGCTGTTATTGCAACAGTCTGAGAGCCCTCTGGTGCCCTGAGATCTGCCCTGAGCGTGACCTGGAATGATGCAGAGAGTCCATTTCCAACAGTTACGCTAGCAGGTCCGGAGTATGCCAAGTTTCCAGCCTGTATACGAATTTCCACTTTAACCTGGTGTATCGAGGGATTTTCCAAGTTACAGTTCACTATTGTTGAACGTGGTGCGCCAGGCTCTACGTCTATTGCCGAAGGTTGGTTACAGGTTAGGGTGATGTCTGGGACGGCTCCCTGTGCTTGGACAGCAGCCGCTCCAGCCCACGTACTGAGTACGTACACAACGAGGATCATGATGGCTCCTCTTGCTGACCTTCGCCTCGACATAGCAAGCATGTCCCGATAAGCCGTATTTAGCGGTTCTTCAGACATGAACGCCTAATGCGTCTTTTGGGGGGTGATTATGTTTGCACGGTTCAAGTTGATATTTTGGTGGACCCGACCGGATTTGAACCGATGACATCCCGGTTATGAGCCGGGCGCTCTAACCAACTGAGCTACGGGTCCTGCCCAGCCCGTAACGGGAATTAGATTTGGACCTTCGCGATGATGAATGACCCGTGATGGTAGTCAAGGTTCAAGCGTCTTCGGCTTCACAGGTGGTGCATGGCGAAGATGTGGGTGATGTTTTTCACGTCCCTTTTACTTGTATCCGCGATGAATTTCTATGCAGTTGTCAGAGATCCGGACCTCATCGACATAGACGATATTCACGAGTACCCTCGCGAGACTGTGAAGGTAGAGGGCGTTTTGACTAGCTTTGTGGTTGATCCCTATGGGGAACAGGCGGACAGGATAGACCTTCAAGTCCGTGAGTTAGACGGTCATTCGGTTGTGGAAGTACGTTGGTTTGTGGACAGGGACCACCAAGTTCCTCCCGTTGGAACGGTCGTCACAGTCGAGGGCGAGGTGAGCGAATGGAGTGGAAGAATATGGCTTTCTTCTAACGGATATGGCGCCATACAATGTAAACAAGGGGACGGTGCGGGTGGCTGCACGAATATTGAGTATGAGAGCCTGCAACTAGTGGAAGTTGCCATGGACCCTGCAAAATGGGTGAATTCATCGATCAGAGTGGACGGCTATCTAAGCGAGGCCATCGCCCCTGACGTAACGTACCATTCACTGTCGCTAATGGACAACCCAGCTTACGGGAATGCAGATCATCTCCTTTACATGCAGGTTGAAGGTAGACCCGTTGAATGGATCGAATCTGGAAGTCACGTAGAAGTGACTGGATGGATACAATATGATCAGCGGTCATTGAGATATAGACTACTTGTCCAAGCTCGCGCGGTTGATGTCCTAAATGTGGGGCCCACTGTAATGCTAGACTGGGACCTAGACCCGCAATCCCTTACATACGATGTTGGGAAGTTGGTTCAAATAGATGGGATTGCCGAAACCGGAGAGACAAGTTGGACACTGAACGGACCTAATATCGGTGACAAGCTCTGCATGCTTCCGTCCCCTTCGGACATTGAAAATGGGACTACAGGAACTTTAGAAACGTGGACTGGTCGCCTTTTGTGGTCTACTGATGAAGGAACCATTTGTTTGGACAGGGGACACGACGCTGCAGTGCGAAACCCAATAGAAAACTCTGCAGGCGTACTTCCTATGAGGTCTGTGGCAACAAATCCATTCTCATATGAGGGTGGGGCTTACACTTTCGAAGGGTGGGTGACGAGTACCATATCTCCCGATTATGATAAAGGATACGTCGGCGATGCAGCGACTTACTTCGACAGGACCACTCAACTTCGCATACAGCTAGTAGGGGAACATGCAGAATATATCGAAACCGGTCAGAGCATTCGATTCAATGCGACTGTGATATGGTCTCAAAGTGAAGGGCGCGTGGTTCTGGAAGCACGCTCCTGGACGCTTGGTGAGACCCCGTACCCCTCACAAATAAATTGGGGCGATGGGTACAACTCGTGGAGATGGGAAATCGGAAATAGAGTTTCCATAATTGGAATTGCAGTCATGGACGATTCGGGGAATCAGTGGGTGGAGCGTTCGGGTTCAGACGAGCGTCTGTGTTTACTTGGCGATGGCTCTGAGACCAGTCAACAGGCGGCTGTTGGTGAACCAATTGAATGGATTGGAAGGCTAGAGACGACAGAGAACTTTGTAGAAAATGAGATGAGATTCTGTCTTAATGTTCTATGAGGGGTACTTCAGATGGATCCTCTTCTAGTTGATTTCGCATGGCTCATAGGGTCGTTTGTAATTGGGGTCATGCTGGGTAGTTTGACAGGTTTGATTCCCGGGTTTCACGTTAACAATGTGGCATTAATTGCCCTTTCACTTTCTCCTGTGGCAGTTGGCATAGGCATACCGCTTGATGCTGTTGCAGGAATTATTGTTGCATGCGGTACGGTCCACACCTTCCTGAACTACATCCCCAGCGCATTGGTCGGCGCTCCCGACGATAACATGGCCCTAGCACTGCTTCCCGGTCATAGGATGCTTATATCTGGACAGGCCGCCCAAGGCGTCGCATACTCTGCAAGAGGATCACAAATGGGGCTATTGATGTCCATACCCCTACTAATTGTCGCTAGGTTACTGTTCGGAGATAATCCTGGGCTAGGGCTATATGAAACAAGCAGAGACATACTTCCGTGGCTTCTTCTTGTAATCTCCATATTCCTGATACTCACTGAGACAACTCGTCTCCCCTGGCCTGAGCCTTTCCAGAAATTGACTAAGGGGCTGAGATATGAGTTCTCCCGCCCCGTAGGAATTACCCTTCCTGTCGGGAAACGTCGTTTCAACATGAAGATGCGCGCATTCGACTTCCGACTTACGGACTCGTCGAGAAGTGCGGGTATCCTTGTGGCTACGGCATACTTCCTTCTAACTGGATTCTACGGTTGGGCTGTTTTTGAATTGCCAGCAAGATCGCCCGTTGGCATGCCCTCCGCGACCCTATTATTTCCCGGATTGGCCGGACTCTTTGGCATCGCCAATTTGATTGATATCTACGTCACGTCATCTGAGATACCCCCTCAAGAGCATGATTGGGAGTTGCCACCAATGCGTCCATTGGCTGTACCCACATTTCTATCGGCGGTTGTTTCGAGCGTGATGGCCATTCTCCCAGGAATGACGGCAGCACAAGCAACTGTGGTTGTGATGTCTATGCGAAACTTCTGGGGGAGGTTGACTGATCCTAATTACGTTCCTGCAGATTTCGAGCATGGCATTATCGACCAGCCAATAGGAAAAAGTAAATCAGTCGACATAGAAATAGACGATGATGATTTGAGCGATGAAGACAGAGATTTGCTCAAAGCAGCCTTTGGTGAGATCGAGACAACCCCCGACCTAGATTTGAGGTATAACGACCCAAAGAGAGATTTGGAGATTATCGCCATACTCTCGTCAGTCAACACCGCTGTGACAGTTATGGTACTAGGTTTCCTTTACATGGTCGGAAGACCTCGATCCGGAGCTGCTCTAGCGCTCAATATGATGTATCCTATCGACATTTGGGGGGCTGTGGAACCTCCCGCTGACTTCGTACGCCTTCTAGGGATAACGATAGCAGCAGGTCTTCTGGCGGTGCCCATGATGGGAAAAGTTGGGAAAGGAATGCTCCGTCTTCACGAATTGATACCCCTGAGATCTCTTGTTCTTGCAGTTACGATTTTTGTCACCATACTAGTCTACTTCTCGACCGGCTGGGTTGGGGTCGGAACTCTGGTCATAGGTACCGGAATAGGATTGATGCCTCCTCGTATCGGAATAAGACGCAGCCATGCGATGGGAATCATTCTGGTTCCCATCATGGTTTACACATTTGCCCAGACCCTGGACGGCTTCGGATTCATCTGAGGTTACTGCTTTCACATTAGGTGTAGACTGGAACACTTATTCGGAAAGCACTGTCAGCCTACTCCGATAGCATGTCTAGCAACCGCTCTACAACCTACTTGATTGTCGGAATAATCCTAATCGGAATGAATGCCCTTGCCTTTGCGCCATACGTTTCCCAAGCGACTCTAGATACAGTCGCTGAAGCAGTGGAATCAGGTTACGATGAGTCCTCGGACTTTGAGGAAGATGATTCCTGGGGCACCTCCACTAGCGAGCGTGCTTATTTCGCACACAGCATAACAAATCCATCAGAGGTAGCGGATGGCACTGCAGCACCTCAATTTGAGAAGTTAGGGCCATTCATCTACACCGTCACAACGCACAATGATCTTCTAGAGTGGCGAGAGGATAATGGGACAATGACATACTCCTCCTACGATGTCTTCGAGTGGTGCGAAACATGCACACATGAAGGGGTGGCTTCCGTCTCAGGTGATACGCAGATAACGAACGTGAACATTCTCTGGAATACGCAGAGAATAGCTGGCATCTCCACAGGAATAGAGTACGGCGAGCAATTCGCAAAGGCCGGCTTCACCAAGAGCATGATGACCTACGACATGATGTATCTTGCACCGAGCATGGACACGGCAGATCAGATCTCAGCACTTGCCTCAGGCGCAGAGGCGGCGATCAATGCCCAGACAGGTGGCATGTTGGACGCAGTAACCGTTGCAGGCATGGCAGATTCGATGGTCCTGGATGGTTTCTTCGCGAATTGGAACGCAAGTTTGACGGATGCCCAGAAGGCCGGCCTAGGAGCGGACGTTATGTCACCTGAATTCGGCTCTGCGGCAAATTCGATAATGAACAGTGCCGTTGACTCGACAAGTGGGGTTTGCATGGCACTTACGTGCGATTATGGGCCATGGATGGTCGCGGCGTGGGGTGAACCCAGCCCGGTGATTACCCCGCTTAGAGCGGACCTTCTCGGATATGGCACGACCGATGCAGCCGAGATGGCTCTCATGGACTGGGCCGTGTATGCAGGTGCTGCATCCATGATGCAGACTAATGGCGCGGGAGTCCCGCCTGAGCTCGCAACAGATAATGCTCACAGAGTCGAGGTGCTGACAGGATATTCTTTCCCTGCGGATGATCTGGAGTATTTCCTATTCGGCACGAATGCAGACACTGGGTACCCAGCAGGTATGCTGGCCGAACAGGATTTGAGCGGAATCCCACTTTACGGCGTGGTGTTGTCGCTATTGCCGTTAACTGCAAGCCCACCTGATTACATGGGCTACATCCAGGAATACAATATCCCCGGCATCCTCACCATGCAGGGAGTTGCAGGCTGGTCATCAGACTGGCAACTGGCAGAATCACATTTCCCAATGCGTGTTGTCAATCCAGCAGCCTCCGGGACCATGGATGCAGACACATGGTGGAAGATGTCCTTCGGGGGAGAAGAGCCCCTTCTTGGAGGCAACATAGCAGTTGGCCTCAACAGAGCACTTGAATCAGGAGAAGGGGCATCTCTTTCCCCTGAAAAGGTCGATGAAATACTCTATGATGGACCATACGCACTCACAAACTCCAACATCGCAACGATGTTCATGTACGGCGAACTATCTGGAAAATCCTTCCCCATGACCGCCGAAGGGCCGGGTGAAGGGGGAGTTCAGATGGATTGGAACGATGCATATGTAGCAGGTATGTATGGCATATCCGAAAGTGATGCGTCGCTTCTCAGATCATGGGTGAACGATTTGATGTTCGGATCCGTGGTCGGACTCCTACTGAACTTCCAATATGGAGCGGGCCCACTCACGACCCAATCAGTGAGCAACTGGCTGTATGGATGGTCGGATCCGGTACTTGTCGGCTTATACGGTGCTGAAAACAGCTGGGTCAGCCTAGAGACCAACATGACCTACTACGGAAGCAATGGACTCTCCACCGGCGACTACAGTGTTTACGAGGACACCACTACGACACAGGACGACACGCCTGGGCTAAGAGTCGCCGAAGGATACCTAGACTCGGACACTGGCGAGGTGTATGCCATGAGCGAGCACATGCCCTGGAGATCACCGGCTTCAGAGACTGCAACGTTTGGACTACTGAGCGCGCACGTCGGAAACGACATGACGGATCAGAGTGATGCCTTCGGAGGCATGGCCACTGACGCTGAAGAGATTCAGAAGATTAACCTCGTCGGATATGCGATCGCTGATACGGTCGTAGAGGGCAATGTCGAATTCAAGGGCATCCCCATGGTGCACCATTCAGTCGCCTTGGATCCAACTGCGAACCAGATACAGGCCAAGCTAATCGGGTCTGGGACCGTTGTGGATGTTCTCCCTGGAGCGCTCCCAGTGTATTTTGAATCCAATGTGGACATATATTTCGAGGAGATAACGGGAATTGCAATGTATGGAAAGAGCACTTCCACATTCCACCTGGACCTGAGGGGGCCAGGGATGATGGATCCTGAGATTGGCGTGGATACACACCCAGTGTTCGAGATACACACTGCATCGGAGATTTCTGATGAGGATGCAGAGAGCTTCGTTTCAGCGGTGATTGACAATCAGGGATTGATGTTCTGGACTGATTTCGGAACTGGTGCCGATGGAAGCACTGATGATATTGCAGACTTCGTGGCTGTGGCACTCTATCTCATTGCTTTCTACATGGTGTTTATCGGTGCAAGAGGCATGAGCGGGGCTCGCTCGAGTGAAGAATGATCTTTCTGATTAATTCTTCAAACAGTAGGATATGACATCTGAGTAATCTGGCTGTATGCCCGGGTTCTCAGCGGCCCACGC
Organism: Methanobacteriota archaeon; assembly: GCA_002717835.1. GTDB lineage: Archaea > Thermoplasmatota > Poseidoniia > Poseidoniales > Thalassarchaeaceae > MGIIb-N1. The sequence goes on from PBBV01000006.1 coordinate 54,112, forward strand.
GTATCCCACGGTGCCGTCAGGCTCTATGACGAAAACCGACCTTGTTGCAACAGTGTAACCTTTGATGGAAAAATCTTGATAAGAGACTCCGAAATCATCAATCACGGCTCTATGGACATCGGATAGTAGCGGAAAACCTATGCTATTGGATTCTGCAAAGGCCGCATTTGAAAACGGTGAATCCACAGAAATACCCACTACAAAGCAACCTGCTTTTTCTAGGTCGCCCATTAAATCATTGAATGTGCACATTTCCTCCGTGCAGACCCCGGTGAATGCAGCAGGATAAAACACTACCAACATCCTGTTTCCAGAATATTCATCGCTCGAGAATATTGACTTGTCTTGGGCAGTTAGGGTGAAGCTTGGAGCAGGGTCTCCGACTGTAAGCATGAGCATTCCTAACGGTAGAGGGTACACCAATGCTCCGGTGTTTACATCCTAGAGGGGGCATCTATGCCAAGTAGCTCTAAACCGATTTGCAATATGTCACCTGTGAGTGCGCAAAGAGACATCCTCTCAATTCGGAGAGAATCATCAACCATGAGTACTGGACAATGCTCATAGAATGAGCCGAAAGCCTGTGAAATTCTGTGCAAGTGCTTACAGATTCTATGTGGCGCTAGTTCTGAAGCTGCGATATCCACGGATTCTGGGAAGGCTAGTATCTCCCTTGCAAGACGGGCTTCCTCATTCGATGGCAAGGTATAGTTCAGTGGCTTCTCGAGTGATGCCTCGTCGCCAGACCTGGCAAGTATGCTTCTGATTCTGGCATGGGCATACTGCAAATATGGGCCAGTTTCCCCCTCGAAACTCAACATCTTTTCCCAGTCGAAAATATAGTCTTTCGTCCGGTCTGCTTTGAGATCAGAGTACTTCACCGCGCCTATACCTATACTCTTGGCGATTGACTGTATTTCTAAGGGGTCCATGTCAGGATTGCGATTAATGACCGCTGCAGAGGCTCTCTGTATTGCCTCTTTGAGAAGGTCCAGTAGTCGGACTGCACCTCCACTCCTGCTCTTGAGTTTCCCCCCATCGGAGCCCAAGACGAGCCCGAAGGGGACATGTGTCGAAGTGTGCTTCTCATGAAGGAATCCTGCGATTCTCGCAGCAGCAAATACCATCTGGAAGTGCTGTTTTTGCTCGGTACCCACCACGTAGATCAAATCATCGGCTCCAAGCCTTTCTGTTCGATCGATTATGCAGGCGAGGTCCGAAGTGGCGTAATTGTACCCACCATCTCCCTTCCTAATGATGAGGGGGAGAGGATTTCCTTCACGATTGACCCAGTCACCAGGGTACATGACCTCTGCACCTAAATTATTGCTTAGGAGTCCACTATCATCGAGTCTTTCTACGACACTCGGTAGCAAAGAATCGTAATATGACTCCCCCCTCACATCGTCCTTTGTCAACAATACTCCGAGCATGTCGTAAACCTCGTCGAAATATGAGAAGGATAGGTCGACAAGTTGTTTCCAACGAGCCATTGTTGCTTCATCCCCGGACTGAAGGGCTACCACCCTCTTCCTTGCTCGCTCACGGAATTTTTCGTCCGAATCGAATGAAGATCTTGCATCTCTGTAGAATATACCTAGATCTGAAAGCGCATCAGATGGTTGAATTCCTTCAGACTCTAGATCTTCAAGTCTCTCAATCAGCATACCGAAAGGTGTGCCCCAGTCTCCGACATGATTTTCCCGAATTACCGTATTGCCCTTAAATTCAAGAATTCTGACCAGGGAATCCCCTATCACAGTGGATCTGAGATGTCCGACATGCATCTCTTTGGCGATATTAGGAGATGAGTAATCTACCACCACAGTTCTTGTGGTGTTCTTTTCCACTCCGTAAGTGGGGTGTTCAGCAAGTTCTGAAAGGCGATCCCCCAACCAACGACTCTCAGCCGTTATGTTGAGGAAGCCTGCGACAGAGGTAGCCTTTGCAATCCCCTTGAGTTGATCATTCATTTTTTCAGCGGCTTCCTCGGCAATTGCAACTGGTGATTTTTTGAGAATTCTTGAGAATTGATGGCAGGGTATTGCAAGATCTCCGTGTGACCTATCTGTTGCTGGACCGATGATTGATTCCAAATCGAAATCTGCTAGTCCCATCTTCGCCAAAACTGGGCCTAAAACCTCCGATACGGGTTTAATTAAATCACGCAAATTATCAGCTCCATGGGTACCTGAGCACTGCGGCAATACCTCCGAAACTACTTGCCAAAGTCGAGCCTTCCTCGGAATCAAGGGAAATGAGGGATACATTGGCTGATGTTCTCAATGCTAGTCGGCTGAGCTCATCCACGAGATCCATTGTCCTATCAGGGTCTTCTACAGGCGACTCAGCACCGCAAGAAGGACAATCAGGGATTTCCGTTCTGGATTGTTGAGAGGAGTTCCACTCATGATTGCAGGATTTACAATGCCAGCCAACACGACGAACTCGTAGTCCCTCTGAGAGCAGGAGTGTGTTAACCGCGCCTTGTTCTAATGCTGCTCGGACCATGACCTCGCCATAGGTAGCTTTCGGGTGAGCCTGCATGACTTCACGAAGAAATCGATCAACAAGTTCCCTTTCCGCATCTAAATCGATTTTATCCATCAAAGAGCCTGCTCTTTGCACGAGTTCCCTCAAGCCGCTCTCATTTGAGTAACCGACGTCAAAGTATGGTTCTCTTATCAGCTTCTTAATCTCATGGTGGAGGTAATCGTTCTTCATAACGAAATCCTTGGTACCCCCGGGTCCTCCGACGATGATGCCGCTAATGTTCTCAATGTTGGGCAGCCAATATGAACACGCGTGTTCAGTTGCTCTCTTGAAGAAATTGTGAGCCGCCTCCTCGATCAGCCGCTCGAATCGCTGTGCGGATTGTCCACCTTGTCTGTGCTTGCCCATTATATTGCTCTGAAGTTCCTCTTGACAGTGAATTCTCTTACCCGTTGCTATTCCGTATGCTGCTTCCCCGCGGTCGATTACGAATAGCCCGTAGGATGTCCTGTCTATCAGCATCTCCTCCAATTGAGATGTCTCGAATGTTGAATCGCACCTGTATCTGTAGGACTGTAGAGGTTCAGGGGGATCGTCAACGACTATGGAAACCAGTCTTGTCTTATTGTTTCCAACAATGACATGACCTACGAATAATGCTATTCCCCTTTCCCCCGGTGTAGTGTGACGGTTGAGTGTTGCAATCGCGGATTCAATTGCATCCTGAACATGTTTCTTGGTCGACTTTGACTTTATGTTGGCGGCCTGTCCGGCCTCCTGGGAAAGTTGTTGCCTCACATCGTGAATTTTGCGATCGGGGGGTATAACCACGGAAACTAACTCTGTCCCCATGCCCTTCATGCCTTGAAGATCTTCCAGCGCTTTCTTTAGTCGAAGGCGTCGATACTGCTGCTCAGTGTCGTCGCTCATCGTTGGAACCTCGTCGTGACTCACAGGGCCATATTCATGAAGCCTGTGGGCATCTTATACGAGTTGTTGATAGACATTCTAGGTCTTGGAAGTGTCGTGGGTACTCGCGTGATGGCGCTCGGAGGCAGTCTCCTAAGTGGTAATTCCGACGAAATTCATGATTGGATAATGGGACTCGCGCTGATTCTTGAGCGACGGGATTCTGAGGGTTCCGCCACTGCAATAGTTGTTGGTGGAGGTTCAACTGCTAGGCGGGCCATAGAGGCCGCCTCGACGTTGACCAGCGACAGAGATGCGCTGGACCGCATCGGCATTGCCGCTACTCGGCTCAACGCCTCGTTGATCAGAGAGGGGTTATCTGGAGTCGGTATTCGTGTGTCTGAAGTATCGCCATTTTCGATTGAAGAAGCTGTATCGTCTGCGGGCAAGGGAGTGATTGTAATGGGCGGCACAGCCCCAGGGCATACAACTGACTGTGTTGCGATAGAGTTAGCCATAGGGATTAATGCTGAATCCTGTTTGATCGCAACGAATGTATCCCATGTCTACAGTTCCGACCCATCTTTGGACTCCGAGGCTACTAAAATAATGCAGATGAGTCATGAAGAGCTCAGAACCATTGTGGGGGAAGCAACAGAACATGAGGCAGGTGGAAGATCGGTTGTCGATCCCGTCGGAGCAATGCGGGCCCGGGAAAATAATCTAAATCTAGATGTTGTTGATGGCAAGGATCTTGTTGCACTTGAGTCCGCTCTTTCAGGACTGCCTTTCAGTGGCACCAGCATACGAGGAGAGTGAGTGAGTGAGTCAGACAAAGAGGCAGCGAGCCACAATAACACCGCATAGACACTGCACGGTATGTTGGGCGCCGATACCTCTCGACAGGGACCCGCCCATATGCAGAGACGAAGGTTGTTCCGTTACCCACTCGAAGAGAGAAGCCTCCAGGAAACGTTTCACAGTGATGCTTTACCTGTTTCCTGCAATTGCCCTTGTTCTGGCTGTTTTATCCGCCATGCAAGCGTAAGCGTCATTGCGACATGCCATCTGCACACCCTCATGCGAGTGGTGCGTATACTGTCTGTCCTACCCGGGGCAGTGGGAGTACTCTGCCTGCTAATCGGGGGCATCAGCGTTTATGGGATCGATTTGGACCCTGAGCGCGTTCAAATCCCAGTTGTACCATGCACAGAGGTGTCGGATGAGGGATGCCTGGTGGGAATGACAGGATCCGACCTTGAAGTTCCAGCTGGTTTTCTTTTGATGGACATAGAATTGACTATTGAATGGAGCGAGCCCTCCAAAAGCTGGATAGGGGTAGTTGATGCGTCTTATGCCGACTCATGCCCTCCCGATGGTGACGGGTTGACGGCGTGCACCAAAGACGATTTTGAGTACATTTCTGGGGGCCCTGAGTCTTCTGGTGATTTCATCTTAGATCTTCAACCGGGTTCGTATCGGTTTGTATCAGCCGGGAAGGAGGGCGCAGACTTGGATGAACAACTTGTAACAATCACCTCCTCCGTAGGCATAGCGCCAGCACTAGAACTGCTTTTACTAGTAATTGGGGCTGTTCTTTTGATCGGGGCAATCGAAATGATATACCCTGTAGAGGTGCTTTGGAAACGTTTTGTTGACTCCTGATTCTGCGAGTTGTTGAAGGACCTGTGGCATGTCCCAAGACTATGAAGTCACAGATTTGCGCGAATTGCAATGCTCCCGTAAAGGTCGAGGGTCTGCCTAGTTCTTACGGCGGCTACGATCTGTATTGCAAGGTTTGCGGCCACACATGGCGAGTGGGGTGAATCACAGGTCTATGCCTGTATCTTCGCGGTGCCAGTTTGATGGGAGGTTGAGAGGGTCCTCTACGACATCTGCTGCGATCGAAGTTACGATGGCTGACCGGAGTTCTTCTAATCCGGCACCGGTTAACGAGCTGACCGGCATTGATTTAGGAAGCATAGGGGCGTCGATGTCCGCCTTTGAACGAACTAGAATGAAATTCCTAGCGCTAATTAGGTCCTTAACCTCCTCCAGCAGACTCAACTGCTCGTGAAGGGCGGTGCCGCCGGACTCGGACGGATCGATCAAAAACAATACAACATCCCCGACATTTTCTAGAGCGGCTATTGCCTGCATCTCTATTGCATTCCTCTCTACATTCGGCCTGTCTAGTAAGCCAGGCGTATCAACCATCTGATACTTTCTCCTCCGGTGTGTAAAGTGGCCCAAATGAAGCCGCTTGGTTGTGAACGGATATGCTGCAACTTCGGGCTCGCCAGATGACAATGCTGTTATGAGGGCTGACTTGCCGACATTCGGTGCCCCTGCGACTACGATACATGGATTTGCAGGGTCTATCGAGGGGAGTTCTCGAAGACGGTCGCGTGCCTTGTTCAGCCATTCGAGCTGCGGCTCGAGTTGACCGAGGACCGAAGCAAATCGTCCATAGGCAGATCTTCGACTTTCATGGAAACCAGCTATGTCGCGTATTCTTAGCATTTCAGACTGAATTCGGCCTGCTATCCTCCGTACTTGCTCAGCGCCCCATTGTATGCCTCCAAGATTTCTGCGGTAATCGTCAGCCCCGACGGAGGCATCAATGAGGGCTTGATCAAAGGGGGAGAGGGCATTCAGACTCGGCCACCTATCAACCCAGTCTAGCAACGTGGTAGCAATGGTGTCGGATGAAGACTGTACCATCCTGTTCATTTGCTTCCTGACTCTGTGATACTTGTCTGGGTCTTCTACTAGTGCTGCCATTTTACTTGCTTTTCTAAATGCTTTATCCACAATTTCTTGAGGCAATAATACGGTGGGTATTCTCCTCCATTCCACCGACACCATGGCAATCCCTGTCACGACGGTCTCGTGTGACAGTCTTGAATTGCGTGGGCGGTAAAGTCGGCATCTCTGCGTCTTCCTTATGTATCTCGGATGGACGTTAGGGTACATGCCGAACACCGACAATGGGCGGGGGCGCGACCTCCCAGACTGGGCTGAGACGATGTACAACGCATACGGCTCGCCCGATCTTTCTCTGCGAGGGGATGTTTACGTTGGTCCACTGATCGGCCGCAAATCGGGCCTCAGGAAAGATGATCTTGTCGAGATGGTGATTGATGCGCGATCTGTGAAATCTGGAGAATCTAATGTAATCAAGGGCATGCTAATTTCGACTGGCAGAAGTTCGATAGATATCCTAGATGAGAATGGACAGTTTCGCTCTTTCTCTCGAGACGTGATTGTTGAAATTCGACTGGTTGCACATATGAGGCCCCAGTACATAGATGACGACGAGTTATTATTCTTTGAAAGGGAAGATATGCGTCGCCGGACAAGTGTTAGTGAACAGGCGGAAAGGAAGGCTGATGGCCATGATGATTCACACGTATGGGGCTGATTTTGTTGTCTGATCTTGCAAATAAGCGCTGTATTCCCTGTGAAGGTGGCATTCCGCCGCTCGAGGAAGAAGAATGCCAGAAATTCATGTCTGGTATAGACAAGGGGTGGTCATTAGTAGATGTACATCATCTAAGAAGAGTATGGGCATTTCCGAACTTTTTGACGGCTCTCGAGTTCGTAAATTCAGCAGGTGCAATTTGCGAACAAGAAGGGCATCATGCTGATTTCGAAGTTTCTTGGGGACGAGTTGTAGCAAAGATTTGGACTCATAAGATCAATGGTCTGACTGAATCTGACTTTGTACTTGCGGCAAAATTCGATCGACTCTGAAAGGTGGCGTGATGAGCAGGGTTCACGAGAATATAATATCCAGGCGAACAATCTACAGATTTGAAGAAACTCCCATTGAAATGGCGGCTCTCGAAGTTGCCTTCGAGGCCGCTAGACACGCCCCTTGTCACAAACATACCCATCCGTGGAAATTCTATGTTCTAGGTAAAGAAGCTCGAAACTCATTGATTCCTGAAATCGAAAGACTGGCTACGTTGAAGGCTGCAGGAAAGGACGAAATTGAGGTCAAAGAGGGGATCCAGAGAGCGATCTCGAAGATTTTGTCCCCTCCTGTTCTGATAGCGGTTACATCCACTGTCACTCCTGAAGATGATTTCAGGGAGATGGAGGATTACGCAGCAACAGCATGTTCGGTTCAGAATCTTGTCCTCTCACTTTGGGACCAGGGTATTGGGTCTCAATGGTCTACTGGAGGCATAACGAGGTCCGATTTCGTCTACAGGGCACTTGGGATATCGCCGATAAAAGAGAAGATTATTGGATTCGTGAAGGCAGGATACCCAGCTATTATTCCTCAGAGGGATAAAAAGTCAGTTGATGAGATTAGGAAATATCTCCCATAGATTCATCCAATCACTACGACTTCACCTGTCCAATGGAAGACAAGAAGTTCTCCCTCTGTCGTTTTTCCGAAACCAACTATCATTCCTCCACTTGATCCAATATACTCCTCGGACCACGTTCCTGATTCTTCGCGCATGACCCATAATGACCCCGAACAAAAATCCCCGTAAAGGTATCCGTCTCGTAGATTCTCCGGCCCCCAATCCATCCAGAAACCCCCTGTGATAGAGCAATTCCCGTTTTCGTGAGGGTAAAATCCAATTGGATCAGTCAATCCACTTGGTGCTGGACTCCCCTCTTGTTCTGGGGTGCAAGTGCCATCCTCATTCGTAAATCCATTCGGGTAGAATCTGTGTTCCCCCTCTCTCTCTGACCATCCAAAATTTGCGCTTTCCATTAGTGGGACCATATTCACCTCTTCATAGCAATTCTGCCCGACGTCCGCTATCCATAACCTGTCATAGCTGTCGATATCAAACCTCCAAGGATTCCTCAATCCGCTGTGGAGGACATATTGATCCCCTGTTTGATTTTCAACTACGGGTCTAACTTCGCCTTGGTCGTAAGCGAACAGGAGGATGGATCCGAGGGGTGTCGAGTTGTTCTGCCCATTCTGATGTGGGTCATCACTCCCGCCTCCGTCGCCGACACCCCACAGATAATTATTGTCTCCGAGTGGCAAAAGATAGCCGCCATTGTGGTTTCTGTACGGCTGTTCAATCTCCTTCAAAATAGAAATTGAAGATGATTGAATCATCCCCTGGCTGTTCATGGAGATGGTTGCAAGTGTAAGATTCGATTGGTTTGGGCCCTCACATGATCCTTCAGCGACATATGAAATGAGGATGTTGCCGCTCACATCAAAATCCTCCTCAAAGGCTACACCGAGGAGGCCTTGTTCAATGTGGCACCTGTTGACTACCTCGCTCAAGTCTGCGACTAATTCCAGATTACTGCCGTCCCACGATTTGATGTAGCCGCCGAGGTACACTATCCACAATTCTCCGCTCACTGGGTTGATAAGAGATTGATGTGGTGTGTCAAAAGCATCGAGAAAGAGGCCGCAATTCAAACCGTAAGATGGATCTAAGTCACATTCCCCCGTGGTGGGTTCCGGCCATTGGAATCCTTGTTCAGGTTCAGACATACAGCCGCTTGATGCTGTGGATAAAACGAGAATCAACGCGACTAGCAAACCCCTCATCAGGTACCTCACCCAAAGTAGGCTTGTATGCCCGGTACGTTTGAAACCGCTGCTCCATATGTGCCGAGATGTTCTTCAGCTGTGGTGGGTATCATATCTTCAGTGTAGAGGTTGTCCCACAGTATTTCTTTCCCTTCTTCGTCATCACTAAGCGCGCCAAGGGCTGCTTGTACAAGTGCAACGGTCTCGGCGTCCATGTTATCGGGGTTGTAGAGGGTTGGGTGGCTGGGTGCCTGGCCAAATGGTTCTAGCATCACTACCTCATCCCGGTCAAGGCACCAGTCGTAGGCATCGTCTCCGGTGCAGTATGTGTCGTATACTGTATCCTTGATCAGTGCGACATCTCCTGCTCCCTCCATCATGCACCTCATGGCGCCCTTGTATGACGAGTAAGGGGTACTACCCCTTGGAATGCTGGAATCCTCTGAGAAGAATCCATGTACTGTGGCTTCCAAGGAATCAATCTCATTTGGATCGCCTTTAACCTCGGCATATCCGTTCCCAATCAGATATCCCATTGGTATGAGCATGCCTGCGCTTTTCAACCAGCCAGTGTGGCATGACCTCTGTCCCTCCATGAGGGCGAATGGATCGGTATCGGGGTCATCATCTAGATATGCTGCAGCTATATCGGAATCAGCCCTTACCCATGCAGCAGCATTGTAGTATGTCCTTCCATCGCCCTTCGTCTCAGCGGCTAGAACATCTAGATCGTATACTTCCCAGGCCAACCATGCAGCTGCACCGTCGACAAAACCGATGTCCGCATTGCCCTTATCTATGGCCTCGATCAATGGTCCTGAATCACTGACTGGATAAATCTCAACGTCCCAATCATCTCCCATCAAACTGCTCATTTTGTCAGCTAGGTGCTGAGGGTTGTTGTCCCATACTTGGTAATCTTCCTGAACTTGGTACGCGATTGTCAGGCAGTTCTTCCCTTCATCGCATGGATCGTAATCTGGTTCGTACATGAGGAGGTAGAATCCCCCTCCGAGAAGCAACAAGATTGAGATTGAGATTGCTTTGTTTGCCTGCGCCCAGTTAGTCACGTCGCCTAGTTCCATGAGGCCATCCGGAAGCAGGAGAGAAATAAAATTTAGGCTTGCCTAAAGTGATATAATAGTGACTCCCCGGTGAGTGTGGGCATGGTCTCAAAAGACGCTGTATTGAACGCTGTGGGTGTTTTATGTGCTGCAATATTGGTTTCCAGCTTCGCTATTGGCTCGATTTTAGGGGATAGTCATCCGAAGTTCAATATCGATGATGAATCAATACTTCGCGATGTTGAGAATCTAACTTCGTTCGGGCCAAGAGTATCAGGTTCTGAAGCAGAGCTACAGGCAGCGGAATACATTAGCAAGAGATTTGAGGATGTCGGGCTGCAAAATGTTGAGATTCGAGAATATCAGATAATGGGGGCTTGGGTGGAATCTCCTAATGACGATGAGGAGCCGACTCATATGCATGCCCAGATCGAACAGGGTGCTGCTAATATTCCGGGGTTTCCTGATGGGTCTGCAGGCACTGGGAGGATTCAGATAGAATCAACAGGAGATTTGAATCACATAGATTCATTCAGCTTCTTAGGTTATTCAGGTGGCTACCATAAGCATGACAGTCAATTACTCGACCTGGGATTCGGGTCTGCCAACGACTTCGGATCATCAGGAGATTTGACTGACAGTGCAATAGTAGTACAATATGATGGTAGCAGGACATTGGCGGATATCTACAAAGATGCTATTGACGGCAATGCTGCGGTTTTGATGATTTTTCAAGAAGGGGTGGAAGAGCCGCCGTTCCGCACTGTTACTGTCGAAGAGGATAATGTCAATGTCCCATTTCCGGAAGCCTATGGAGGTCAATATTCTAACTCACTGATTCCATTCTTGCATGTATCAGAAAGTGTTGCTGGGATATTCATCGATTATGTGAATGAGGCTGCAACAGATGGTACAAAATATGCTATTTTGGATGGCAATTGGGAAGCGGTGAAGACAGGCTTGAGGACAATTCGGGTAGTTACAGGCGAGGTGCCCGGAGATGATCGAAATATCATGATTGGTGCTCATCACGATTCCACATATCTTGGGCCAGGGGCTGTCGACAATGCAATTGGTGTTTCCCAAATGATCGAAATTGCGAGTCAACTCGTTGAACGACAAGTGGGTCCGACTTTCCAATTTTCTAGCTGGGGGGGTGAGGAGCTTGGATTGTTGGGGAGTCAGGCTTTTATTAGGGAAAATGGACCAGATTTGGCAGGGTTGGATTTCTACGTAAATCTTGACTCGACAAACTTGAATCCCTCGATCGGATTGGGCACCCTAGGTATTGAGTCAACTGAACCGAGCCTGACAAAAAGTTTGGTTACAGCCAAAGAAATTGTTTTCGAAAGTGAATGGGACGCATATGAGGCCGACGTTTTTACAAATGAGGGAGGAGGAGGGAGCGATCATAAGTCGTTCAATTCTGCTGGTTTCTCCACTGTCGGTTTTTACGGATGGAAATATCCGGAATATCATCTCCCTTCTGACCAATTCAGCGTCATAAACCAAGAAAGCGTATCATTGGTACCAGATATTGTCCTTCAATTCATATCATTAGAATCGGAATATGAGGGAGGGCCTATCATACAGATAGAGGGACTAGAAGGGAAATCTGAATCATGGGTATTTCCGTTCACGATAGCCCTTTGTGCGGGATTGGCTACAGGAATAGGCGGCATCATCGTCATGGTGCTAAGAGAGATCACACGTGAAATGATGGCTTTCATGCTGGGCATGGCAGGAGGGGTCATGTTACTGATCTCAATTGTAGATCTGTGGTATGAACAAGCCAACGAGTTCGGATATCTGCCAATATCTTCGTCTTTCGTGATAGGAGCATCCACAGTTTTCCTAGCGAGCTACCTTCTGTCCAGAAAAGACGAGGAAGATATTAGTGACGAAAGAAAGCTGTACAAATCTGGCATATTGACAGCTATCGCGTTGGGCGTACATAACTTCCCGGAGGGGTTGGCTATGGGGGTTGCTGTGCTTGAATCTGCTCAATATGGATTTGTTCTTATGATAGCAATAGCACTTCACAATATTCCCGAGGGAATAGCCGTAGCAGCACCTATTCAAGCCGGCAATGGTGGGAAACTGAAGGCAACAGGCATTGCTATACTCACAGGCATTACCGAACCTATTGGCGCTTTGATCGCTCTGTTGGTTCTAGGGTCTGTTCTGACCCCGTTGATGGTTGGGGTTTCCCTCGCTTTCGTAGGCGGTATAATGACCGTGGTAAGTTGTAAAGAATTGATACCCCAAGCGATAAGCCAAAGAAGGCCCAGACACATGATCGTCGGTATACTATTCGGATCATCAGTTATGCAACTCAGCTTGCTCTTGTTGGGATGACTGGTCGACTCTTGGTCACGCTACAGGCCAAATAGCCATTTGGGGTACAAGTATAGTCTTCCAAGAGCATGATTTGAAAATCGGAATAATTGGACTCTATGCCTTCCAACTCTAACCAGTTTCACGTTTTTCGCATTGGCCATCTCTCTCCATCGATTACGGCCATCGGCTGGATACGAGCGTTCGAATCTTTCGGGAGTCGCCATCAGCTTCCAATTTTTTCTCCCCGCGACTGATTCTATTATTTCGGCCCTGCACTTGTCTGATATTAGTTCCTTTATTTCTACCATCACAGGTTCTTCTCTTTGTTCCAATTCAGATATTACCTGGTCAAGAATTGGAATGCTTATGTGGATTTCCTCGCCTGCTAAAATGATTTCATTCATTCCCAAAAGGCGTGTCTCGATGTATTTCCCCTTCAGGCGTATATGGTCATCATGAAAAACGAATAGGACACCGTCCGCCGATTCCCGTACATCGAATTCCCAATATCTGAAATTTGAGTGTGAGACAAGTTTCAAAGATTCATTCAAGCCTTGTATAGTGTTCTCTAGTTTTGTTCCAGATGCGCCGAGTCTGTGTCCAAGATTCCGCATTTATGGTTCCCCTTTCCGAGCCTCTCATAGATGTGTTTTTCCACATTATTCATGGTCCTTTGCCACGGCAATCTAAATGATTGGCGATCATAACACGAATCAGACGCCGGAGTGTTCTTGCATGCCATTGTACCATCCCGATATTATCGGGTGGTTTTGCACTATATCGAATCCATACAGCCCTTGCATGGAACGTAATATGCCAAAATTTGCATAATCCGCGCCGTTGGGCTCCTGTTTTCCGAAGAATTTTCCTTGGATGCCTTCTGACATGATATCTAACTGGTATTGGAGATTGTCACGAGGGGGCAATTCGAACATCTTCGCCCTATTCCTCCCTACCATTCGCATTACGAAGCCTCCAATCCACTTGTTTATGAGGCGGCTGCCGAAAGAGAAATTATCTACCCTTGTGACGTAATCAAGAGCTTGGACTGAGGTTCTGTAGGAGGTGTAGATTACTGCGACTATCGATTTGCCGAGGACCTGATTGGAGAAGTCCATCCAACGATCTTGTTCGGGATCTTCTCCCACCCTAGGGAAGGAGTTGGCACCGGTTGAGTCGATGTAATGAAGAATATGATTTGAGTCATTCACCAGGGTCCCGTCTACATCCACAAAAATTGGCACCTTTCCCCAATCGGACCACTTCAGTTGTGTTTTGAAAGTAGGATCTACTTCTACTTTCGAGTACTTGATCTCTCTCGACCCCAAAAGCGCCTTCACTTTGAAGCAGAAGGGGCAGGTTTCGAAGCAGTACATGGTTGGCAAGCCGTTAACGATCCTTTCCGGTACACGTTTTTTTTGTACCCCTGAAGTTGGTTCTTCAACTGAATCATCAACCACCATGAAACCACGGTCCTAAGGACCCTTGTGAATCCATCGAATAAGGAAAACATAGGGAACTCGTTGTTCACGCCGTTGAATTTAATCCGCGCCTTTTTTCCAACGGTCCCTCATGGCCAACTATGGACGATGGCTTCCACGTGGTGACCGGAGCATTCGGCTATTCAGGAAGATGGATTGCAAAGTTGCTTCTGGATAAAGGAATACGAGTCAAAACTCTGACGAATGCAATTGGAAGAGATGACCCATTTAATGGGCGAGTCGAAGTGATGCCTATTGATTTTGAGGATACGGACTCTCTCGTAGAATCCCTACGTGGTGCAGAGGTTTTGTACAATACCTATTGGGTCAGGTATAACAAAAAATCAGACGGTTACGATCATTCTCTGGCTGCGAGGAACTGCTCAATATTATTTGATGCGGCATTGGAAGCGAAAGTGGGCAGAGTGGTCCATTTCAGCGTATCACGTCCCGAAGATGCCCCGGGATGGACGTACTTCCAAGGCAAGGTGGAGGCAGAGCGTGCGTTAAGGGAGTCTGGAAACTCCTATGCAATTATCAGACCGACTCTTCTTTTTGGTGGAAGGAGAAACGTACTGGTCAACAATATGGCTTGGTTAATCAGAAGGTTTCCTGTCTTTGGATTATTCGGGCGGGGGAATTACCCCGTGCAGCCCGTTCACGTCGAAGATGTCGCTCATGCAGCGATAATGGCCGGCCTGAAGAATGTGAATCTCACAATGGATGTTGCTGGCCCTGAGACCTACAGTTACAAAGAATTCGTTGGGGCTATAGCAAGGAGTATGGAAGTTAGAAGAGTGATAATCCCAGTTCCCCCATTAGTGGGTTGGTTAGCTGGCAGGGTGTTCGGTTTTTTCCTGAGAGATGATGTCATAACAATGGCTGAAATAAAAGGCCTGATGCAAGGATTGATGGCTTCTGAAGAAGAGCCGCTCGGGAAATTGCTGTTCAGCGAATGGATTTCAGAAAATGGCCCTACTTTGGGCCTCAAATACCACAATGACCTTCGTGAAAGAAGATATTCTTCACCTGGAAAAATATTGTCAAGTGATTAGAACTCTGAAATTTTTGTAACTCCAAACAGGATCAGGATAATGCTGTAGTCCTCGGAGGTATGGGGCCTCCGAGGATTTAGGCAGAATCGGGGGCGACGACACTGGTGGAGGAGATGGGCATCTATATTTTCAATTGAATACCAACTGGTATCCTATCCCGAATACAGCGACGTCACAAATTGCATGTGATATCCAACAGACCCATATCGACTTATGGCGTATGTATAGCCATGACCAAATTGCAGCAGCTGAGACCAAACCAAAACATGCTATTCCAATCTGCCACCATTCGAAACTGAACAGATACAGTGCTAGAGCATGATGGAGTGTGAAAATCAAAGCAGATACGATGATTCCCCCGAGCTCACTTCCCGTGAATTCAATTCCCTTCACGGTTATGAACCAACGGAAAACATACTCCTCAAGCATGCTATTGAGGAATATCCAGTAAAACATTCCGGCCACATAGACTTCAACGCTCGTCAAACCAGTGTTTTGTAACTGCTCGACCATGGATTCAGCATCTATGGAATCTCCAAAAATCTCCCACACTGAGTATATCATCACGCTCATAGCCACGCCTGTGACGAATCCTTCGAATGCCCCTTTTCTATTCGGGACTGACCACGAGAAAGGATTTCCTTCGATACGCAAGAACCAGTACGCCGGGATGAATAATATCCATGCCTTGCAAAAAAAGAAGAATGCTTGAGATGCCAATTCGCTGTCTAACACCAATAGAGTCATGAATATCGAAAGGGTTGGTGTGAAACCGACCAGAGAAATTGCCAGTAGTGGATTTCTATAGAGGTCCATGAATATCTTCGGATCGCATTAGACATATCCTTTGTGGCGTCTTACAGCAGCATCAAAGACGCACTGGCCTAGTGGCGCCGCACGCCTGGCATTTCAGCAAGTAAGTGCGGTCTTCTTTGATGAATCTGGTATCTGGTGCTTTGCACTGACCACAAAGAATGAATGTCTTGACATAGGCCACTATCTTCTCCTTAATTCTCTTAGGCGGCACTCTTCCTTTGAGCAGTATCCGAGTGGATTCCTGGGTGCCGGAAGTACCCAATTCATTGATCAAGAATTGATATACATGGTTGGCATCACGATCCATCGAGTCGACTATCGAGGAGAAGTTTCGAAGTATGGTCTGGTTTCCTTCCAGGAGAATTTCTGGCTCCGGCATTGTCCAGCGAGCGCGTTCACTGATATCTTTTGGAATACGATCCCTGGCCCTGTCCAGCAGTGACTCATAATCGAACCCACTCATGTAGTGCCTGAACAGCCCGTCCCTTTTCACCCCACCGGAGAGGATATGGACACATGGCCCTTGCAGGAGGCATGGTCGCTCCCATCGAAGTGAAGGTGGTGCGCACGCACCCTGATGCCGCTTTACCTGTGAGAGGCTCTGAATACGCAGCCGGGTGGGACATAAGAGCCGTCGAACGAACCGTTGTTGAATTCAGAAGTTCGACCATGGTCCCAACTGGATTGAAAGTTGCTATTCCCGTGGGATATGAGGGGCAGATACGTGCGAGATCATCGCTCGGTCGAAAGGGACTCATTCTTCCACATAGCATTGGGACGATTGATGCCGATTATCGAGGTGAGTTGTTCGTACTCATGACATGGATTGGAGAAGGGAGTTCATACACCATAGAGAAAGGCGAACGAATTGCACAGATGGTGATAGCGCCCATACCGCCGAGCGAGTTTACTGAGGTAGATCTGGAGTCTCTAGGTGATACGGAAAGAGGGGAAGGCGGTTTTGGCTCAACAGGGCGATTCTGAGTTCAAAACCTAAACTATATCCGAAGCATTCTTGTTACTCGGGGTAGGCTTCAAGGTATGCCACCTCAGTCTATCGATGAGCTCCGCTCAACAGTTGCCACAATGAAAGCAAAGGGGCTTAACTCTCAACAGATCGCAGACGAGCTCTCTTTGTCCCAGACAACGATCCAATGGTTATCGTCCAGTCAGCAACCAGTAGAGGATCATCCTGCGGACATCAGAGTCGGATGGAGATCGATAGCTGTCAAAGGTGAGAGAATTGAGGCTGTCTCGGAAATATTCGCGGACATAATGATGGAAGAAATAGGGGACGAAGTTGACTCAATAGTTGGTATTTCCATCAATGGCATACCATTTGCCACATGCATAGCCTCTGGCATGGATCTTGAATTTAGTGTGGCTCGCAGTATCAGCGAGGAGGAAGGTGGTCACCTGTCGGAAGTTTTTGCCGGAGTGGAAGGCAAAAGGGTAGTTGTGATAGACGACGTTGTTTCATCGGGTTTAACAATGCGTAAAACCATTGAACATCTCACTAACGCTGGTGCCAAAGTTGTACTATGTCTTGTACTGGTTAACAAGACTTGGATGGATGAGATCGATGGCGTCCCATTGAGAGCACTTGTTCGTGCCGCTAGAATCTGAGGAAGGCACACATGCATTGGGCGGATCATGCTGCAAGAGTCCTCTCGGAGAGAGGTGGGCCTCAGACGGTGGCATCGGGGATAACGCCCTCTGGAAGTTTCCACATAGGCCATCTGAGAGAGATTCTTTCTGCAGAAATGATACATCGAGGCTGCCTAGACAGGGGCATTGAATCGAGATACATATTTATCGTAGACAGCATGGATCCGTTGAGGAGAGTTTATTCATTTCTCGATGAATCATATGAGCAGTATATTGGCAATCCTCTTGCTTTCATACCAGCCCCGGGAGTTGATGGAAAGCCAGATGCCTCGCTGGGAAGCTATGCTGACCATTTCCTAAATCCCTTCCTCGAGTCCCTAGAAGCTATAGGAGTGGTTCCAGAAGTGGTTCTAAATCATGAAGTATACGCATCGGGGGCCTTGGAGAACAGAATACATTCTGCTATCGAGAAGCGTGATGAGATAAGGGACATCATAGAAACGATATCTGGAAGGGATCTCGATGAATTTTGGTTCCCATACAATCCTCTTGGATCCGATGGTAGCCTCGATGGAGTCAAGGTGACGGGGTATGATCGACCATATGTCCTTTGGAAGGATAGGCACGGCGTGGAAGGAAAGTCAGACATAAGAAAAGCAGACGGGAAAATGCCTTGGAGGGTTGATTGGGCTGCTCGATGGGGCCTTCATGGCATAACCTGCGAGCCGGCTGGCAAGGACCACGGCTCAGCGGGCGGCTCATATGACACTGGAATACCCATTTCACGCCTCTTGGGCCATGAGCCTCCCAGTAAAATGGTCTATGAATGGATACAGATCAAAGGCATGGGGCCCATGTCCAGTTCCAGTGGCAATACTATTGGTCCCATGGAAGCTCTAGAAATCGTTCCACCAGAGATTGTAAGGTACATGATTGCCAGGACGAAGATGTCGAAGCACATCGACTTCAATACGGGAAATATGCTATTCGAAACAGCAGATGAATATGAAAGGCTGGTTAAATCGCCTCCAGTTGTTCTGGTTGATGATCCTCGACGGAAACAAGTGGCAGCGGCTACGTCACGTGGTGCACTCAGACTGAGCCAAATTGCGAGAGATGTGCCTGTTGAGGCGGGACAGGTTCCATTTAGACATCTTTCACTCTTAGCGCAAATTAGATCTGAGGACGAACTTGTGTGGGAATCACTGCGAAAATCAGGGCATCTTTCCGGATATCCTTCTGAGGCCTTGAAGTTACGTCTATCAAAAATGCGGGCTTGGATTAATGGGAAGCACTTTCCGGAAGAAAGCCGCATAGTGATATCGAAAATAGCAGATCGCACGATGGTTGATTCACTTGACAATGGGCAAATGGCCTTCATTAGGCATCTTGGGAGTCGACTCAAAGAGTGTGAGTGGAGTGATTCTAGCATAGGATCATTGATTGTTGATTCCATGAAAACATGCGACATAAGAGCGAAGGAAGGGTATCAGGCCATATATTCAATATTGATCGGAAGAAGCAACGGGCCCAAGGCCTCCACATTAATGGTAGAATGTGATCGTGGGGAATTGTTGGAGCTATTTTCTCTGGCTTAGACTGTCCCAATCGTCAGACTCCTCGGCTCAGGCACTCCCTTGATTAATTCAGATATCGCCTTAACTTCCATTTTTGCACCCGAAAGTGTTGTTACAAATGGGATGTTTAACTCGACGGCTAGTCTTCTCATCATATTTCCGTCGAGTATCGCACCCCCGGAACCAGTGGGGGTATTGATGATCAGTTGGATTTTCCCTTGACGCATCAAATCCAGTGCGTCTGGCGANCCCTGTTCGGCTATCCTGTAAGCGGTATTTGTGGGCAGGTCTCCATCCTCCCGAAGTACAGAGGCAGTCCCATGCGTTGCGTATATGTCGAATCCCATAGAATGCAGCTCCTCAGCAAGGGGAATGATGGAGTGTTTGTCTGAGTCCTTCACTGTAATGTAAACGCCTCCATGGGTTGGCACTGGTATTTCTGTAGCCATTCTAGCTTTCAGATAGGCAGCGGCAGGAGACTTGTGCGAGCCCATCACCTCTCCTGTGGATTTCATCTCTGGCCCAGGCGCCGGGTCTAGCCCTCTGAGCTTGATGAAAGGAAAAACTGGTGCTTTGACTGCGACAGCGTCAACCTGTCTCTCTGGTATATCCAAGTCCTCTAGGCGGTCTCCCATTGTGATTCTTGCAGCTATTCTTGCGAGAGGGATGCCTGTTGATTTAGCGACGAAGGGGAATGTCCTAGAGCCTCTCGGATTGACTTCAAGCACGAATAGTGTATCGCCCTTTATGGCGAACTGTATGTTGTAACATCCAATCACGCCTAGTTTGAGCCCTATTCGTTTGGTCCATTCTTCAACCTCCTCAAGGATTGCGTCTGATACATTCTGAGTGGGGATGAAGCAAGTTGAATCACCAGAATGAATGCCTGCCTCCTCTAAGTGCTCCATTACTGCGCCTATCAGCACCTCGTGGCCATCACACACAGCATCCACATCCAATTCTATGGCATTTCCGAGATATTCGTCAACCAGCAGGGGTTTCTCTGGGGCGACGTAGGCCTCAGACATGTATGCATCTAGTTGCTTTGAGTCCGCTAACACCTCCATCCCTCTGCCGCCCAGAACATAGGACGGCCTGATCAGAACGGGGAATCCTATCTCNGCAGCACCATTCCTTACTGCGAGAGGATCTTTTGCCGTGATGCCTCTCGGCATCCTCAATCCATTTCTAGCGGCGAACTCCTCGAAACGATGCCTGTCGCTCGCCTCATCGACTGCATCGGGAGAGGTTCCAGCCATCTTCAATTCCACCCCCATGGAATGCAAATGGTCAAGCTGGCCTTGAATCGGCAAAGCAAGGTTGATTGCTGTCTGTCCNCCAAANTGTAAAATTATGCCATCCGCCCTTTCCCTGAGTAGTATTTCGATAACTGATTCGAGAGTTAATGGGTCGAAATAAAGACGATCGCTGGTGTCGAAGTCAGTTGATACTGTCTCTGGATTATTGTTGATTATAATGGCCTCATGCCCCATATCTCGTATCGCGCCTACTGCATGAACACAGCCATAATCGAATTCGATTCCCTGACCTATCCTAATTGGTCCCGATCCTATAACCACCATTCTCCTTGCTTCTTTAGATGAGTCTGTTTGGACGCTATCTACACCACTAGAAGCATTACCGCCCTCATATGTAGAATAATAGTAGGGGGTTACCGCAGCGAACTCAGCAGCACATGAGTCGACCATTCTGAATACCGGGTGTATTCCTAACGAGTGCCTGTGCTTCGTCATCTCGGAGACGGAGAGGGCGTCCAGTTGTGGCTTGAAACCATTCATTGCATCGACGATGTGTGCGTCTGAAAAGCCGTACCCTTTCCACCGCCTGATTGAGTCTTCTTCGATTTTTTCAATATCTGAAGAGAGGCCGACCTCGACAATCTCTGCTTCGATTGAAGCCATTGTCGAGAATCTGTGTAGAAACCATCTGGTTATCCCTCCGGAAATTTCTCTGACTCTTTCTATGTCCCATCCTCTTCTGAAGGATTCAAAGAGTGCAGCCATCCTGCGATCGGATGGTACGGATAACCATGTTTCAAGAGTTGCATCATCAAGGGGAATCGCGGCTCTCTCATCCATCGTCTCCCCCCCGGATGCATCCGCCATTGTAAGTGGCCGTGGGTGGGGTGTGCCNTATTCTAAGCTAGACCATGCTTTCAGGAATGCTTCTTCGAAGCCTCTTCCTATTGCCATCACCTCGCCAGTGGACTTCATCGATGTCCCAATGGTCCTATCAGCGGTTCTGAACTTGTCAAAAGGCCATCTGGGTATCTTTACTACGCAATAGTCCAAAGTGGGCTCAAACGCAGCCGTGGTTCCCTCTCCGGTGATTGGATTCGGCAACTCATCGAGCGTGTAGCCTACAGCGATCAACGCTGCCATTCTAGCAATCGGATAACCAGTTGCCTTAGATGCTAAGGCGGATGACCTTGAGACTCTCGGGTTTACCTCTATAACTCGATATTCGCCTGTTGACTGTTCTACAGCAAACTGGACATTGCAGCCTCCCTTTATGTTCAATCTCCTAATTAGTTTGAGCGCTGCATCCCTGAGATTCTGATGATCCCTGTCTGATAGAGTCTGTTGGGGTGCGACTACAACAGATTCCCCTGTATGGACTCCCATTGGGTCCAAATTTTCCATGGTACAGACAATTATTGCGTTATCTGATGTGTCGCGCATGACTTCATATTCATGTTCTTGCCACCCCAAGATACTTTCCTCGATGAGAACCTGTCCTATGGAGGAATGCAGTATGCCCTGTCTTGCAATCTCTACCAGTTCCCCTGTATTGAAAGCGGTGCCACCCCCAAGGCCTCCAAGTGTAAACGCCGGTCGAATTAACAGAGGGTATGCTCCGAGATCTTCTGCCGCTGCTAGAACCTCGTCTATCGAACTGCAAGCTATCGCGCGGCACACAGGGAGATCTATTTCTTCGCAGACTTTCTTGAATCGGTCTCTGTCTTCGGCATCATCTATTGCTTGAAGATCGCACCCGATTAATTCCACACCAAG
This sequence comes from Methanobacteriota archaeon, assembly GCA_002717835.1. Lineage (GTDB taxonomy): Archaea > Thermoplasmatota > Poseidoniia > Poseidoniales > Thalassarchaeaceae > MGIIb-N1. Next base: position 76,017 of record PBBV01000006.1, read on the forward strand.
TTTTGCCAGTGTCCCCTCGTGGGCTAATGCTGTGGCTATGTTGAGTGCTGTCTGACCGCCCATCCCGGCGAGAAGTGCGTCCGGCGATTCGATTTCCAGTATTCTCGCGACGACTTCAGGCAAAAGTGGCTCGATGTATATTTTATCGGCCATTTCAGGATCATTTTGTATTGTGGCTGGATTGGAATTGATGAGTATGACCTCATACCCATCATTTCGAAGTGCTCTGCAGGCTTGTGAGCCCGAAAAGTCAAACTCTGCGGCCTGACCTATTCTGATTGGCCCAGATCCAAGAATCACGATCCTCTTGAGATCATCTCTACGAGGCATCAGGCTCTACTCCTGACTTCCACTTCGGATTTCAAATGGTCGTCAACGATATTTGAGAATCGATTGAAGAGCAGAGACGCATCGTGAGGCCCGGGACAGGCCTCGGGATGGAATTGGATTGTGAAGCATGGCCTATCAATGAGATCGAGGCCTTCGACTGTCCCGTCGTTTGCATTGACGTAACGTACCTCGAATTCACTTTCCAAGATGTTATCATTCGAGTCCGAATGGGCTCCAGAGGGATGTGGGGCGAGCATTCCCTTCGCTGGATCTTCAACTGCGAAGCCGTGATTTTGACTGGTGATGTGCACTTTGTTGGAATGCAGGTCGAGGACAGGTTGGTTGGCCCCCCTGTGCCCATACCTGAGCTTGTATGTCCTAAGGCCCGCTGCAAGGCCCATCAGTTGATGTCCAAGGCATATTCCCATGACAGGGAGTCCTTCTCTCACAGCTTCAGCGAGGGTGTTTCTTGCATTAGTGGCTGAATCGGGGTGTGCAGGGTCGCCTGGCCCATTTGAAGCAAATAGTGCTGAAGGTTTCCAATCTGACATGATGTCCTTGAATGGTAAATTTGCTGGACACCAGACGACCTCGAATCTGATGCATAATTCCCGGAGGATATTGTATTTGATCCCGCAATCGAGCACGGCAAGTCTGGGGAGGAGGTTGCCTTCTTCGTCTCTGGCTCCTGGATTTAGGAGAACGGCTTTTTTCATCGTTACTTTCCCCACTAGATCTTCTCGATCAGGGGGTTGCATACTTTCGAGTCTTTTCTTCAACTCATTTTCCCGTTCGATAGGACCGAATATTGCTAGAAGCGTTCCGTGTTCACGTACTTTGCGGGTCAACGCTCGAGTATCAATATCGCATATGCCCGGCACATCGTGGGATCTGAGGAAATCGTGCACGCTGCCAATCGAGTCTCTGTGGTCTGGATTGGCCATTAGCTCCCTACACACTATCCCACGAGGATGTATTCCGGAAGATTCGCTTATTCCGGGGTGTATTCCGTAGTTGCCAAGTAATGGCCATGTAAATGTTAGAATTTGGCCAGCAAAAGACGGGTCGGTCATACTCTCTTGATATCCGCACATACCGGTAGTGAATACGAGTTCTCCTTCCCCCGTGGAACAAGAGCCGAAGAGGCGCCCTTCTGCCCTAGTTCCGTCTGCAAGAAGCAGCACCCCTGGGGGTCCTGTGAACTCTTCTTGGAATGTATTTTCTAGGAGTTTGTCGGCGGCATCGGGGAATGATGGGGGGTCAATGACGCCATTTTGGTTGAGGCCGGGGCAGAATCCACCGGGGTGAGGGGGCCTCGACATCGAATTTGATGCCTGAATGCGATTCTTATACATTCATGAGTCAAGAGTATTTTTGTCATCGACAACTTTCTTTCCATCTGTTGAAGGTATAACTCTTATTGACCCGCCTTCAAATCGGCTTTCTATGGCAACAGAAAAGTGCCACTGCGAGAGTGCAACAGCCAAAGCTGCAACTTCAGAATGTGGTTGATTCCCGACGGCCACATTGTGATTTGAGATGCCGAATAATTCTCCAGGCACTTTCGCGCCGCCGACCACTAATGCCACTGGACGATCTCGCCGAATCTTCGGTAAAGCCTCTGACACATCTTCTCCGTACATAGTGAGATGTACAATAATTCCTGGAGGTCTTCCCTTTGTTCCTCTTTTGAAGGATTTTAGATAAGCCATCGGCTTTGATTCATATCTCGCTGAGAAGGATCCGCCGAAACGTTCTGCCACATTCTTCCAAGTTTCAATGATGCTTGGATCTTCATCTCCGCACAAAACAATTCCATCGGCTCCAAGAGCCCTAGCAGTCAGACCGAGATGCGACGTAATTCTCCTGTCCCGATCTATACGATGCCCCAATCTGACAACCTCTAGCCACGGTAAATGCTCTCTGACCACGAGTCACGGGAAGGGCGAAGACACATCATCCTCACCCTCATCGGTATCATCCACTAACTCAAAGACATCGAACGGGAGGTAATGATGCTGTCCTAGGACCCAGGAGAGTAGTATCGCGCTTATTCCGCTCATGGTGGATGCATAGGTGAGGGCGGATAGCACGGCTAGACGTCCCGTCGCGGAGAGTGCGACTCTCGCTTCGTCTATCGATCCTATCAGAAAAAGTCCTAATGGCTCTATCACGAGGTAGGCAACTAACAGGGCTGTAGCCCCTCCTGTGAGAAGGAGTGCGGGGTTACCTCTGTAACTCCCGAGTGCGAAAACAAACGCGGAAATTAGAACCAAAGCCGGAACCATGATGCTGATGGAGTGAAATTGCAGACCTATGAGAGATGATGGTATATCCTGATCCCCGAGTTGTGCACCGCCTTTGGCTACAGTGATCCACCACATTAGACCCACTGCCATGGCGTAGGCTCCAGATTGCAGTCCGGCATTTGTCATTAGTGTGCGCATGTGATGAGAATCTCTTGGTCTGTGCCTCACAACAATGGATTGCATGAGCTCCATGGTCTCAGGCGAGAGGGGTTCTTCCACAGGGTTATCTGCACCGCCCTCCTCCATCATTGCGCTCCATCCCCTTCCATCACATCATAAAGCCAACGTTGTTTCCAGCACACGTGAGGGCAGACTTGGAGGGCGGAGGGTTCGCCGAAAGAGGTATTTCACCGGCACTTATGGGCGTGGTGAATGTGACTCCAGACTCATTCCACCCAAACTCTCGGTCTGTTAAGTCGACTCATGCTGTGTCTCGGGGGATTTCGATGATAGATGACGGTGCATCGATAATTGATATTGGTGGCGAGTCAACTAGGCCAGGTGCAATGCCGGTAGGGGTAAAAGACGAGCTTTCTAGGACCATCCCCGTGATTGAAGGCATCTTACGTGAGAGGCCTGATGCGTTCATTTCCATAGACACCAGTAAACCGGGAGTTGCTGGTGAGGCACTGAAAAAGGGCTGTCGCATGATTAATGACGTAACTGGCGCAGAAAACAAGGAAATGATCGAATTAATTTCTGATTCAGGAGCGGAGGTTTGTGTAATGCACATGAAAGGCGAACCGCGCACTATGCAAGTGGATCCTACATACACAGATGTTGTTTCAGAGGTTGGAGATTACCTTGGCGATAGAGTGAATGTTCTACTTGATGCAGGCATACCTCCAGAACATATAACCGTAGATCCCGGAATTGGATTTGGGAAGCGTCTCGACGATAACATCGCATTGTTAAAGGCAGGTCGAAAAATAGTACCGAGGGAGGATGTAGGGCTGCTTTGGGGGGTTAGTCGTAAGAGGATGTTTCTGGATCTATTGGGGCGGGAAAATAGCAATGACAGGCTATTCGGGACGCTCGGTGTAGCAGCCTCTGCAGTGTGTTCGGGTGTTGATGTTCTGAGGGTTCACGATGTAGCTGAACATGCTGACCTTCTCAAAGCGATGACTACCACGATTGGGGGACTGGTGAATGAGTGACACGGTTATCGATCTCGACAATAATGTCAGAATCGTGGGTACCGCACATGTCAGTAAGACATCGATAGATTTGGTGCAGGAGCAAATTTCAGAATTTGAACCGGACATTGTTGCTGTTGAATTGTGCGAATCTAGATTGAAATCACTGCAGAATCCCTCCGCAATGGACAATGAAGATCTTCTCTCAATCATAAAAGACGGTCGCTCTGGCATGATTTTGCTTCAATCCGCTCTTGCTAGTCAACAGCGAAAGATGGGGATCGAACAGGGAGAGAAGCCCGGAGCAGAGCTTCTTCGAGCCATTGACGTTGCAAATGAGATGGGGCTACCCATTGAATTAATCGATCGAGACATAGTTACGACCCTTAGAAGAGCCTGGAAGAAGATGGGTTTCATGGAGAAAGTTCGCGTTCTCAATGCTATCCTTTGGAGCGATAACGGCGAAGATGGGGAAGACATAGAGGCATTGCTCGAAGATTCGGATATGCTCAGTAAAGTCTTGGAAGAAGCACGTGATGTTGCACCTAAGGCCGGCGTTGTCCTCATTGACGAGAGGGACCGGTATATGGCCAGCAGGATACGCCAAGTCTCGGAGCAAGGGAAAGTACTAGCAGTTGTAGGTGCTGGTCACTTAAGTGGGATTAAGACGGTATGGGAAGAGCCACCTGATGAGGGCGATCAGAAAGTCATATCAAAGCTGGATGTAATTCCAACCCCCTCAATATGGCCGAAGATTCTGGTTGGCGCTATCCCGGCGATTCTTGTCGGGATTATCGGGTGGATGTGGCTGCGTGGCGATTTTACGGGCATAGGAAATACGCTCGGATACTGGATGATTGCAAATGCTGCCCTTGCTGGGTTGGGGGTTGCCCTTGCAGGGGGGCATCCTCTTTCTGTTGTGGTTGGTGCTATTGCGTCGCCGTTTACATCACTTAACCCCGCACTAGCAGCAGGATGGTTTGCAGGTTACACTCAATACAAGATGCAAAAACCCACTGGCCTGGACGCATCGGAGTTCCTCGTAATCGAAGATATGTCTGGACTCTGGAAAAATAGGGTTGGTCGTATCTTACTTGTCACAGCCCTTGGAAATCTAGGATCATCGCTGGGAGCATGGCTCGCTGGGGCCGCAATCATAGGAGCAATTCTGGGTTAATTCGCATAGGTGTGTTTTTCAATGCCCCATTGCAACCTAGCCCATCCCCTTTCATGCAGGTAGTAAAGAGCTAATTTTGTGATAAGTTCTAGTCCAGCTACCGTGGCAGCTAAACCTGTAGCCTGCTCAAAAGTTATCCCGAGATCTGCTCCCAGGTAAGTTGCTGAGAGGTATGTCAACAGAAATGTATCCGTGGTTGCAATTATTCTCCATGTCAAGGTCTTGGCAAGGCTTCGCATAGGTGTAGCATGGCCCATAACCACCGAAATGGTACGTGAGATATGTGAATTCCGGCTATAGAGACTCGATAACTACTGCAATGCCTTGCCCGCCGCCTATACATGCAGTAGCGACTCCGAAACCGCCGCCGCATCTTCGTAACTCATGTCCAAGAGTGAGTAATAGTCTAGTTCCGGTGGCAGCTAGGGGATGGCCAAGCCCCACAGCGCCGCCGTTTACATTGACTATTCCTTCTTCGATATCTAGGTCTTTCATACATGCAACTGCCTGTCCAGCGAATGCTTCGTTAATTTCCCACCTGCTCACGTCATCAACCGAAAGACCGGCTTTTTCCAATGCCATCCTGCTAGATGGAACAGGGCCGTAAGCCATTATTGCGGGCTCAAGGCCGACAATCCCCCAAGAGACGATTCTTGCAAGAGGTTCGTCCCCATCTGAAGACGCCTGAGTCGCGGACTTGACCACTAAAGCCGCCGCTCCATCGACAATCCCAGATGCATTCCCAGCTGTAACTAGGGATTCTGGCCCGAAGTGAGTACGGAGCTTTGACAGGGATTCTGGGGTTGTCTCGGGGACGACGTGATCTTCATCCGATGGGCCTATTATACCGCCCGTGGTAGTTACTTCAACGATCTCTTGATTCCATAGCCCATTTGAGATACTGGCCTCTGTTCTCTGATGGCTCAAAGCCGCAAAGGAGTCAGCCTGCTCACGTGTGACATGAAGTCGCTTGCAAAGTTCATCGCTTGTTTGGGCCATGAAACGATTTGAAATGGAGTCTAACAGGTTGGTAAAGAGGTAATCCTCCATGTCCTTATCCAAAACTTGCCCTTGAGTTGGTGGCCTTCCTAGACGATTTACAGGGCGTGTGCCCCTGAGCACCATGGGCGCCTGGCTAAGATTTTCCATTCCACCAGCAATTACAGTATTCGCTTCCCCAAGCATAATCATTTGTGCTGCAGTGACAACCGACTGTGCACCACTGCCGCATAAACGGTTTAGGGTCAACATGGGCACTTCCTGAGGTATTCCAGCGCGAAGTCCGGCATGTCTCGCTCCAAAGATAGCTTGACTGGAAGTCTGGAGGGCGTGCCCCATCACGACATGATCTACAGAAGATGGGTCAGTACCTGTAGAAGCAAGCGCCCCTCCAATCACAATAGTGCCGAGTTCCTCGGCAGAAACATCGGATAACAGCCCTCCTGATTTGCCATCGCCCCTCTTTCCACCAGACCACTCACAAAAGGGCGTCCTCTTCCCTCCGACTATGACGACATCATCTGCCATGTGCCTCCGTTACGCAGGGGCTAAATGAGCATAGCGAGCACAATTGCTGTAGATGCCATCACGATGATGGTTGATACCGCACCCGCCCAGAGTATCGGCCCTGCCGCTCCAGCGAGTTCTTTCAGGTCTATGCTAGTTCCAATTAAGACCAATACAGGTACCAACAAAATGCTTCCAAGGCCCTCCAATTGAGTGGCCATTTGTGTTGGCACTAGTGTTGTTGCCAGAATAGAAGCAAGTATGAAACCAGGCAGAAAGAGTGGTATGTTTGCCTTTCTTTTTCCGTCTTCTGTTGAGGTTGTTTCCTCATATTCAGCAAAGAGTGATGCTATAGGGACCACTACAAGCAACCCAAGCACCCTTGTGAGTTTGGTTCCCGAGGCTAAACTGAGAGCATCCCCTCCAAGCGCTTCGCCAGCTGCTATCGCCTGAGGAACTGCATGTACTGTCGATCCAGCCCATATCCCTGCGGTTTGATCGGTCATCCCAAGCATGTGGGCCAATATTGGCACAGAGAGGAATGTTGCTAAGCCAAGGAAGTTTACAACTGCGATTATTGCTCCAGTCTTGGCAGCACTCAAACGGAGTGAAGGGGCTACTGCAAGTACTGCACTTGTTCCACATATCGCGCCACCTGCGCCTAATGCAAATGATTGAGGGACATTGATTCCGAGGATTCTGCCCATAATCGTGGTAGTGATGAATGCCGCAAATATAGCAGTCAGGATAGATGCCATGCCTGCAATCCCTATACCTCCTGTTGCGAGGTGGGCTATGTTTAATCCAAATCCAAGAAGTACAATCGAAGCGGGCAATATGGAGTCAATTGCATACTTCCTTTCGTTGGACTCTATCGCAATGAGTGATGCAAATATCAAACCGAGTAACAGGCCTAAAGTGCCCGCCCCCAAGGAAAATATCCCTTGCGATTCTAGGTAGGAATCAACCGTTATCGCCAATAGCGAGACAGTTAGGATGGAAAATACAGATCGAGTCCGTATCAACGACTCACCGTGCCGATTACTGATCGTTATTGTCAGTCATGGTCCCCAGGTACTGAGGCAAATCGACGCCTGCATTACGAGCAACATCATGTAACGGCGGGAGGCTTCGCACGAGACTGCTGATGAAGTCCGAAGTAGCCGATCCATCCGCGCTTCCTCCGCCATCCCAGACGGTTATGCTGTCTATCTTGAGATTCTTGACGGCCTCTATCTGTGCTGCCACCATACCCTCAATCTTTTCGACCATGAGGAGGGTTGCTGCGGCCTTGGCATCTCCGCCTGAGCTACTGACAAGCCCTGCATAACCTGCTGCCTTTGCCTCGAGGACCTTCTGAACACCGGCTGCTTCTGCCTCGTACTTCAGGAGTATGGCGTCTGCTTCACCAGCAGCAATACGTCGCTGTCGCTCTGCTTCGGCCTCAGCGGCAATCTCGATCTGTTGCTTTTGTATATTCTCTCTTACAATGTCGCTAGCTCTGAGACGCTCTTCTTCCTCGACATACTTCGATTTCTGAATCTCTGCCTCTGCCTGAGCCTTGGCTATTTCAGCACGTTGCTTTGCAGTAGCCTCTGCTTCAGCAAGGTCAGCATTGACTCTTGCGATTTGGGCTTGGGATGAGTTCTCACCTTCGACTGCGATGGCTTCTTGCTCATTGACGAAAACTCGCTGATCTGCCTCTGCAGCCTTCTTACCCTTCTCGGCCTGAGCCATGTTTTCAGCTACCTGAATCTCTCTGGCTCTGATAGCCTCTGCAGATCCTACTGCTCCATCTCGCTCTGCATTAGCAACGTCAACACGTGCCTGTTCGACAGCTACAGAGGCGGCTTTCTTTCCTATGCTCTCGATGTAATTCGACTCGTCCGTGATGTCAACTATGTTGACGTTTATCAGGTACAATCCGACCTTGTTCAACTCAGCGTCGACGTTAGTTCTGATTAGATCGAGGAATGCGTCCCTGTCCTGATTAATCTGTTCGATCGTCAGTGTTGCGACAGTAAGTCTTAGTTGGCCAAAGATGATTTCCTTTGCCATTTCCTCGACCTGTTCCAAATCTAGTTCAAGAAGTCGCTCTGCAGCAGAACTCATTATTCTGGGGTCCGTAGATACACCAATGGTGAATGTGCTGGGTACATTGATCCTGATATTCTGTTGGGAAAGTGCATTTCGCATATCGATATTGATTGTCATCGGGGTTAAGGAAATGTAACTGTAATCCTGAATCAATGGCCATACCAGCGTTGCGCCACCGTGAATCACCTTGGAAGCTTCCGAACCAGCAGTTCGCCCGTATATGACCATGATTTTATCTGGTGGGCACCGCTTGTATCTCTGGGCAAAGAAAATGACCACTGCAACAAGCAGTAGTATCGTCACGAACATCAGGACGCCTATTCCTGCGGCAGCGTTGTTGTCGTTTTCTTGTGCGGCTGCCAGAGGAGTCAACATAAGGGCGGTTAACGTAGTCAGAAGAGCCATTCGGGTGCCGTGGGCCATAGGTGACACTCCAAGGGGGTGGATATGAAGGCTGTGCCGGCTTTGCAAAAAACCCAGATTGGATCATTCTTCCTCGGAAGGGCTGTATTGAGCAGGTTCAACGATTAAAACCGTGCCTACGACAGCCTTGACGCTCACGGTTTCCTCATTCGGAATCAGGGAGCCATCAGCAGACTTTGCATCGTACTGCCTCAAAGATCCTTTGATACTGACGCTGACTTGTCCGGTTCCACCCTTTGGGATACGCAGATACACCGTTCCGATGGAGCCTACTGCATCGTCGATCTCGATGGTCCCCTCTGCCTGGAGGGCGATGAAGAATTGGAAAACTTTGCCTGTGGCGAACATCGAGGCCCCCCCTGATGCGCCACCGATAATTACTGCGAGGAATTCTGGTCCTCCCGATTGCATAACAATGATTCCGGTTAATCCGAAGAACATCATGAATGCCATTACACCTTGGAATGTAAGCGCCTTGAATGACGCATCTGCGCCCATTGCATCGATGTCGATACCAAAAATTCCCTCAGCAACATCACCAATTCCACCAAGGACTACCACCAGCACCAACCATAACAGAAACAAGATTCCTCCAATTAATGCGGAAATGCCGAACATCAGTTCCAATCCGGTTGCATCGAGCAGTCCGAATATGAAGTCTATCATAGCAGCCATGCTACCTCACAGAAGGCGTCTCCCCATAGTGCTATCGACGTCATGATTTTACTTCTTATTGACCCAAATTCCATACATCTGTTCCAACGCCATTATCGGACCTAGACTAAGTCCTGTGACCATTCCCGCCAATATGATGGATGTTCCATGTGAGAACCAAGTCACAGACATGTAATACGAAGACATGCATACGCCTATCAAGAGGAGCGGAATAGCCACCCTTCGTATGAATATGTAGTAACCACCAAGGCCTTCGTAAGCGGGGTTTTCAGTGGCGCGATCTATGAGTTCCGCTGCACGGGACATGGTGCCGCCCTCATGAAATGATCATGCCCAGAACATTCATTGATCCGAATACAATCAGCATTATTGGGATTGCCCACCATCCGGCCTTTCTGGTCAAAGTTCGATTATCGACTCTCTCAAGGGTGCCATTTTCATTCCTTTCTAATCGGGTTTTCTCGAGTTTTGAATAGGAATTATCAAACTCCTTCTGGTAACGTCCCACAGACGTTAGAAAGTAGATAGCGAGCAATGCAGTAGTCGCGCCACTAACCCCGAACAGGTCCCCGGCGAGATCGATGGTACTGTCTTCCAGATACTGCCAAAGCATCAACTGCGCTATCGCGAACAGCCCTAGCAGTATGGAATCGATTCTAGCCATGCACGACACTACAGGGCTTTGCAAATGAAATGTTGTATGTTTTGCTACTTCTTCAAGTGACTGGGCCTTCTCGGCCAGATACCCCATGTGCCCACTGCTTTAGCGATGACTGAGCCTGCATTATCAGATATCTTACCCTCGACGTGAGCTAGCCCTCGACCTCTGCGTAAGACCCTGGCTTCACAATTCAATCTCACACCTACTTGCGCCGCTTCGATGTAGGATATATTTAGCTGGGCGGTAGCACACCACTCCTCCTTTGAGAGAGAGGCTACTGTAGCACCTCCCATTGCTGTATCGAGGAGTGTGGCATGGAGGCCACCATGGGCGACGCCGCCCTTGTTGAGATGTTCTTCCGTCACATCTACATAAACGACACAATGACTGTTTTTCATCGTTTCAAGCTCGATTCCCATCAGCCTCTGAAGCGGACCGAGATGCGGGTATGAACGAGATCCGTCGGAGGACATGTGGTGCACGAAGGCATTACATCGCTTGAGTTTGGCCCCTATGCCTGTCCTGTTTGAACGTCCCAAAGTCTGCTGTAGAGTCCTTTAGATTTGACTAGCTGTTCATGGGACCCTATCTCGGATATCACTCCTCCATCGAGAACTGCTATTCTGTCAGCATTCCTGATAGTAGATAGCCTGTGAGCTATGATAATCGTGGTTCTATCTTTGGATAGAATCTCGACAGAGCGCTGTAAAGCCGCCTCAGTCTCATTNTCGACNTTGCTTGTGGCNTCGTCGAGAACAAGTATTGGCGCGTCTTTGAGAACAGCCCTCGCAATGGCAATTCGTTGTCTCTGTCCTCCCGAGAGTCGATGCCCATCTTCTCCAATTTCTGTGTCCCATCCATGAGGTAAAGCCCGTATGAAATCGATGGCCTCTGCCACAGTGGCCGCATTCAATATCTCCTCATCATCCGCATCTGGTCTGCCATAGAGGATGTTATCCTTTACTGATCCAGGGAATAGAGTCGTATTCTGCGAGACTAGAGCGATGGATCCACGTAAGCAATTCAGAGTCAGGCGCTTCACATCGTGGCCATCCAGAAACACGCCTCCAGATACGGGATCATGCAATCGCATCATCAAGCTCATCATTGTGGTTTTTCCAGCCCCTGTAGACCCGACTATTCCAATCGACTCTCCCGGTTGCACGGAAAGGTTGAGATCGTCATATATCGGACTGCGACCAGGATAAGCAAAACTAACATCGCGATATTCTATCGCTCCGGAAACGTTCTCTATCTCGACATCCCCCTCCACTATCCCGATTTCCGTATCGAGCAAATCCAGAACTCGTGTTGTAGATGCCATCGCACGCTGGTAGAGGTCGAAAGTCTGACCNAGGCGGGTCAAAGGCCATAGCAAACGCTGAGTGATGAAAACAATTACGCTGTATGCGCCAATTGAGAGTGCACCATCTAATGCCATCCAGCCTCCTACAAGCATGTTTGCAGTGAAGGCAAAGAGAATAGCCATTCGAATCAATGGTACAAACGAAGCCGAGAGGCGTATGGCTGACTTGTTAGCTTCCCTGTATGTTTCGGAAGCCACTCTTACACGCTCGACCTCTCTATCTTCAGCAGTGAATGACTTGATTGTGGTTATTCCGCTCAGGTTATTGTTAAGCAATGCATTCAAATCTGCTACTTCTTCTCTGACTAGTGTATATCTCTCGCCAATTCGCCTCTGGAAAGCAAAGGAGCCGATTACGATTATGGGAACAGGGATAACCGCCAATATTGCTACCTCGGGTGCTATTGCAAACATTATGCCGCCAACTACCACTACTGTAGTAGCAACCTGAAGGAGATCGGTTGCGCCTTGGTCCAAGAATCTCTCAAGTTGGTTCACATCATCATTCATTATCGCCATGAGCCCTCCTGTCGTCTGTTCTGAGAACCACCGCATCTCGAGATCTTGTATATGCGAATAGGCAGACATCCTGAGTTCGTGCTGTGCAGTTTGGGCGAGATTCCGCCACAAGACCGCATAAAAATACTCGAATAGCGATTCAAGCACCCATATTATCACAGTCAATGCGACCAGAATTAGGAATTGCTCGCGAGGATCCGTCCAACCCATATTTCCAAGGAAAGATTCTTCTCGCAGAGCTACAACATCCACGGCCATGCCAATGAGCACAGGAGGGGCTAGATCCCAGAACTTGTTCAGGATGGAACATATGGAAGCGAGTATGATAGTTCCCCTGTGCTTACTTAGATGGGAAATCAACCTCTTTAGAGGATGTCGCTTACTTTCCAGGTTATTTTCCATGAGAATACGTTCCTTACTATCTTGAGCGATTGATGCCTAATTGAAAGCAGTGCCGGACCATCCATCAGCCCAAATGTCCAAAATTCCTGCACCGATGGTACCTTCGGCATCTGTTCTCAGAGTGATACGGTCTCCAGCAGACACCAGCTGGTCCATATCCGCATCGTTCCACTCTAAATTCCACCAGTGGCCNCTCTGGTCAGTGATATTTACAGGGGCCTCGGAAATGATAGATGATGCTGCCGTTATCAGCGAATCTCCTTCAGTGTGAAGGCCGTGTATCTGAAGTTCTGATGGTTCCACTTCCAGAATGAATCCAGGCGGTACAACAATCGTCCATTCAGTTGCATCCTGCAAGAGATACGGCTGTGAAGGGAAAGTTAAACTCGTTGGGAGGCGTTCTATGCCTTGCTTTACATNGATGGAGACATCGTCTCCCATGGCTACATCTAATCGAAACGATCCCCCATCATTCACGTTATACATTTGCACTCCCATCAAGGAAGGTGGTTCGCCGATTAGCTCGAGAATCACATTTACATTATCATCAGTGGCAGTTGCTATCTGTTGTAGGGATATCTCGTCAGCAGTTATAGTCCAGTCCATGCCTGAAAAAATAGACGGATCAAATCCGAAAGGGGGGTACGTTCCCAGGGGGTCAGAAGCAGCTTGAAGCGCTAAAAGATGGAAGGGGTCGACATGTTCGGGCTTGGCATCCCTGCCCTCGAACCATGCAGAGCCGACGCGTATGTTCGTTACATTCCCAGCAACGACCTCTTCAGTATCCATCTGAGTGCCAGCGAGACTGATTGCCATCCCAATGGAAGATATTTGGAGGGTATCGTCCTTGGCTACATCCCATGAGATCGACCCTGTCTGTCCATCCGTCGAAGAGTAGACCTCTGTCAAGGTGGATACCCGTAATCTATCATTGGAGTCGGAGAGTGCCAAGACATCAAGAGCTCCTGGTGTTGAGAGCAAATCGTCGAGTTCTTCCTCATTCAGTACCCAGCACATTTCAGTGCACTGTGGCTCGGAAGAGAGGCAGCCGCCGAGAGAAGATGAGAGGATGATGAAGAGGGTCGCCCAGATGCGCACGTGGAACCGTACAGGGACATAGGGATGAGTGTTCTCAGTGTGCGTTCGTTTCAAAGCGGTGCCGCCGCCCGTATGGTTGGGAGCGACTATGAAGCGTCTACTGGTGGTATTCAAGAAGAACCACGAGGAAGTGCATGACAGTGCGTTGAGAACTGTGATTTCTGTTTTAGAAGATAGTCGCGAGGCAGGGGAGATCGAATACAGAACTGTCGCAAGGGAGAGTGTCTCAAGAGAGGATTTCATTGGGCCTGACATAGTCATCGTTCTTGGTGGCGATGGGACCTTGACATCAATAGCGCATTCAGTCGACGATAAAGCTCTCGTGATGGGTGTCAATAGCCATCCAATGAAGGAGGATGGTGAGGGATCATTCGGATTCTACATGGGCAGCGATGCCGTCAACTTTTCACCAGATCTAAGACGAGTACTGGACGGGACCTGTGTCGTGAATGTGCTTCCTCGTCTTCAAGCCGAAATTCTCACCACATCTGGAAATGTCCTCAGATCCGACCCTGCCCTGAATGATCTCCTTGTAGCGAATACCCATCAGTACCAACCATCAAAATACCGTATTGAGAGGGCATCTGACAAGCACAATGAGAGTCTTGATCTTCGTCAATCGTCTTCCGGCGTATTATTTTCCACATTCCTTGGGCAGGGAGCATGGTTTAGGCATGCGGTGGACATGCAGGATTCGAGGTTTCCTAGGAGTGAGATTGATGATCATTATCTGGCACTATCTAGGGATCTCCCTCACCCTTCGAGAGGGGCGAATGGGTCTCATTGGGCATGGACCAACGAGGCGACCGTCCTCACGAGTGATATGCACAGAGGTTATGTGGTGGCGGACGGATGGGACGAGATACATTTCACCAGAGGGGCTAGGATCACTGTGAGCAACGATGGCCCCAAACTGAATCTAGCCACCTTCGACTATGGGATATATGACAGGGTGTCTAGGTGGATTAACGAGTAATCTATACTACAAAATCTGGTTCAAGAAGAGCTTTGTCCTCTCATGCTTAGGGTTCGAGAAGAATTCCTCTGGAGGCGCTTCCTCAATCAGATGCCCTTCATCGAAAAGTATGCAGCGATCGCCGACCTCTTTGGCGAATCCCATCTCATGCGTGACTACAATC
>PBBV01000007.1 GCA_002717835.1 Methanobacteriota archaeon
AGCCGCGGAGCCCGAACCGGCGACCCCGGCACCACCCGCGGAGCCCGAACCGGCGACCCCGGCACCAGCCGCGGAGCCCGAACCGGCGACCCCGGCACCAGCCGCGGAGCCCGAACCGGCGACCCCGGCACTCCCTTCAGAAGAACCAGATCAAAACGAAATTAAAGAAAAGCCGCCAGAAAATTCAGACTATGTTGAACTGAAACCTTCTTGCAACGCTTGTTCAACCTATTTCAAGGTCAGAATACCATCAGGAGCCCCGGGCGTCAGGGTACCATGTCCTGCTTGCGGCTCCATCGAGGTTGTCCGCCGACCGTGACCTAAGAGGGTCACATCGGGGAATATCCTAAATCAGCCTCGTAGGAACTCTGTCACATGGCTGCGGGTGCCGCTCGGGTTGTTCACCCAATTTCTAGGGCTTCCCCTCCGTGGTCAGCGCTAGTGATAGCGCTCCTCTTCCTTTCCGCTGCATCTCCAACAATTCTCGCAAGTGCTGAGCAGAGGGTCGCCTCTGATGATTTCCAAATTCTTGACGACCTAGATGCAGTTTTGTCAATGGATCGAGCAATAAAATCCGATTCACAGGCCATGGATGAAGCTGGTGATGCTCTAGATCTGGTTAGGGATTCAATTAGGGAAAGTGACGAGTTATCCCCGATTCATGGGACAGGTGATTTGCTGAATGGCCTCAGTGAAATTGAAACAACACCTCCCGAGGTAATCCATCCACGCCCGTATCAAATCCTAACCGATCCCAATGAACCACTTCCTGGCGAAGTGAGAAACATATGGTCCACCATACTCAACATCACAGACTATGCTATTTGGGTGGAGTATGAAGACCAAAATGGAGACATACGTCAAACAATCGAGCTCGTCACATTTACAGATTCGCTCCTTTCGTTAATATTCAACAATGGCGATCCGTTGTTGCATCCGATGGATGTAGATGGGGATGGGAATGATGATATTCAGGTTGGATTGACCCTTGAATTTGATTTCAACGGTGGCTGGGGGTTGAGTGGAGATAGACTTTGGATTAAGCCAACAATCCAGTTTCAGGTTGATGTAATCGACGAGCAAGCCCCTGAAGACCCCGCATGGGCGAATCTTGAAAGCATGGAGGTATCTTTGGTCAAAGCCTTCGCCTATTCAGATACATTAGGACTCAATCAGGGTGAGAGTTACGTTTGGATTATCGATTCGGCTTTCACTCAACCACCACGTCAATTTACTCTAGATGTGGGAATAGAGAGAATATTCCTCGACATATCTGATGCAGGTGCAGAATTTCTGGCAGCAATCACCTTCGGAATATTCGATCCCAATGGTAACGTCGATGACTCCGGAATTTCTATTGCTTCTCTGGCTGCTCCATACGTGATTTCAATAAATAATCCAGTAGAAGATCAGTGCCCTGATAGATATGACCCCGTGGAACTCAGCACTCTTACATCGATGGAGATTTCCTGTGGCGTAAGGGCAGGTTTTGGCTACATCCATTATTCTCCGCCGGATCAGAGCGAACGTGAGATATGGGAAGTTGCGTACATCGATCTGGGCATCCACCCAGAGGGCCAAGAACTCGTCATCCCAAGAGAGGTTTCCGTAACGATTCGTACGGATTCTTCTCTCGCCTCAGGTGCCGGTGGTGTAGGCGAGCGCAGTCTGAGTACTTTGGAATACTACGCTGATCGAGGAGCAGACATTCATCTTCACTTTCACGAGGACAGAGTAAATGTGCCCGAAGATCGTGCAGACGGAGATTTCGGGAACTCCACAGATTCATTGGGTTGGCTGAGAGGCATGCCATCAGGTTCGCTATCACCCCAGGAGATAGATCGAGTCTTCACCATGCTTGGTTCGAGATCGAGTCCAGAGTTACCAGGATCACAACCCGATCGTCTTGGATTAATCATAGCAGTCAAGAATTTCTCAAGAGATAGTTCCCCCAATGAAGATAATGACAACCTCCCAATCAATCCAGCATACCCCCCAAAATCCATGATACTGTTTAGGTCAGTGAGTAAAATTGAATCTCTCGAATACGACTCTTGGCTCACCAGAGGCGGGGTGATAACCGATCACCAGAGAATTTCAATTCAAACAGGAGCGATTCCAACTGCATTGATTGTGTACGGAGATTTCAACATTGGAGGCAATGAAGAAGGCAACGACGTTTCTTTTGGTAACAATCAGAATCTAGACTTTCTTTCTAGAATTCTCGATGCAGCGCTGGTGAATCTAGTGGATGTGTTCTTAGAGACCGCTTTGATAATCAACTCAATTCCTACAATCCTGGTTGATGTCTTGAGCGGCGGGGTCGAGTTCTCTCCAGACGGCGGGGGACAGAATCTACATCTTGAGATTACAGATGATTTCCGAACTACCAGGGTTGCCGACATACTCTCCTCTGTGAAGCTGGCCATCGGCTCACACGACCATATGGAGTTTGAGGCCTCTGACCATTTGATTCTCTCAAGAGATCGTGGATCAGCACTGGTGTTGGGCAACGACGGGCTCATTGAACCTCTTGTACCCATTGCAGCCTCCATCGCATTCTCAGGATTGGAAGCAGTACACGTAACCTACGATCCGGCCACGGAGGAGCGAACCTTCCAAATGAAATCAAGAAATAGTGGTGCACTCAAATTCCTGTATCTCGATCACTACGGCAGCGATCTCTCCAACGCTTCTGTCCAAAGCCTCCGTATTTCGGATCTTCCAAATGTGATAGATTTGACAATCGACTCTGATTCTTCTTCATATGTTGCTGATCAGGATATAGACTCATTCCAGTATCATGCCTCCAACGGAACACAACGACAAGCAGTCAGGATTCTGGGAATCCCCGACTCTTTCAATGCTGATTTTGGAGATATCATTTCATGGAACACTCAAGGGGCGATCTCTTCAATAGAGGCGCAGATAACCAACTCTGAAGAACCTGAGATAATGGACGGAAATCATTTCCTCTATACCCATGACTCTGAAAATGAGGTTTCTACACTTTCCACAAGGATATCTGGATTGAACAGCATTTCATGGTCTCCCGCGAACAATCCAGGAGCATTCGGTAGTGTGGGCAGGAGTACTGCTAGAATCACTACAGCGGAGCCTGTGCCTTTCGGGATAGCCGTGGACCACGTGCCTGTCATAGGCCAGAATAATGCACTCACAGCAACGATTCTGCTTGATCCGCTACCCTCGGATGTATCTCTTCAGATCCCCGGGAACTCAAGCGATGATGTTGGAATCGATATACCCGTCCTAGACCGCACAAAAGGTGTATCAGGCCTCGCATTCTTTTTGGGCGGGTTCACAGATATTGGTCAGTCAGTCAATCGTCTTCTTGCCTCTGCAACTTCTGAACTCACGACAGGAGCTGAAGGCGCTAGTTCTTCGTTCAACTATGGAATTGAACTGGAATCGGATTCAAACTTTGACCTCGTCGTACAAGCAGAACAGGGCGAAAAGCCGGAAGTCGAGCCTCCTTGGGTACATGGAATTGCAATACACGCACCTACTCAGGGGCTTTCCTCAGGATTTTCATTGAAGGTTTGGATACCTAATCTTCCTCCCTCTATAGACATTGAGATGGAAAGAAGGGTGATTGAAGATGGTTCTCAATGGACGGTGGCCGTCGATGCGAATGGATGGCTGCCTGGAGCAGAGTCGATGATTATTGCAACAGATTCCATACAAGGAATGGATGCTTTCGTGACTCTCCATGGCCTTCCCATAGGTGTTAGTTCAGACATCGATCTTGAGATGGTATTCGATGTAACAGAGACCACCGGCAGTATTTCCGAGATAGATGCTGTTGCTAGGTATGCCGCCTCATTCCCTCTTTCTAGCATTCACGCTGAGTTGTTAGATCGAAATGTAGGTGCACGGTCCGAGATTCTCATCAACGACGTTCCTAGTAGAGTCAATCTTGACGCCAGTCTTGGAACAGCAATTAGCATTAACATGGACGTTCCAACCCAATATCAGGATTCACAAGGAAGATCGGTTGACTCAATGATGATTCAACAGATGCAGTGGTTCGATGGTGAATGGCGCCCTGCGACGGTGTTCCTTAAGGACGTACCCGGAACAATCGCGTTATCAACAGAACCGGGGAGGACATTTGACATAACGAAGAGCCTCGCCTTCCAAGGTATCGCACAACTCGACTTTGCATCAAGTACTTCTGGCATGTCGATGTTCATCGAGGCCCAGGGAGAAGCGATCAACCAAAGAGGCGACGTCCTGATGTTGGCTCAAGGTATGGCCGACAGACTCTCAATAAAACCCACGGAAGACTTTGGACTAGCGGTGAAATCTTCTGGAGATGGTGTTGAAGTTCTTTACATGAGGATATCAAATGTTCCAGCTGCTCCCCCTGTGGTATTGGAGGATATGGAGATCCTTTGTCAAGACATAAAAAGTGCAACAATAGAAGTACACAATCTAATTTCTCAATTTGGATACTTCGAGATTTCTGATGTCCAAGGGGGCAGGATCGTTGCCTCCGCCCGAGCGCACGCGATTTTTGACGATGATCGTAGGATAGACCTTCGAGGTGTTTTACTCGATGCCCAGTTTACCAATGGAATTCCCACGGGGACAACCTTCGGCGTAAATGGCATGGCCTCTGACCTTTCAATCATAAACAGCATTCCCGGAATCGATGGCTCAACAACACACATAGTCATTCCCGAACCCCTAACATCTGGACTCACAACAGCGGTAATGACCATCATTGGAGGGATACAGTCGTGACCGACTCTCGAAGATTCCCCGACATCAACACAACAGATGTAGATGAAGAAGTGGCCGATGAAATCTTTGAGTCCATTGAAGAAGTTCTGGAACGTGTACATCCAGTGAGAGTGATTTTCTCGAGCCTGGTAATACTCATCGTGACTATCCTTCTTCTGGGCAGTTCCCTCTGGGTAATTCCCTACGACGGGGTCACTGCAGATGTCATCTATCGACAATCCGGGGGCGGGCATATTGTGCTACTCGAATTAGATAATCGAGGTTCTAGAGCGATGGAAGACATCGAGATGTCGATAAGGATGGTAGATGACGTTGGTATCGAAATTGGAAGAACCGATTTTGCATGGGATAAACTCGGTGCCCATACCTCAATTGCACATGATGACCTAGAACTCATCATTGACGGCGCTTCTGTCTGGGAGAATTACACAATTGAGATAGATTTAGAATATTATGCGTACGACGGAGATAGAAAGACTGAGAGATGGACCCATGACGTGGGCCAATGGACTTCTGAGTACCACATCAATGTCGGACAATTCACAATCTTCTGAATTTTGAACTGACTACCCATACTCTCATAGAGAGCCAGAAGGCCCTAGGTGCATATGAAGAAGAGGGGTGCACTGCTCATGGCAGCACTTCTGACAACGATGATGTGGGGATCAATAGATTTCGATAATCAAGACACTCTTTCGGATGAATATCAAATCAAGCAAATCGATTTCTCCGGGCCTTCGAGGATTGCAGACATCAACGAGCCGGTTACATTCGTTGGTGTCGAAAGAGGCAGATCTATGAGCGCAAATACGCCGATTGGAATGTACACCCTGGCTGGATTCATACCATCTCAGACCATTGATTCTGAGTTCACTCAATCAAGGAAAGACCTGGCAATGCTACTAATCGACGATGCGACCGGTATGTGGGACGCCAGAATGACTATTGAGGAAATACCGGGTTTGGAAATAAGAACAGCCGTCCCTCCATCTGGTTTCTTGGTCCAAGGTGATGAGAAGGCTCTCGAACAAGTAGCCCTTTTGCCCTTGATAGCGGCATCTCACCCTGTACCTCTAGGCTTGTTAATACACCCCTCAATCGAACCAACGAAGGAAACTATTGGAGTGGAGATACTTGGTTGGAGCACACTCGACGCAGGCAGAACGGATAACTCAGAACCTCTTGGATTCGGGGACCTCAACAATCTTGATTTAGCGGGTTTCACAAACAGCGGTATCGTTGAGAATGGTCGCAGATGGGGGTCAATCGATTACGAATCAATCTCTTCTGTGGCAGAAAATCCTGCTGTAGCATGGATTGCTCCCCTCTCTCAACTTGTACTCACCAATGATGAAGTGAGAGACCACACCGAATCTGAAGAAGTAGAGACGTGGTTCTCCACTGTACTCGATGGTTCTGGACAGAGAATCGCTGTAGGAGACTCTGGCATAGACCATGACCACGGCGATTTCGGTTCAAGAATCGTCTCTAGAACATCAGTAACCCCCGGGGACAGTTCCACAGCAGATGGCTCTGGACACGGTACGCACGTAGCTTGTACGGCTGTGGGGTCCGGATTCAGAAGCTCTGGACAGTATGCTGGAGTGGCCCCAGAGGCGGAAATCGTCTTCCAAGCAATGGAGGATGATGACTCTGGTGGCTTGTACAGCTATGGAATAGACACTATGCTCTCTCAGGCATACAACAATGGAGCACGTTTCCATACCAACAGTTGGGGCTCGGGTTCTGGTTACAACACGTACACAACATCGGCAGAGGATGCCGATGACCGGATTAGCACCTGGGATCAATATTGGACATATGAAGGAATGTCAGTCTTTTTTTCAGCTGGGAACGAAGGCAATAGCGGAATCTCACCACCAGCCACAGCAAAAAATGTAGTCACAGTTGGGGCACATCAGAATAGATATGGGGGGTCCCCGGATGCGATGTACCCATACAGCAGTGAGGGCCCAACTGATGACGGGAGAATCAAACCAGATGTGATTGCCCCCGGCATGTACGTTCGATCATGCGAGGCCCAAGAATCCGGTGGGTCCAATGATCTCGGACAGTGGTATGAAGAATTCAGCGGGACATCAATGGCAACTCCAGCAGCAGCGGGAGCCTCAGTTCTGATCAGACAATACCTCATGGAAATAGCGGAAAGGCCTGCTCCACAGGCATCGCTCATCAAAGCCATGCTCATTCTCGGTGCAGAAGATATCGGCGCACCAAATATCCCCAATAATGTGGAGGGATGGGGGAGAATAGACCTATCAAACAGCCTGATTCCAGAATCTGACATTGGAATATTCGTTGATGACCGTCATAGGCTGAAAAGCGGTGAAATTGATGAGTATTCGTTCGAAGTTACTCGTGCCGGGGAGCCATTGAAGGTAGTCCTTGCATGGTCAGATTATCCTGGGTCCACCTCTTCTTCAGATCAACTTCGTAATGACCTAGATCTCGAGGTTATTTCCCCAGAAGGCACATCCGTCTATCTTGGGAATGTCTTCTCACAGGGCCACTCAGTGACTGGGGGTCAGGCAGATTCCGTGAATAATGTTGAAGCAGTGTTGGTTGAATCAGCAGGACTCGGTGTGTGGACTGTCAGGGTAAGCGATGTGTATCACGCAGGAGCACGACAATATCAGCCATACTCTATTGCACTCAGGGGTGTAAATGTGAATGATTTGACACCAGATCCTGCTGTTGATGCTGAGAGCTTCACACTTTCAACCCCAATCCCACAGGTTGGGGAGACAGTTACATTCGGCGTCACCATTGCGAATCTCGGTGCAGGATCAGTACCATCCGTCTCAATCTCTGCATCTTCCCCAGGACAACCACTTGGAGTACAAACAATAAGCATGGCCCCCGGTGAAGCCGTACCTCTGGAATGGCAATGGACCCCAACAGCATCGGGTATACGTCAAATTTCTATTGAGATAGACCCTACCGACCAGGTCGAAGAATCATCGGAACAAAACAATCTACTCACAATTCCAATTGAAGTCAGTGAGCCAGGTATCAGAGTTGAAACGGACAATTCAAATCCAATAATGACCGTCCCGAGTGGTTCTACAACATTACAGATAGCTCTCATCAACACAGCATTATTTCCTACTAACGCCTCGATATCCGCATCGAATATTGTTAGGATGTCGGATGGTGCCATTGTGCCATGGTACAGCTCTTTTTCTCAGACCGAAATCGATTTGAATGCTTCAGAGGAAAAGCAGCTATCATTCGCATTAGCGCATCCAAACCCTCCTGAACCAGGAGTTTACAGAGTCATAATAACAGGTATAGACGAAGTGAATGACGTTACTAGCGAGCTCATTCTGAAGTTGACCGTATCTTCATTTCCCGCTGTGGAACTTAGAGTCCCAGGGGGAACTCTTGCCGTTGATGCTTTTGTACCATCAAGTGCTTCTCTGCAATTGACAAACGAAGGAAATGGACCACAGACCTACGATTTGGCTTTAGAGGCACCCGCTGGATGGAGAGCAACCCTGGACAATCTCGGAACGTTTGTAGATTCAACACATGGCTCAACGGGGACTTTGACACAAGGAGACTATCGTTCCATTGATATCACCCTCAAACCACCGTCTGTAGTCGTAACTGCTGGAACACTAATGAGCGCGCAGCTGACCATTTCTGCCCGCACAACAACTGACTCTTGGGTAGAAGAGATTCCGTTGATCGTCGCTGCATCAGATAAGATTAGGCTAACACCAGATTCAGAAGGCATAGATGAACAAGTCAGGCCAGACGCTAGACACGAGGTCCCCGTGCAAATTGTAAACGAGGGCAATCGAGAGATTACCCTCACACCTCAGATAATTTCCCTTCCGGGAGGCTGGTCCAGTCTCTCTTCAACTCAAACCATCACAATTGACAAGTCTTCCACTTCGATTTGGGACCTGGCTCTCGAAGGCAATGGTCGCGCAGTCGGAGGACTTGTAAAAGTTAGATTTCTAACTCAAGACGGCAACGCCTTCCTGTGGAATCGAACAATAGACGTAACTTCGGGCGCGCAGCCTGTCGTTTCCTTTTCGACAATAGTATCTGCAGACGGCTCCTCATCTACAAGTCCGCTTGGCTTAGGCGCTCTGCCAGTTGGTACACAGTTCGATCTTTCTTGGAATATAGCAAATCAAGGGCTTGGGGCATGGTCTCCAGTTGCCGAACTAACGGCCCAAGATGATGGTTGGTCCAGTCTCTGTTCGCCTGTAGGCGCCATACAACCAGGCACTTCTTCCACAGTTTGGTGTTCTGTGACAATTCCTGAGACGCAACAGGGAGGATCAGAAGCCACATTGACCCTGAGACTAGAAGATGGAGGGCTAGTAGCAATCGATACTGTATCGCTGCTGGTTAAGAAGACATCCAGAATGGAATGGTCTTTCCAAGGCAATATGCCCACAATCAACACAGGAGACACCGCACAGATAACTCTGGATGTGGAGAATCTTGGCAACTCGCCGATAAACAGCAAGATCCAGGTGGATGCACCGTCGGGATGGTCCCACACAATAATGGGAGATTCGATCCTATCCCTATCACCGGGAGAATCTAGATCGATACAATTCGAGATCACAGTTGGTACGACAAGGGGACCATTTGTTGTCGATCTTCAAGGCGGTTCGACCATCGAAGGGTCATCCTATGAGCTACCTCTCCAAGTTCGTACCTCCGAATCAGGGGGCATATCTCTGTTGACTATACTCATCGGCCTTGTCATAGTTGTTGCTATTGGCATATTCACCACCATGAGATTCAGATCGACAAACGAGAGCGAAAGTAAACTATTTTCAAAAGATGAGATAGAAGACAGAACAGCTGCGATTAGTTGGGCAAAGGCTGCAATAAACGCAGGTGAGTCTGAGGAGTCTGTTTCAATGCAATTACAATCCACAGGTTGGTCCGCATCTCAATCCAAGGCAGTAATCGATTTGTCCAAAAAATGATTTCGGATTATACCGATTGACTCATGTTTTGAGACGCGGAGCGCACTGAGGGCCGAAGCCCTTAGAGAGGTTAGGACCGGCAATTAGTGTCTATGAGGCCCCGTTCCGTCAGCGTAGTCGCGGCGCTCATGTTTATCGCGGCACTCGCTCCAACCGTCTCCGCGGATGTAGATCCACAGCTTTCGACCCCTGATTCCGAGAAGCCTGCAACGACAAGTGACCCGGCGATTTACGAGATCACAATAAGGAACAATGGGGATGATGACATGACATACTCACTCTCGACCCAACAGGGGGCGGGATGCAATGGATTTACGTCAACCGTCGACTCTCCAACTGGTAGCGTTAATTCAAACAGCGACGAACTTGTGGACCTTGAGGTTCAGGTGGATGACACAGCATCAGGAGAATGCGAGACGACATTGACAATCCAAGCAGCGGGAGGGACGCCCCCGCCGCAATCGGATTCACTCACAGTCACTACAACAGCCGAGGACGGAGGCCTATATTCCGTCGTCTTGACAACCGGTACTCTGACGAAAGAATACGACTTAGAGGGGGATTCAATCGATTGGGTCGTCAACGTTGAAAATAACGGAGATCAACAGGCAAACATACAACTCACGGTCGAGAATGATAGCGGGTGCGATTCAGATGACGATACAGTTTCCGCCTCGGTTGACCCTGCCACGGTCAATCTGAATTCAGGCGACAATGAAGACGTTGACTTCCAGATAACCCTAGATGACGAGAGTGAGACTGAGGCCGGAGAGCACTGCTTCATTCTGAGAGCCACAGTCACCAATGATCCAACCAATGGGGCTGAAGACAACCTCACACTTACAGGGGTAGTACCTCAAATCAGAACATGTGATGAAGCACTTGATTGGTCATTCGCAAATTTACAA
Organism: Methanobacteriota archaeon; assembly: GCA_002717835.1. Lineage (GTDB taxonomy): Archaea > Thermoplasmatota > Poseidoniia > Poseidoniales > Thalassarchaeaceae > MGIIb-N1. The sequence continues at coordinate 10,655 of PBBV01000007.1, forward strand.
CCCGGCCAGAGAAGCTCACCGAACAACTTCGAAGTCACGAATACAGGCAACACTGCGTGGACCGCTGCAGTACAAGCACAAAGTGTGGGAGGAGAAGACATATCGGGCTGGGTTTCCTTCGACTCCCCCACAAGCAAACTTCTCGCTGAACCGAACAACAATGGAGACACCTTCACATTCGGATTTGACATCACGCCAGACTCATCCGTGGAATCCGGGTCGAGTGTCGATATCAGAATAATGGCAAAGGCAGGCTCCTCAGTTGGCTGTGAGGCCACAGTTACCATAAAAGTCGGACAGATACATTCTGGAGATATTTCCGCCAACACTGGATCAGTATCGAATGTAGAACCCGGGAGCCAGCCACAGGTTACAATATACCTTGAGAATACTGGAAATGGCGCCGATACGTTCACGCTCGCAACAGAACCACTACCATCTGGGTGGAGCGTATCGTTTTCACCCCCATCCCACAGCCTCAATGCCGCACAGACCTCGCAGAATCAGGGCTCCTCAACTGCAGTTATTTCAGTTCCAGATGACGCACTAGCAGGATCAACCCAAGTGGTTTTCAAAGTAACAGGGGGAGGTGGTTCAGGAACCCTCGACACTGTTGCCTTGAATGTGAATGTCAATCAAAGACATGAGGTCACAATAGACTTTGTCTCAACTGCACAAAATGGCCGTACAGATCAAATCGTCAGGTTTCCATTCATTGTTTCTAATCAAGGAAATGTAGAAGACACAATCAAACTCCAAGTATGTAATCCCGGAGACCAAACAGGTTGCAATTCTCCTCAATGGACTGCTTCCTATTCTGACTCGAATGGCAACGGACTCAATCAGGTGCAACTCAGTCCGGGCCAATCTCGAAGCCTCTTCCTAGACGTCAATGTCGAGGGGGAAGAAAACGCAGACTCTGCCAGAATCCTAGCCAGAGCTGCGGTTTTTGGAGCAGATGCAGATGCAGAAGAGACAGTAACGGTAACTGTTTCAAACTACAATTATACATTTGAGATATCTCCTGTAAATCCCGGTTTAACGCCCGGACAACTTGATTTAACGCTCCCCCCTGGCGGTGAATCCATACTTTCATTCTTCGTGGATAACACCGGAGATTATCCTGCTGGTGATGATCTAGTAATCGATATCTCTGGTCTCGAGGCTCTTGTTGTCAGGACAATAAGCATTCAGGGGAATACCATAACCGCTCCAGTTCCAGTTCAACCCGGAGATAGGATTCAAGTCGATGTTAGGATGGAAGTAGTCCAGGGATCTGCTAATGGACTAAATGGTCTTATGCAGGTTAGTGCATACAGTGCCCTTAACCCCAATGAGGACTCTTCAATCGACATAGCAGTCGAAATTAGAACCATCCATGATCTTAGGCTGACTATTGAAGAACCAACTAAGCAGACAACAGAATACCCCGACAAAGGCGAATATTCCTTTTTTGTAACCAACAATGGAAATATTGACGAAGACGTAGTCATCATCCCAACCGAATCTCTGCGAGGGTGGTCCGTTGATATCGTGCCTGACGATTTTGAATTAGAGCCTGGCCAAACGATGGAGATTAAGGTGAGCACACTCCCACCAGCCGACCTGATATCTGATGATGAGTACAGATTCACAATAGTTGTACAGCCAAAGGGTCTACCTGCAGCGGGACAACCGTTGGACCTGATTACCGCCACAGAGCTCCCAGCCGGATTCTTGGCTCTATCGGAGGATGCTGAACAGGTAATTGTCATCGTACTCATAGCAGTCGGTGTGGCGACGGTGGCCGTTCTTGCACTCCGATCAAAGCGTGAAAGTAAGCGAATTCTTGAGGCTCTTGGCGAAGATCGGAGGGCCTGATTGATCCATTCTGATTGGATGGGTTTATTGGGCATTTTCTGGTGGGAAGGTCCGTTGACCCCCCGTGGGTCTGTGGTGGTGCGGATGGATACCGTTACGGAGGCCTATCTTGCGTTCGCCATAATGACGCTTGTTGGCATCGGATTTCCTGTAGGAGCATTCATCGCTTCATACTTCCTCAGGCCCATCGAAGATCCCAACAATCGCTCCAAAGTAAGATCAATATTATTACCAGGATATGAGCGAGATCATTCGCTGTATCCACGAGCCGCTTCGACATACGAATGTGGAGCAGAGCCTTTGGGCGAGGCACACATAAACTTCCATTTCCAATATTATTGGTACGCCATCATTTTCTTGGTATTCGATATTGCCTTCATGTTTCTTGCATTTGGGGGGATCATCGTGATTGATTCGACCCTCTCTCAATCCGATGTAATTGCGGGCTTAGCAACTATGTCTGTTTTTGTCTTGCTCATGAGCCTCGGAGTTTGGCACGTCTTCCGTAAAAGAGGCAGGATATACATTTGAGGTGTTGATGTATGGCGGACGGAGATCAGAACTTCTCAATTTTCAACAGTAGGATACTGGTGGACACAGTCGGCCATGTAACTGATGAGGCACTCAAAGCTTCGAGAATAAAAGACGTGATAGGAATCTTAGCAGGACGACTTTTCAACTGGGGCCAAAGAAAATCACTCTTCCCCCTCCATCTTGGAATAAAGTGCTGTGCACTTGAGATGGCCGCTGCAGGAGCAAGTCGATTCGATGCTGAGCGTTTTGGTGTCTTCTTCCGTTCAAGTCCACGACAGTGTGACGTGTTATTGGTTAACGGCCCCGTCAGCAAGAAGTTCGCCGATCCCCTGGTCCGACTTTGGGAGCAGATGCCTGAACCGAAGTGGTGTATAGCCATGGGGGAATGTGCGATTTCAGGTGGCCCGTACTTCCAGTCTTACAATATTCTCGAGGGGGTCGACACAGTAATTCCCGTCGACGTATACATCCCTGGTTGCCCACCAAGGCCAGAGGCACTTATCGACGGGTTTGCCAAGCTCCGACAGAAAATAATCCGTATCGGAGCGATTCCAAGTGAAGGACGTTCTGAAATCGATGTCCCGCTTATTCTTGGTGATGATTGAAAGAGGCGATTAGATGGGTAAAAGGGTAAGGGCCGAGGATCAAAACGAAGCTGCTATGCAGCTCGTAAATTCTCTCACATCCGTAGAAGGAGTCACCGGAGACGTTCTCTCAAGAACTAGTGGGACTCAGACTCGGAATATCGCTCACTTTCAATGTGAGCCATCTTCCTGGAGAGAGGTTGCTGAGAAGATGAAGTACGATCACGACATCGATCATTGCTCCATGATAACAGGTATACATTGGCCTGATTCCTCAGACAAGAACTGGGAAGTCATCTATCATTTTCTAAGAACTGGGGTAACGAATCCAGCCATCACGGATGACGGGTCTTCAATTATACCAAATATCACAGAACCCAAGAAGTTGAGTGGAAAAGAAGTCCCATTAGAAATTCAGGTGAATGTAGCGATATCTGAAACACGAACACCCTCTGTACCCTCGGTCCAAGACATATGGGTTGGTGCTGATTGGAATGAGAAGGAGACCTGGGATCTCGTCGGGATCGATTTTGATGGCCATGAGGGCATGCGGAGAGTGCTGAATCCTCATGAAACTCCGCCAGGTTATCATCCTCTGCAGAAACAACACAAACTTCGGTATCATGGGTTTGAGGAAATGTACGACGATGCTCAGGGGTTCATGCGCAAAGCTCCTGATTCAGGACGGGTCAAGTGAGGGGTGTATCTATGGCAGAAATGTGGATTTCAATGGGCCCCCAACATCCGATGACACATGGTCTTTGGACATTGAAGGTTAAGGTAGACGGCGAAACTGTAGTTGACACCGAACCTGATCTCGGATACATCCATCGCGGTGTCGAGAAGATATGCGAGGCTCGTGACTTTACTCAAATCACTACCTATTGCGACCGACTCTGCTATGCGAGTGCAAATACGTGGTCTCACGCCTACATTTATGCTGCTGAGGACCTCCTCGAGGTAGAGGTGCCGGAGAGGGCAGAATATATCCGATTGATTGCGGTGGAACTCCAGAGAATCGCAAGCCATTTGATGTGGCTTGGTGCTTATGGGCCTGATATTGGAAACCTATCGATCATGGTCTGGTGTCTTAGAGAACGAGAGATGATGATGGATCTCCTTCAGGAACTGGGCGGATCAAGGATGCACTACAACTTCCCAAGAATAGGAGGAGTGAAGCGAGATCTTCCCTATGGCTTTGCACAACGTGCTAGAGCCAAATTAGACCTTTTCAAGCAGAGAATTCAGGAATATGAATCGCTCTTCGATGAGAGTACAGTCTTCCTCGTGCGAACTCAAGGTGTCGGATACACAAAAGCCGAAGAGATGGTTAACCACGGAGTAACCGGTCCAAATGTTAGAGCTGCAGGAGTCGACTATGACGTACGCTGGGCCCATCCATATTCGGTGTACTCTGAGTTAGATTGGGCTCCTGCCGTCGAGAGGTCGTCAGTCAAGGGTGCTGATTGCTATGATCGTTACAGAGTGCGAGTAACTGAAATGGTAGAATCAGCGAACATGGTTCTCGAGGCAATTGACAGAATTCCCGGCGGTTCTGAAACCCACCACGAACCAGGCGATCCTGCAATTCTCGCGAAGGCACCATCCAGAGCGCCGGAGGGAACATTCGGCTCACATCATTTTGAAGATAGCAGAGGAGAGTCAATGTTTCACCTTGTAGGAGGTGGAGACGGCCGGGGCAAAAATCCCTATCGGGTTTCCATACGTTCTCCCATGTTCATCACGCTACCTTATGCATCGAAATGCATGATTGGATACAAGGTTGCAGACATCCCTGCGATCATGGGGTCTTTCGACCCCTGCATCGGAGAGACAGATAGGTGAGGGAGATATATGGCAAGTAGCGATTGGCTAAACATCAGGGGATGGATGGACGCTATTATTGGATGGACTCTCGACAAGACCCACGATATAATGCCCTCATCGGACATAGGACTCGGACCTTTGGGCTCCATAAATCTACAAGAGTCGTTTTCCTCGATTCAACCCGGCCTTCATCTTTTCATATTCACATCCGTGATGTGTACAGTAGTTTTTGCTACCATGATGATAACACTCATCGTAGTTCCCTACATCGAGAGGAAATTCATTGGTAGATTAATGGACAGACTCGGGAATACGATGAGTGCGAGAAGTCTTTGGGTTGGTGAGGGAGGCGTAACTGCAGGAGAATGGTGGAAATCCCTTCCTTTCGGGCTCGGTGCACCACTTGGCATGGTTAATCGTGCACTCAACAAAAATTTTGGAAATGATCACCACACTGAGTCGGTTACCAGAGTTGGCGATCGAGGATATCATGGAATCTGGTTTCTGCTTCCTGGCTTCGTGGCGGCTGTAGCCGATTTCGTAAAATTCAACACAAAGGCGCATATTGTCCCCGATAAGGCTGACCGCTTAGTTTTCGAGGTCGCACCAGTGATAATTATCTCAACCACTGTGATGGTCTATGCATTCATCCCTTTCGGCCCCCACATTTGGGCGGCAAATCCGGAACTATCGCTTGTCTTCATGATGGCGATATTTGGCGTCGCACCCTTGGGCGTCTTCTTCGCTGGATGGGCTTCAAACAACAAATACACCCTGATCGGCGGGATGCGCTCGGCCGCTCAATTGACGGCTTACGAAATCCCATTGCTAGTTACAGTGCTCGGTATCGCTGTTTTGAGTGGCTCATTCAATATCATCGAGATCGTTGATTTCCAGGTTCAATCATCAGATACATGGAATATTTTTCTGATGCCTCTTGGTGCAGTACTTTTCATCGTTACAATGATTGCAGAAGTAGAACGCATACCTTTTGACATGCCCGAAGCGGAAGCAGAGCTTGTTGAGGGGTGGTGGACAGAATATGGAGGCATCCGCTGGGGTCTGATGTTTGCTGTTGAGATGATGCGTGCTTATGCAGCATGCATCCTTTTTGCATTATTCTTCCTTGGTGGTTGGGAACTTCCATTCCAGGACACGCTCATCGGACTCCCACTAATAGGGGGGCTGTTTGCAATATTCGCAAAGATGACTCCCGGCATCGCCATCCTACTCATCAAAGCATATGCGATGTTCGCGCTCTTTGTCTGGGTGCGTGCCTCTCTTCATAGAATAAGGACAGACCAGATATTGGAGTTCGGTTGGAGGTACCTTCTGCCTCTTTCAATGCTCAATCTCGGCCTTGCAATGGTCATGAGAGTTGCATTCTGGGACGGAGCTTGGCCATTCTGGCTAGCCCCTGTTGTAACTTTAGGAAGCCTCCTCATATTCGTTGTTCTGGCTATCGATGAGGATAAAGAGGCATTACAGAGCTCAAACAGAATATACCACACACAGACGCTGGACAAAGCATATCCAGGCAGGAGGGAATAAACAATGGAGCATTATGATTTCAGAAGTGGGCACCCACATGCCCAACCTAATTTCAGGAATCTGGTAATCCGTCCTATGTGGATAACTCTGAAGACGGCACTTAGGACAATACCCTTCGTAGGGCGTCTACCATTCCTTCACAATGATTACCACAACAAGAGAGTCAACATGGCAGACGGATTCACTGAGAGAAGAGTTGGATCAGATCACGTTTCGATGAAGTGGGCGGATTCTGACTCCTATGCTGCAGATCGTGAAGCAACCGATGTGATGCCCTTTGTAGAGAGGCCTGTCACAGTCATGTATCCCTACGAGCGACTTGAAGACCTTGAGCCATGGCTCTTCGTCCCCGGTGCTTACAATGGTCGAATTGGAATCATATGGGAAACATGCACTGCATGCAAAGCATGTGTGCGCGCATGCCCCAATGATTGCCTACACATGACCACAGAGACGAGAGTTAATGTTCTAGACACAGCAAAAGAAGGGGATGAATGGCACGGATATGGCAGTGATATTGAGGTCGGAGGATATGCCGCTCTCCCAAGAAGCAACAATAGCGACGTAGAAAACTTTGATCTCATAAATGACCATGCTGCTGCCCCTCAGGAGTATGATTTCGCTGAGGTGATCGATCTCACCGGCTCCACTGCCACAATAAAATGGCCTAACGGTGGCGGGGTCGAGAACATCCCTGTTACGGATTTGAAGCCTGCTGAACAGGACATAGTTTCTGGTCGGATTGATATTGGCAGATGCATGTTCTGCGGACTTTGTGCAGAGGCTTGTCCATTCGAGTCATTCTTCATGACGAATGAATATGATGGGATGTCCGGATATAGCCGACAAGATCTCTGGTTCGACGCGGACAGGACCCGAGTCCTCCCCTCTGTCCACAAGGAGAGAGTGGACATGGAGCTCGAGAAGAGAGCTAAGAAAGAGAAGATCAAGCGAGAGAAAAAGGCAGCGAAGGCAGCCAAGGCCTCAGGAGCTTGATCAGATGTTCAGCCCCGAAGAAGTAGTCTTCCTCCTATTTTCCGCGATAGCAATCGCAGGCGCAATTGGTTGCGTTTATGCCCGACGGGTTGCCCACTCACTCCTCTCCCTTATGATGACCTTCCTAGCCGTATCCGGCGTCTTCATACTTGCTGAGGCTGAGATGCTGGCTGCTATACAGATACTGGTATATCTTGGATCAGTCATGTTGGTCGTCCAATTTGGAGTAATGCTCACTCGACGTCAGATACAGGAGGGAGACATTGAATGAGAGCACTGGGCTTCCTAGCAAGGATCGGAGTGGCGGCGCTAGTACTCGTACTACTGACTGAAACTATGGCATTTGATGGATGGTCAGAGACATCTCAACCACCAACCACCTCGTCTTTCGCTATTGCCATCTTAGATGACTGGAATATGATGACAGTTGTCCTAGGCCTTCTTCTTAGCATGGCAATGATCGGCGCTTCATATCTCGTTAGAGACGAGAGATTGGCCAACCTTACTTGGGATCTCGGACAGGATGTAGAAACTCCTGAGATCGGACTTCCTCCCGCCGCTTCAAGACCTTTGTCTTCCAAAGGATTTACCGATGCCAATGGGGGTGAAGAGGAATGATCGACCCATCCTGGGTCGCTGGACTAGCAGCCATCCTATTTGGTATCGGATTGATTGGAACGTTCTCTAGGAAGAATGGTATCGTAGTACTCATGTGTATCGAACTCATGCTAAATGCCGCGAATCTCAACTTCGTAGCCGGCGCTCTAAATACAGGTGGAGTAGAGGGATGGGTCTACACAGCAGTTGCCATAGCCATAGCTGCGGCCGAAGTTGCCATCGGACTTGCAATTCTTCTCTCGCTGTACAGTACACAGGAGACAATATCTCTCGATGAAGCTACTTTGTTGAGGAATTGAGGTTAGATAATATGGGCGATAATCATCAACAGGAATGGGAACTGCTCCTCCCTGTGTTGCCTGCCTTGCTTGTCGTCCCGGTACTGGCGATACTGGGGATAGAACCATTGGACATAGGCTTCGCTGCAATCCTTGCTCCACTTCTCATGTTTCCGATCGTACTGCTAGTAGGGCAGATTTGGAATGGAAATGAGATATGGGTTGGGAAACTCAAGGAAGGTGGAATCCTTGCCCTCGGATCATTAGCCATATCCCTCACAGCAGCTTTCTGGATGATCGTCCATTTCCTTGGTCTTCATGAGAAGAAAGTTCACGGCGACTCAATAACCTGGCTGAATTTTGATGTCCTTAGCCACGACGGAACACAATGGAGTGTAGATGCCGGATTCACCAACATATCATTCGGGATTTGGCTTGATTCAGTCAGCATCATGTTGTTATTCGTAGCGACTTTCCTCTGCTTCCTAATTTGTTGGTTTGCCATAGGATACATGACAACAGATGACATAAATTCCAATCGAAATCATCGATTTTTCGCGGAGTTCATCCTATTCAGCATGGGTATGTTTGGAATGGTCCTAGCAGATAGCTTCCTTTGGTTATTCATATTCTGGGAGATCATGGGGCTATGTTCCTACCTTCTAATCGGATTCTACTATTGGAAGGAAAGCGCCGCCGCCGCCGCAAAGAAGGCCTTCATGACAACTAGAGTCGGAGATGTATTCCTTATGGTTGGTTTATTGATGCTTTACGACATTTACGGATCTCTCGACTTTGCAGTCGTTTTCGATGATCCGTCAACTGGTGTTGGCGGAAGGATTGTCGAGGCGTCGAAACTACAACCTGCATTGCTAATGTTGTTCATTGGTTGTGTGGGGAAATCTGCGCAGTTCCCTTTGCATGTTTGGCTGCCCGATGCAATGGAAGGACCGACTCCCGTATCAGCACTCATCCACGCGGCCACTATGGTAAATGCAGGTCTCTATCTGGTTGCCCGGATGGTTCCATTTGTCGACGTATATCATCACGGTGTTCCGGGCATGGAAGAACTCGGTCTAATCGTTGCATGGATCGGCGGTATTACTGCATTCATGGCTGCCTCCATAGCATTCGTCCAGAACGATATCAAGAAAGTACTGGCTTACTCAACTATGAGTCAATTAGCCTACATATTCCTAGGTTTGGGGTCTGCTCTATACTTGCTTGCAGCTGACCATCATCATGCAGGATACTTCGTTCTAGGTGGTGCTTTGTTCCATCTTTTCAATCACGCAATGGCAAAGGCGATGCTCTTCATGGGCAGTGGCTCTGTGATTCATGAAGTACACCATGCTCATCATGACCTACACCATCATGGACACGACGACGATCACGATGAGGAGTTCGATCCACAGGATATGCGCAACATGGGCGGCTTAGCCTCCAAGATGCCAGTTACTTCAATTGCAATGATGCTTGGAAGCATGTCCATAATTGGGATCCCCCTCGTGGGTGGATTCTGGTCGAAAGAGGCAATAATCGCTGAAACATGGCTCGGTGCGCTAGAATACGAGCCACTCTTGCTAGGCCCTGCGATACTTGCCGTCATGACTGCAGGTATGACCGGCTTCTACATGACAAGGATGTGGATGATGACCTTTGCAGGCCAGCCCAAACACGAAGCGTCTGAGCATGTCCACGAGTCTACTCCTTGGATCAAAACCCCCCTCGTCACGCTCTCCATAGTTACTGCAACAACCGGCGCTCTCCTTGCATTCATGCACGTGGGAGAATTCCTGAGTGGTGAGAAAGCAGGATTTCACTTAGGCGTAATCGATGCACTAAAGCACACCTTCTTTCCAGAAAAACAGGCTTTGATGTTGGTAGGATACATTACAATCGCATTATCCTCTTTGGTAGGCCCAATCATCGCCATGAAGGTCCACGGTGGCAAACTTGCTGATGGCCAGTCAGCCAACAGAGCAGTCGCGTGGCTAGTGGATTTATCTTCAGTATTCAGACCCATGGAGGTCTCAGGTATGGCCAACAGCAAACTTGCAGACTCACTGCAAAATCGCCTTCACTTCGATGATCTATACGAATGGGCTATCTCCAAGACAATCGCGCCCATGTCCGTTTTCTCCGCGTGGTTCGACGCAAATGTAATTGATGGAATAGTGAAGCTCGTCGAGAGGACTAGTGTTAGCGGATCTACATGGATTCGGACATACACCACAGGAAGTACGCGCGACTACGTCCTTATGGCCGCAATTGGAGCCCTATCCATATTCGCACTTATTGTGGGGGTGAATCAGTGACTTTCACAGACCCTCTCAGCATCATAACTCTCGTACCACTCCTTTCAGGGCTTTTACTTCTCATCCTCCCCAATATTCTGCCCCGGGACACATCTCTTCGTATGCAGAGTTCAGTTAGGAACGTCGCAATAGGCCTTTCGACAGCTATTTTTGCTCTTACGACTTTGATATTCCTCGGTACCATCGGCCAAATAGACTGGCTGTCGATTGGTATGGGTTCCTTTGTGCTAGAAACAGAAGACCCAGTTTGGCTTATCGAATCTATCGGGGTAACCTGGCACCTCGGGGCCGATGCTCTTTCTTTCCCCATGATTTGGTTGACCACTCTCCTGATACCGATTTCGATGCTTGTTCAATGGGATGTGGAACGAAGTCATCGCTTCCATGCACTCCTGCTCGTCATGGAAGGGGCCCTCGTAGGCGTATTCGTTTCTTTGGACCTATTCGTATTCTATGTGTTCTGGGAGTTAACTCTGGTACCCATGTTTTTCCTGATTATGCTATGGGGGGGAGAAGATAGAAAGTATGCTTCTATGAAGTTCTTCATCTACACCTTCACAGCGAGCGTTCTGATGCTTGTTGGAATTCTTGTGATGTATTTCAATACAGCAGATTCGGTATTCTCCGGGAGCCTAACAGGTCATCATTTCAATCTGGTCGAGATGACTGAACAGGCAAGGATAAGCGGTTTGATTGCAAGCGAAGGGCTCAGACACCTAGTCTGGTTGCTCCTATTGATCGGTTTCGCCACCAAGATGCCAAGCGTCCCCGTTCACACTTGGCTTCCAGATGCGCACGTCCAGGCTCCAACTGCAGGATCTATGCTTCTGGCCGGAGTGATGCTCAAGATGGGCGCTTACGGGTTCCTCAGAGTCGCAGTTGCTATGTTCCCTGAATCCACCCTGACATTCGTCCCGCTTCTCGTATTTCTTGGCATGGCCAGCCTCGTCTATGGGGCTGTTGTCTGTCTCGGCCAGACAAATCTCAAGAGAATGGTTGCCTACTCATCCGTTTCACACATGGGACTNATNTTCCTAGGAATAGCTACNATGCAACCNATAGGNTTTGCAGGAGCGCTNTTCATGATGTTCGCACACGGNATAATCAGCCCACTTTTNTTCGCNGTNGCNGGTTCTTTCAANCACCANTANCATACTCTNGANATNGGCTCNATGAGNGGNATNGCACANCACTCNCCNTTCCTNGCNGGCCACATGATGCTNGGCTGGATGGGAAGCCTNGGCCTCCCNCTTCTCGCTGGCTTTGTNGCNGAGGTGGCCATCATGATAGCATTCTGGATGACCTTCGGATGGTGGGTTCTGCTTCCTGCNNTCACNNTGATATTCACTGCCNTGTANTATCTGACNTCNATGCAAAANNTAATTTTCGAATCCAATGATCCNCACCAAGGTNTNCTTCCNGACACACTGCACGGCGAAGANCCAAGAGATGTNACNTGGCANGAGAATGTTGGAATGTTCATCCTNGGTGCANTGACAATCCTATTCGGGATCATGCCGTTCATCTTCTGGGATATGATGTCAGTTTGGAGTACTGAATTCATCGAGACATACCTCATACACGCAATGAATGCCTTGGAGGCGTTACCATGATTCTCTCTCTAGACGAATCTCAGGCCCTCGCCCCGGAACTGATCATAGTTGCTGGCATCATCTTAGCAATAATCGTCCCGAATCTCGGAGATGCCAGGGTCAGAATACCTCTAACATCCGTACGCGTCCCCATCTTGTGGGGCGGCAGAAGATTCGAATTGACTTCTGACCCGCGAGCGCCAGGCGTGTTGGCATCAACCTCCCTTGCAATTGCTTGCCTGCTCTCAGGCTCAGCAATCGAATCCGCTGATGGCATGAGNATCTCTGGAGTAATCCAAGTCACAGGATTTAGTCGATTCATGTCAATGGTATTCACTGCTGCGCTGACAATAACTGCAATAGCATCCATTTACAGGATACCTTCTACACGATTATCCCCTGAAGATATCATCGACCCGAACGACTCTATTGAGAGTAGTTTGATGGATAACAGGAGACAGGTCGACCTCCACTTACTCCTCCTCATGGTTGCACTTGGAATGAGCCTCATGGCCCTCTCTAGCGATCTCTTTTTCCTCATCGTATGCCTAGAATTAGCATCTATGGCTTCNTACGTGTTAGTTGGTTTNCACAAGGAGACAGAAGTCGGAGGAGAAGCTGGCGCCAAGTACTTCATCGTCGGATCTATTGCTTCTGCCACTGGAATATACGGCATGTCGCTGCTATACATCTGGTCCGGAAGCCTGGACTTCGATACCCTAGCAGAAAGCTGGTCATCCATGGGAGAACTCGACCCCTTAGCCGGTATAGGTGTCGGCCTCATGCTAGTCGCATTCGGATTCAAGGTTAGCGCAGCCCCATTCCATCTAGCTGCGCCAGATGCCTATTCAGGTACAAATGCCCCTATCGCAGGAATGCTTGCAACCGCATCAAAGGCAATGGGATTCGTGGCCATGATGCGAGTTCTGGTTGGTTTCGCTGGTCCGAATGGCGGCATCATTGCGTGGAGCCTCGCGCTTGCCATACTTGCAGTGATTACGATGACATGGGGAAATTTAGCAGCACTCTCCTCTGAAAACCCGAAGAGAATGCTNGCATACTCCAGTGTCGCTCATGCAGGCTACATGCTAGCAGCGCTTGCAGCATTGGGTTCAGGATTAGCCGAATCGGATACCCAGGACATGCTCCAAATGGCAATTGTGTTCCACCTCGCGGTCCTCGTTTTATTCAAACTCGGAGCATTTCTAGTCCTTACCNTGATTGAGATAGATGGCGGGGGTAACAAGATATCCGATCTTCACGGGCTAGCCAAAAGAGACCCCATTATTGCAACATCAATGTTCGTATTCATGCTCTCGTTGGCAGGAATACCCCCTCTTTCTGGATTTCTCTCAAAGTTCCTCATGATTAACGGACTTATCACCACTACCAGCGGAACGGGCGCCGTAGATGCAGATGGAGTCATCCCTTGGTTGCAATCAGTAGATCCATTCTTCCTACTTGCCATCGCAATTGTTCTGAATAGTGCACTTTCGCTATTCTATTATCTGAGAATCGGTCTAGTTATGTTCTTCGAGAAACCAGAAAATGACTTGCCTCTTCCACCAGCACTTGGCCTCAGAGCCCTCGTTTTGGCTTCTATGATTTTTACAGTTCTCTTTGGAATAGGACCTGCCAGCCAGTGGTTCCTCGCTCTGCTTGAAACCGCAATATCTTCATTCTAGGATTGCTGAAAATACAGTGTGCCAAAACATGACTATTTTATCGATAGGAGGAATTTCGAGCCGTGAACGGAATCCTCCTCATGAATATTGGGACTCCTGACGAGCCTTCTGTTAGGTCTGTCAGGAAGTATCTACGACAGTTCCTTCTGGATCCAGATGTCATTGATATCCCCGCTCCCCTAAGGCATCTTCTCGTGCGAGGAATAATTCTTCCAGTGAGACCAAGAAAAATCGCACCTAGCTATTCTAGCATATGGATGGAAGAGGGTGCTCCATTGAGGGTTTATTCTGAGCGAATGGCCGATGGACTGAGGATGCGAATGGCCGACGCAGAGTGCGAAGTAGGGATGAGATATGGAAATCCAAGCATCAGGGATGCGCTGGAAAGATTGAGATCTAAGGGAGTAGAGAAGCTGCTTCTAGCCCCACTGTTCCCACACCATGCACAGGCAACTACAGAATCATCACTCAAAGAAGCCTTTAGACAGCTCAACAAGATGGGATGGCAACCTGATATATTCCAGCTCACTCACTTTGAGGACGATCCATCGTTTATTGATCCTCTGAGCGAATCAATCCGACCATATATGACCGAAGGCGCACATCTACTATTTTCNTATCACGGACTGCCCGTCTCACATGTCAAAAGAACAGATAAAACAGGATCACATTGCCAAATCAAGGGTTCTTGCTGTTCAATCAAAAGTGGTGCTAATTCGATGTGTTACGCTCACCATTGCAACATGACCACGAATGCCGTGGTAGAGAAACTTGGATTATCAGAATCAGATTGGTCTATCAGCTATCAGAGTAAATTAGGGCCGACCAAATGGCTCACACCCTCTACTCTTTCGATGGTTGAGATACTAGCCAAGAAGGTGGATAAACTAGTAATCGTATCGCCCGCCTTCGTTGCGGACGGACTCGAGACCCTAGAAGAGTTGGATGTTGAGGTACGCAATCATTTCGTAGAGAACGGAGGCAAGGAAATGACCGTAGTAAGCTGTCTGAATGATGATCCAGGCTGGCTCGACGGCCTCGAAAAACTTGTTAGAAACGCGTTTCTGAATCCAATGATTCTAGACTAGGGATTCTCAAAATGAATATGGTACCTACCGCGGCTAACAGTAGAGTCGTAGATTTCGAGATATCCGGTGCATCATCTGGTATTGCGATAAGAACGGCAAATAAAACGAAAATCCACATGGTTCCTAAGATAATCGGCTTGCTTCTTTTTGGAATCCCGTTCCCTTCTCTGTAGTTCTTTACATGCTCTCCAAACATTTTGTTGTTGATGATCCAATCATAGAATCTCTGACTGGACTTTGCGAAACATGCAGCAGCTAGAATCATGAGGGGCGTAGTGGGAAGCCCTGGGACTGGTATTCCGACGAGCCCTACAATCATTGAAATCAAACCAATAACAAACCATAATCCTCTATTCAGAGGAGATCTATCAAGATCAACTAGGTGAATATCCGTCTTGAGGTCATCAGATAAGATGGCCAACTAAAAGCCCCATGCTAATTATCCACGCTATACATCTTAAAANTTTATCAACTCTATTTTAGATTTGATTGAAGCCTTAGCAATACGCATGGTACATCTATCTGGACCTTCACGACTACTGGTAGGTTCACATAGGCAACCCTCGACGCAAAAGCATGGCACGTCGCGCAGAACGAGTCGATTCTGAGCTTCTGGCCCGCCTGGAATCAGGTGGAAGCGACAGAATTAGAGTTCCTTTACCAAATAGGAAAATCAACGAGATGTTCGCAATAGCCGATCAAATACTAGGTGGGAGAAGGGTTACAGCAGTCTGCGAAGATGGCGAGTCGAGATTAGCAAGAATACCTGGGAAGATGCGCAGACGCCAATGGGTGCGTGAAGGAGATCTGATTGTCGTTCAACCGTGGGATTTTCAGGACTCAAAGGCAGATGTCAGAAGCAGATACACCAAGACTCAGTCAATTTACCTATCTAGGAAAGGAGTCCTCCCGGAGATTGTTGACCTATTCGGATACTCTGATGATGATATAACTGCGATGGACGAAGGCGACATGGAATATGACGACCAGCCAACAGAAGATCGATCCAAGACCGATGAGAAGATCTCTCCCGAAGAGATTGAAATCGAAGAGGACGTAATAGTTGAGCAAACACCTGAATCTCCTGCAACTCGTGATGAAGATGACATTGACTCTTTCTTCGGATGAAGCCGTATGTCTTCTCTTGAGTTGTCTGCTATACTCCTCCCGGCATTCTTCGCTGGGTTGGTCGCTATCCTTGCAACTGTAGTAATTGAGAGAGGCGGCGGCGCTCTAGGTGGAATAATCACCCTACCCACTACTATAGTACCTGCCAGCATAGGAATATGGGGGGGTGTGAGCGGGATTGAACCCTTCACAAATGCAATGTCTATGGTTCCTATTGGCATGCTTCTCAATGTTGTATTCTTGGGCTTGTGGAGGATTCTACCCTCAATCCTAAGAACGAAGATGAACGGTAGGAATCTTGTGTTTTCAGTTTCCATGATTTCAATCTTCACATGGGCTTTTTTTGCAGGAATATCCACATATACGGTTGAAGTGATATCTGATGACATAGGGCCGGGTATTATTGGTCTAATCGCAACATCCGCGGCTATAGTAATCGGCGTCTCCGCGGTGCAAACGAATCCACCCGCGCCTCCAGGAATGAACAGAGTTGGACCCCTCACCCTCATTCTTAGGGGTCTCGCCGCTGGGTCTGCCATTGCTGCTTCAGTGTGGATCGCTGGTCTTGGCCTCCCATTCATATCTGGAATGGTGTCGGTCTTCCCTGCTATCTTCCTCACTACAATGGTATCCTTGTGGATATCTCAGGGAGCAGACGTTCCCGTCGGAGCAACGGGACCAATGATGCTCGGTTCTGCTTCAGTTTCCATTTACGCTCTTCTTTGTATACCTTTATTCCCAACTCTCGGCCCTTGGTGGGGATCCTTCCTTTCATGGGTATTTGCAGTGGGGTTGTACAGCTTACCAGCGGGATTCTGGACATGGCGAACCCTTGATGATGGTCTTAATGGAGCGTATGCCTGATGGGACGCGTACCTGACGAGGAGTGGGACAACCACATTGAAGCACTTCAAAGATCAGCCACCCAACACCAATGGATGGATGAACCTCGTTACAAACGACTCTTCCGCGATATCGAGGATCGAATATCAGGAGTACTCGGAGGGGGCGAATATGAATGGGCAGATCGACGAGTTTTCGACAGTGTATTCGATCAAAGCACCCTCCTTGCATTGCACAAATTGATGCAGGGTGGTGAGATAGAAACATTAGATTTCCCCATTGCAAGGGGTAAGGAAGCACATGTCTTCCATGCGACAACAACNAATGGCCCGGCCGCAGTAAAAATATTCCACACCACCAATGCAGTTTTCAAATCCTTATCCAAGTATATCGATGGAGATCCCCGTTTCAGTGGCCTCAAAAGACGACATAGAGAACTGGTCAATATCTGGGTCAGGAAAGAACTGAGAAATCTTCGTCGTTGTAGAAAAAATGGGATTCCTGTGCCCATGCCTCGTGCAAATCTCAGAAATGTCCTAGTTATGGACCTCGTAGGGGAAGTGAATTCCCCTGCTCCTCGGTTGAAGGATGTGAGTATTGATAATGTACGGGAGGTTTTTGATAAATTGCTAACATATATCGCAGTATTGTGGCAAAATGCTACGCTAGTGCATTCCGATTTCAGCGAATTCAATGTACTGTGGTACGAAGAATCCCCTTGGATAATTGACGTAGGCCAAGCAGTAGTTGAACAACACCCATCTTCCAAGGAGTTCCTGGTCAGAGATGTGACGAGAATAGTTGAGTGGGCGAATCGGAGTGGATTGACTGTAGATACTGCAGAATCTCTCTTAAGAGTGATTGAAGATCCAGCGCCAAATCTTGAACCCCTTCCTGGATTGGATTGAAGAAGGGCCTATCGGATGGGTTGTCATGGAGCCACTAACGAGGGTACCCAAGGAACGAATTGCAGTCCTTATTGGGAAGGGCGGAGCGACTCGTAAAATGATCGAAGATGCTGCTGGGGTGAAGATACACATTGATTCTGAGACTGGAGAGGTCTCTGCATCATGGCCCGAAGATGCCGATCCAGTTCATAGAATCAAACTACCAGACATAATCAGAGCCATAGGGAGGGGATTGGCCCCGAACAGAGCAGTCCGGTTAATTTCTGATGATACCTTTCTCCGTATGTACGACATCAGGGAATGGGTTGGCCGACGAGGCAACCATACACGAAGAATGAGGAGTAGATTGATCGGAAGAGACGGTAAAATCAGGACTCTGATAGAAGGCTTTAGCGGCACCGAGATTGCAATTCATGGCTCAACCGTTGTAGTGATTGGAGACGAGGCAGGACTCATGATGGCCTGTACAGCGATAGAGGGGCTTTTGGATGGCGCCGAGCACAGCACCATCATCAGAGGTATGGAGAGAGATGGTAGGAGGCGACGCATAGAAGACAGGAGTCTAGAAAGCTATCAGGTGAGAGAATCGGTGGCAAATGATCAGTCTGGCTTTGAAGATTTAGTGCCAGGTCTCTTGGATGCTCGAAATCGGCGAAATCGACGTTTCAAAAACTCACAAGTCGACATGGAAGACAAATCGCAGATTGATGATATGATAGGCCTAGAAGAGGATGAAAGCGTCGTATACTCGGAAGAGTGACAAGGAAAAATTCTCCATGCGCCGATGACCTCAAGGAGATGGTGCGATTCGCAATCCTCGTGAACCCCCTCGAGACCCTCTATGATTACGAGCGCTGGGCAATACGTATCTTATTGGTAGTAATGATACTATTCGGTATCGGTATGGCTGGACATTTCTTTGATATAGAGAATCCACTATCTGAGGCGGTGTACACGTATTTCCTTGACTCTATCCTGAATGAGTCGAGCGGAGATAGTGGTTACAATTACGTCAACACCGCCTCATATGGAATCGGCCTAGCACTATTCGTGGTATCATTATCTGGGTTGCTTAGGGTTGTTGGTATCGATGGCTCCGATGCAATGCTCATCGCGCTCCTCCCGTGGGTATTGTGGGCCCCTCTTGGAGAGGTCATAGAAGACGCAGGCCTGTTCAGCAGTTCGTTCGCTCCATGGTTCGTAAGCCCAGGCGTCCATTTTCAGACAGCGGCGTGGGTCATCCTAGCCGGTCTAATCGGCTACTATGTATCGAATGGTAAAACCGAAACAGAGACCGAGAAGAATGCTGCCACAAGACATTTTTCTGCGTTTCTCATAGCCGCGCAGGCCTCCATATATGGGATGAGCGTCCTAAGCAGCGACAACGTCGAGATTCTATCCGATGCATATGATCGAGAGGTAATGCTCATAATCGCGATTTTTGGAGTAACAGCCCCGTATTGGCTTGCAGGCTCATATGTTGAGCGCTTCGACCACATCCATCGAATCGTGTATTCTACTGGAGTAGGTGGATCGATCGTCCTCTTCGGGATGCTCGCTGGGTTTGCCATAGGAAGAGAANCATCTGAGATGACTGCATGGCCGATAGTAATCGTATTCCTAGTCCCAATCCTTGTTTGCTATGCCCTGTATTCATTCGGCAAGGATGATGCTGAGGAATCCATCAATCTGGGATACACTCCAGGAGTACTTCCCGCTGGAGTAACCGAGAGCGATTATCTTGCATCTAAGACTCCCTTAAGAGAAAAAATCGATGAACTCAGGAAAAAAGCAGTCCTTGCAAGTCCTGCAGTGCTTCTTCCCGTCGGCGGCCAGATAGGAGATGGCATCGCTACATGGATTGGAATTGATTACTTCGGTTACACAGAAAAGCATGTAATTAGCTCAATGGTTACCGACGTTCTGGATACTTCTCTAACGTTCACGGTACTGAAAGTCGGCATCGCCGGCGTCATTTGCTGGTTCTATTCACAAGCAGTGTTCGAATACAGGCAACAGCATCTTCGAGTTCTCATCGCATTGTGCCTAATGGTGGTGGGTATGGCACCTGCCCTCAGGAATGTGTTTAGGCTCACTCTAGGTGTTTAGGCATAATTCAAACATTCAAACGCAACACCACACCAAGCAAGGATATGAACGCACAAGCAGACGATGGATTACCCTTCGAACCAGAGATGTTGGACCGTCTTGCAGAGGTTTCAATAAGGGTCGGTCTGAACCTACAACCTGCACAAGACCTGATTATTACAGCACCGGTGGAAGCNCTCCCGCTCGTCAGAAGATTAGCCGGCGAGGCATACAGAAATGGAGCCGGTATCGTAACAACCATACTTTCTGACGACGATCTGGCCCTGGCCCGATACGAACATGCATCTGATGATAGCTTGGACAGAGCGCCGGATTGGATGTTCAAGGCTATGGCAGAGGCATTTGACAACAACACCGCAAGACTCGCGNTATCAGCAGCTAACCCTCTCCTACTCGCTGGTCAAGACCCTTCTAGAGTTGCCAGGGCCGGAAAGTCAATGTCACTAGCTGCAAAACCTGCTATGGAGAGAATTACGAACTTCTCCACCAATTGGAACATAGTGTCTTATCCGGGCCTCGCATGGGCCAAGCAAGTTTTTCCAGGNAAGGAAGACGATGAGGCAGTCGCTGCTCTGGCCGAGGCCATATTCTCAATATCTAGGATCGACAATGAAGATCCTATAGCAGCATGGAAGTTACATCAAGAGACCCTAACAAGAAGGCAAGAATGGCTGAATGAGCAAAATTTCCACTCCCTCCACTACAAAGCTCCGGGGACGGATCTTACAATAGGCCTAGCAGAAGGACACGAGTGGAAGGGCGGGGCAAGCACAGCTAAGAATGGTATCGAATGTACCCCGAATATTCCTACCGAGGAGGTTTTTACTACACCCCATTCGGAGCGCGTTGAGGGCATTGCGAGGGCTTCCAAACCACTGGTATACAGGGGCACGCTCATCGAGGGGATAGAGGTAAGGTTTGAGGCTGGGAAGATTGTCGAGGCTAGAGCAGAAAAGGGACAAGAAGTATTCCTAAATTTACTTGACACGGATGACGGTGCAAGGAAACTCGGGGAAGTCGCACTAGTCCCTCACTCCTCTCCAATAAGCGCCTCAGGGCTTCTTTTCTTCAACACACTGTATGATGAGAACGCATCATGCCACATCGCACTTGGTCAGTGCTATTCCAAATGCTTCAGAGGAGATATAGGCGATAATCCTGAATCCGTTTCCAAGGCAGGCGGAAATACGTCCAACATTCATGTCGATTGGATGATTGGATCAGGAGAAATGGACATCGATGGAATATCAAAGGACGGTAACAGGGTACCAGTTATGCGAAGTGGAGAATGGGCATACGAGTAGTCGAATGCTCAAACCCCGCCCATCGATTCAGCGATCAAATCACTCATATTTTCATGTTCGTGATAGGCTTTGTGACCAGCTATGAAGCCACCTGCATCACGCTTGGAGCCAATGAACTCCTCTCCACACAATGGACAGAAAACACGTACAATCTCNGCCTCNACATAGGTNCCATCNTCNCGNACCANNGTNACNAANANCCCTATGTCGTCTTCAGTGTACNTCCGNTTNCCNTCTGANNNGTCNNCCATGNCNTNCGAGANGAGGTCTGNTGTGTGAATCCTTCGGGGCATTCAAGTNCACAAGCCCTCTCCACANGGNCNNATGNCCAAGNTGCNGACNCGNGTNAATCGCGGCGANGAGGCNTGGATATCNCGNTNTGAGNGNAATTCTGCACTCATNNAGGANCTCCGTGAGAGAATNGATGCAGCCANGCAGGGCGGCAGNGAACGNGCNGTNTCACTCCATNGNGGGAGNGGNAAGCGCCTNCCNAGAGAANGAATAGCAGAGATATGCGANCCNGGTNCCCCNTTCCTNGANCTCTCNTCNCTNGCTGCAGANGGNCTCTACGATGGCCGAGCATATTCNGCNGGNATCATCACAGGNATAGGCNTNGTNAACGGGCGAGAATGCCTNTTTGTGGCNAATGATGCCACTGTNAAAGGCGGNTCGTACTACCCGATGACNGTNAAGAAACANGTTCGNGCGCAAGAGATNGCNGAGNNAAATGGCCTTCCTTGNATATANNTGGTCGATTCCGGCGGNGCNTTTCTTCCCATGCAGGANGAAGTATTTCCNGANAGGGACCACTTNGGCNGAATTTTNCGNAATCANGCCATTCTCTCAAGCAAAGGAATACCNCAGATAGCNGCNGTACTCGGCTCTTGCACCGCNGGAGGNGCATACATNCCNGCNATGAGCGACGAATCGATNATNGTGAAGGGAAATGGNACAATCTTCCTCGCNGGNCCNCCACTCGTCAAAGCCGCTACTGGCGAGGAAGTNAGCTCCGANNATNTNGGCGGGGCCGANTTACACACTCGTGAATCNGGAGTNGCTGACCATTATGCCGAGGATGANGACGAGGCNCTTNACATGGTGAGNAATATCGTNGAGCANCTCAANATAGAGCCAAAAAAGCGCCTAGACNCCCNTCCTGTCGAACCNCCTGCNNANGACGCAGAAGACNTNCTNGGCATNATNCCCNAAGACAANCGNACNCCCTTCGATGTGAGGGAAGTNATNGCGAGAATAGTCGANGGNTCNAGATTNCACGAGTTNAAGCCNAGNTATGGGACCACTCTTGTCTGNGGNTTCGCACANATCCANGGTTATCCCGTCGGCATCNTCGCAAACAACGGAATCCTNTTNTCNGACTCTTCTCTNAANGGNGCNCACTTCGTCGAATTGTGNGGTCAGAGAGGCACNCCNCTCATATTCCTCCAGAACATATCCGGATTCATGGTCGGCAGGGANGCAGAGGCCGGNGGCATNGCGAAGGACGGTGCTAAACTNGTNACCGCCGTCTCATGCGTCCCCGTCCCAAAATTCACGATAATCATCGGAGGCAGTCACGGAGCNGGCAATTATGGGATGTGCGGCCGTGCNTATGATCCNAGATTCCTATTCATGTGGCCCAATGCGCGGATATCGGTNATGGGAGGNCCNCAGGCTGCTGATGTACTNGCNACGGTGAAGGAAGATCAGAGGTCCAGACAGGGNGAAGANCCNATGAGTGANGANCAGAGAGATGAATTCAGNTCNCCGATTCTGGAGAANTATGAGACAGAGGGNAGCCCATATTACTCCACAGCGCGTCTTTGGGATGANGGGGTCATCGATCCAAGAGACACACGAGATATACTNGGNCTCTGNATCTCTGCAAGCCTGAACTCTCCCTTCCCCGATCAGCGCTACGGCGTCTTCAGGATGTGAGCACATGCAAGAACCGAAAACAGAACTATGCTCGCTTGAAATCAAAGGCCAGCAAGCCACAATAACCCTTCAAAGAACGGATTCGTTTAACGCCCTGAGCATCCAACTGATTACTGAGATTTGCGAGCTTCTAGAATGGACACGCGCGAACTCTGTCCCTGAAGGCGGCAACCTGAGAGTCCTCCACATTCGCGGGATGGGGAAGCACTTCTGCGCAGGGGCGGATATCCAGATGATGCGGGACGCCGGTTCCAAATCCCCCTCAGAGAACCGTGAGGATTCATCAAGACTCGACAGACTCTTCCATGGCCTATGGTCGCACCCATGCTTCACAATTGGCTGCATACAGGGCGTAGCACTCGGTGGAGGAGCAGGGCTCGTAGCCTGCTTGGACCATGTGATCGCAGAACCAAGAACCAGGATCGCACTATCAGAAGCCAAGCTGGGGATTCTGCCTGCCGTCATCGGCCCCTACGTCTATCGCCGCCTCGGAAGCGCTCATTTCCGACGGCTTTCCATGCGTGCTTCAAGAATAGACGCCACCGAGGCTCTCAGAATCGGGTTCGTCGATGAAATAGTGGAATCGAAATCTGACCTCGAGGATGCGGCAGAAAAGGTGGCAAATGACGTCATGACAACAGCCCCAATTGCGGTTTCGAAAGCCAAGTCCCTCACTTCCACATTCGACAGATGGACGGGTACCGACGAGGATCTGCGTGATTACACGCTAGATATCACTAGCGAGGTTAGAGGCTCTCTCGAGGGGCAGGAAGGACTCTCGGCGTTCCTCGAGAAAAGAGATCCGAATTGGAGGAGCTAGATTACGGGCAGTCGCCCTCGATCGGGTGTAGCAGCATGTCTGGGAAAATCGCGGTAACCATTCTCGGCATAGCCCAAGACGGCGGAGTCCCCCACCCTGGATGTCTATGTGACACCTGCAAACTCTTCTCGAAAGAAGGACGGCAACTATCCCCTACATCACTAGCAGTGAGGGATGGAGACGAGCTCCACCTAATCGATGTGACACGTGATCTGGACAGACAGTCGAGGATGCTAGATGGAAGCGCCCGGATGATAACTGACGTGTGGCTTACCCACGGCCATCTCGGCCATGTCGACGGGCTTGGGCTATTCGGCAGGGAGGTGATGGCTTCCAGAGGAATCCGACTTCACGCCAGTGAATCCATGTTACATCTGATTCACAAAACACCGCTTTGGAACGCACTCCTCGATCAACGGGTATTTATCGAGAAACAATTCGACTCCGACCATGAGATACAGGTATCCAAGAATCTCTCATTTGTGCCTATAAAAGTCCCACATCGAGATGAGTGGAGCGATACTCACGCCTTCCTGCTGCGTGGACCAAATCGCGCGCTGCTCCACCTTCCGGATCACGACCATTGGACTGATACTCTGGAACAGGTCGGATACGGATCGGTTAGAGAATGGATTTCAGCGATAAAGGCAGACATCATTCTCATGGATGGAACCTTCTGGAGCTCCCAAGACCTGCCACGTCAGAATTCCATCCCCCATCCACCGATCCTTGAATCAATCAACAGACTGGGCCCAAGGGGAAAAAACGACCCGGATATACGATTCATACATCTCAATCACTCTAATAGGGCATTGAGCCATACCGATGTCAGAGAAGAGCTGATGGGCTGGTCGATAGCATCAGAGGGCGATGAGATTATCTTGTAATCGATGATAAAGCCAGCAACAATTCAATGAACGCTTCCGACGTGGGTGGTACAATGGGGGCGCCAGACTGGATGATGGAGGCGACCACTCCCTTCAGCTCCGTACTCGTTGCCAACAGAGGCGAGATCGCAGTACGTGTGCTCCGAGCTGTTCGTGAATGCGGATTAAGGGGGGTCGCAGTTTACAATGATCTGGACTCAGATTCCATGCATCTCAATTTCGCAGATGAAAAAATCAGACTTCCGGGAGAGGACCTTGCGAGCACATACCTGTCGATGGATGCGATACTGGATGCCGCCATGGCATCCGGGGCGGATGCAATACACCCTGGGTACGGCTTTCTCTCCGAAAGGTCAGAATTCGCCGATAGGGTGATTGAATCTGGATTGGTATGGATAGGGCCATCTGCTGATGCAATTCGTACTATGGGGGACAAAATAAGGGCAAGAGAGGCGATGGTTGATGCCTTGGTACCTGTGATTCCCGGCAAGTCAATCGAAGTCTCGGGTGACGAAGACCCCTTGCCGCAATTGGCCGCCGCTGCAGCAGAAGTTGGCTATCCGCTCCTCCTCAAGGCAAGTGCAGGGGGAGGCGGCAAGGGCATGCGTATGGTCGAGGAACCCAAGCGCCTCAGGACAGAGTATGATGCGGCCTCAAGAGAGGCAACTGCAGCCTTCGGGGATGGAACAGTGTATGTCGAGCGCCTCCTCAGGAAGGCAAGGCACATCGAGATTCAGGTATTCGCAGACCGCCATGGGACTGTGATCCATCTCAATGAGCGAGACTGCTCTCTTCAGAGGAGGCATCAGAAGGTGATAGAAGAGGCGCCATCCCCCGCAGTGAACCCTCGCCTGAGGTCTCTCATGGGTGAGGCCGCGGTGCAAGCAGCCCGAGCGGTTGATTACGAGGGCGCGGGAACAGTCGAGTTCCTCTTATCTGACAAGGGCGAGTTCTACTTCCTGGAGATGAATACGAGGCTTCAGGTCGAGCACCCCGTCACTGAGCTCATCACAGGCCTCGATCTTGTCCACATGCAGCTCTCAGTTGCAGCTGGACTACCTCTTCCAATAAAACAGTCCGAGGTAGGAATATCAGGGCATGCCATGGAGGCGCGCCTGTACGCTGAGGACCCATCCTCAGGATTCCTGCCATCAATAGGCCCCATAGCCCGATTTGATACTCCTGATGGGCCGGGCATACGAGTCGACACAGGCGTGCGGTCTGGAGATGAAGTGACCACTGCATTTGACCCGATGCTCGCCAAGGTCATAGTCCATGCACCCGACCGAGCATCAGCAATCAGGAGACTCGATCAAGCCCTATCCCAGATAATCCTACACGGAGTCCGCTCAAACATAGGATTTTGCAGGGAGATGCTGGTCTCCGAAACTTTCTCCGGACCAGGTGTTACGACCGACCACCTCGATGGTATGGATCCCCCGTCCCGACCGGAAGAGCCAATCAGGGGCATATTGTCCGTAATAGCCTCTGCAGCAGAGCGCCTCGGCCTTCACAGAGCGGAATTCACAAGCGGTTCGTCCATTGTCGACCAGCACACAGGCCACCCCGGTGACCCCTTCCGGACCCTGTCTCGAAATTTCCCATGAAGTGATAGAATGGATTGGAAAGTCGACGGAGATGACAAAACATGGTCAGTGAGACTGCGCTCTGAGAAGAACAGCCTGTTCGTCGACAGATTGCAAACTGAAGATATCGAGGTGAATCAGGACTTCTCGATCAGCTATGACGAATCACGCGGGTCGATCATTGTCCAGAGCCATGGAAGAACGTACCAGGCATATGCAACTAAGATCGGAGAAGCGTGGTGGATATCGTTCGATGGGAAGACGCACATCGTCCGAGAGAGTAGCCAAGACTCAGCCTCATCCGACATGGGCGAGGGCGGCCTCACGGCCCCCATGCCCGGCACTGTGAGGGAGGTGCTTGTGAAAATCGGCCAGCGAGTGCGCGAGGGCCAGCCGATGATGATCCTCGAAGCAATGAAGATGGAGCATCAGATATCCGCACCAGAGCCGGGAGAGGTATCTTCCATCTATTTCAAGGAGGGTGATAGGGTCGACATGGGCGAGGTTCTGATTTCAATCACGTCTCAAGAATCTTCAAAATAATCCCGGCCAAAGCAGCCCTAACGTATCTCAATCTCTATTCATCATGCTCCTGCCATCTATGCTGTCAAGCTCACATTCCCAGACGGTCCTCACATCCCACCCAAGATTGACCAATCTATCGTGTTTCGACCTATCCCTCTCCACATTTCGCTCAAATTTGGGTTTCCAGTATCCGACATTCGTCTTTGGCATAGAGGGTTTGCAATTCGGACACCGGTGCCAGAAACACCCATGGACGAAAATAGCAATTTTCCTTCCCGGATAGCAGATGTCGGGACGGCATATGTACCGTCCCTCTGAGTCATCGATCCTCCAATGAATCCTGTATCCAGGGTAACCCGCATCCCTGAGCATGCGTCGCGCTGTTAGCTCAGGCTTCGTATCACGACTCCGATTGCCCTGCATCGTTTTCCTCACAGCGGGAGAAGAAGCAGGAGGGGATACGTCGCTCATGTTGATTGCACGCAGAACATACACATCACCGTATCGAATGAGAATCGACCACCATTCTCATGCACCTACCCCTCTCCGATTTGACTGTGGATGACGAGTCCTTCATTTCCAAGATCCTAGCAAATCCTCTTTTTCGAGGATTTCTGATCTTCTCGATCTTTCGAGCCTTCTACGGTGCAGCGATACTCGGGATCACATGGTTCCTGGCAACCAATGGTGAGACTCCTTGGTGGACATCGATTTTATTCCTACTATTCTCGATGATTCTGAGCCGCATCATATTCAGACTCATAAAGAAGCGCTGGCCCAGTCTTTGGAAGCCGTCCGACACGAACCAATAATCGCTCCAGAGGCCCAAATCATCGAATATCGATGCTCAGCACTATGAAGAAACGCCTAACGTGCAGACACAATGGTGAGGGATACCCAAGACAGTTCGCCCTCCGAGAACACCATGAAGGAGAGAAGGAAATTTGAGGACATCGTAGAGTTCCTCATCTTGGATACCGCTCTTGCGTTCATGGTGATTTTGTTGCTCGCTGCCCCCCTATATTCCTGGATAATAAGCGACGTCATTGAATCACCTCCGGATGTAGATGAACCCCTAATTCAGATCTCATGGGCCGAGTCTGTATTCATGCCGAGGCACGAGGAATGCATAGATCCAACCAACGGCCAGGACCCAGGCTTCGAGGGGTTCGGCGTTGGATATGAGCCATCGATTTCCATCACCAGTGACGGCAGCATGTACATCACAGCCCACAAGGATCTCAGGTGGGGCGGCGAAGACTCTCCTGTACCGATAATCCTAGATCCGGACGACCCAGGCCCATGGTGGGCCTGCACGGATGGAGCAGACACCACCTGGGATTACTGGGCTAGCTGGTTCTGGGCGAGCGACGATGGCGGAGCCACATGGGATCATGGCGACCAGTTTGCACCCACTCCCGGCAATATGCTACTTGCCAACTACGCAAGCGGGGCCTCCGAGTGCTTAGGCGATGAAGGCGATATATCGGTAGATGCATACGACGTCGTGTACTATCTCGATACCACTCTGGAGGATAACTGGTGGCATCGGTTTTCGGACAACGGTACGAGTTACGAGGATGGGCCCTGTCAGAGAATGAATACCATGGCCGCTGACGATCGGCCCTGGGTGGCTGCCCAGGGGGATGGAATCGTCCACTACCTAGGCAACTCAGGAGCATCCCCCCCGGAGTGCACCGCAGATTCAGGGAGATACTGGTACTATCATTCTGAAGATGGCGGTGCATCATTCAGTCAGTGCTATTCGATGCCGGGGGGCTGGTCCACAATCTCATCACAACGAACGGGCCCCTATGTGTTCGTCGCACAGGAAGATGCCGATTCAGACTCCGGATACGTGCATGTTCGGGTATCTGGGGACTATGGCAGGGGAACAGGCCCTGGTCCAAGTGATGGAACCTGGCAGGATCCCATTGAAGTCGGTCCGAGAAATGGGAATTGTCCAGAAGGATACCCCGTGGTTAACAATAACGAGAAAGGGACAGTCGCAGTAGCCTGGGCCGATTGCCCCGGGTCAGATACTGATCCTTGGAAGATGCGCTTCGCCATATCTTACGACAATGGGAGCAATTGGTCGGATTCATGGGAGGTCCAATCATTCCGGGGAATCTCAATGTACCCGTTTATATCAATCACCGAGGAAGATGTCGTCACCCTCGCATTCTATGGTCTGAATTATGATCAATGGGGCGGTGATGACGGTTACGTCGAGGGTAAAGAGTGGTTCCTGTATGCTGGTGCCGTTCAATCCCCGCAAGTCAATGATACATGGCCGTTCACCATTGCCGACCCCGAACCCCTGCACACCATCACGGCATACGAAGAGTCTCAGGGGGATGTGCACGCCTTGCACGATTTCTTCGAAACAGTGACTTCTCCTGACGGATCTTGGATGGGAATAGCCTATCAGGTGAATATAGGGCAACACCCGTTTGAAGAGAACGAAGAACAGCGCTATATCAAATTCGTTCGAGGTGAGTTNGGCTACCCATGAGCGGTTGGAGGGCCTCTGGAATCGCAACCCCCCCATCCTCTGTCTGATATTGCTCCATTATCGCCACTAGGGCCCTGCTTGTCGCAACAGCTGTAGAGTTGAGCGTATGCACCGCCTCATTCCCCTTGCTTGTACGGTAACGCATCCTAAGCCGATTTGCCTGGTAGTCCGTGCAGTTAGAGCATGAGACAACCTCCTTGAAAGCACCTGCTCCAGGCAACCATACTTCCAGATCATACTTCCTTGAGGCAACGGTCCCCATGTCCCCTGTGCAGATGTCAACAACTCTGTAGTGGAGCCCTAGGCTATCCCAGAGATCCTTTGCGTTGGAAAGCAACTCCTCATGCATGACCCAAGAATCCTCAGGTCTGCAGATTACAATCTGCTCGACTTTGGTGAATTGATGGACCCGCCATATCCCCCTATCTGAAAGTCCATGCGCCCCAACCTCTCTTCGGAAACAGGGGCTGGTGCCAACCATTCGGATGGGAAGCTCAGAGGGTTCGATAATCTCATCCATTCTCATCGCGGTAAGAGGATGCTCGCTCGTGGCTATGAGGTGGTAACCATCTGGCTCTATCCCATACATGACCGTCTCGAAGTCGGAGAGATCTGTCACTCCCTCGTATGCAGTCCTATTCATCATAAGTGGCGGCTGTACAAGCGTGAATGCCCTGTCAATGAGGAAGTCAGATGCATAGTGCTGGAGCGCCATCTCGAGCCTTGCCAGGTCCCCAATCAGGAAGTACTGGCGCGACCCTGTAACCTTGGCCCCACGAGCGAGATCGACCCATCCATTTTCCTCGATGATTTCATTGTGGGTCTTGGGGCTGAAACTGAAAACTCTCTCCGGCCCGTGCCGGCTAATCTCCACGTTCTTCTGATCATCCTTGCCGACAGGAACATCTGGATGCAGGATATTGGGAATCCGCATTCTGATATCATCGCGTTCCTCGATCATCTCACTGGCCTCCGACTCCAAATTCTCGATCATCTCTCCGAGATTGGATACCTCGTCCATGATACGCTTGAACTCGTCTTCGTCGCCGGATTTCTTCGCCGAAGCAATCCCTCTGGCTGCCGAATTCTTCTCTTTCCGAAGTTGATCGACTTCATATCGAATATGTCTCCAAATCTCGTCTAGACGTATTACCTCATCGATAGGGGAGTCATCGATTCCCCTCTTCGAAAAGTCAGCACGGATGCTGGCCGGATTGTCGCGGAAGATCTGGATATCTAACATGAGTCCCAATCCGTGGCCATCCTCGGGCCACTTGAGGGATTCGGCTTCCAGCCTTCATAGGAACGTTATGTCCTGCCAAAGAGCAGCAGGCCCGACAACAATAATTCCTGTGATGATATATCCCAGAATCGCTCCTCCATTGAGAAGAGGCAAGCCCGGCTGAGCCTTCCCCTTTGCAACGAACCTCATCAGGGCCCCATATCCGAACAGCCCCCCGGCGAGAGTGCCCAATGCCACCAATATTTGGCTGAGATACATCGAGCCATACGGGTTGTATATCTCGCCGCCGAGCTCAGGCATGTAAGTCAGGCTTGAGATGACGAGCATGCCTGGGAAAATCACGTCACCCAGTCCCATGAAAAGCGCATCCCTCCCTTTCTTCGGTGCTGCTCCATCACTCTGCTGAATTCCAGAACTCTCAGTGATCGACCCTGAGTCACGCATAGTACCCTGTTCACCTCTAAAGCTGTAACTGGCATCCTTCGGAGCAACAAGAACGACTGGTAGTTTGAGATCAATCATCGTATCAGCCAGTTCAAGCATGTGTTTGGAGCGATGCACTGCCCAGTAGTCATAGACAGCCGCCGCGATCATGAAAATGCATATCAGAACCGGAACGAAGCTGATACCAATCATGACAATCACTCCCGAACCAACAATCATGCCCACGCCATTCACCACCCACCATTCAGGATATTTGTAAAGCCCGATTATTGCGCCCAAGGAGAGAATGGGGGATGCGATAAACGCCATGTTCCAAGGCTCTTGCCCTCCCATTCCAACAATTGAACCAATCAGTGCAATCAGGGGTAAAGTGGCGTAAAGCATGGAGATCCAGAGAGCAAAAAGAACGAATGCTTTGATTAAGACCTGTAATCCCTTTCTAGCAAGCCATATCACTAGAGCGGTGAATATGAAAATCATGATCAGTTCGAAAAATATGTTCGCCGCCTCTGTGGAACCCTCTTCGCCAAAAGCCTTCGCTTCTTCGAAATTCCATGCAGGCTGGATGAAAATTCCCGTGCATATCGTAAGGATGAACATTCCGGCCATCCCAAGCATCGATGACCATGCCATGGGCCTGTTTTTGACGTCGGACATATACCACCTCACCGCCTAGGCTCATATCAACATGGCTCGTCCCGGATGCATGCCGCACTGGACCCATGATGACCTTCGAGCATGGCTTGCCCCCGTCCAAGGACGCCGTCGAATGAGGCTTGGACTATCCCACGTCAAGCAGATGCTTGCACGCTTGTCGAATCCCCAAGACGCATTTCCATCGGTCCATGTAGCTGGAACCAATGGCAAGGGCTCTCTTTGCGCACATCTCGCAGCCAGAGCCGCTGCATCTGGCAATTTGGTGGGATTATTCACATCTCCCCATTTGATTCATGTCGAGGAGCGTGCTAGGATTGATGGAAGGCCGATTGATGAGAAAGAGTTCGATGAATGCCTCGCTCTTGTCAGGAAGGCAAGTGAGGAGGCGCCTCCCATCGCTATAACTTACTATGAGAAGACATTTCTGGTCGCTCTTATTTCTTTCAAAAGAGCAGGAGTCAGTAGAGCGATAATTGAGACTGGATTGGGAGGCAGGCTGGATGCCACTAAATGTGTTAATGCTGATTTTTGCGCCATCACAACCATCTCGGAGGACCATCTTGAAATTCTAGGACCGGAACTTGTTGATGTTGCAAGAGAGAAAGCGGGAATCCATCGCTCAGGCGTTCCAATCATGATGTTCGATCCAGACAACGAAGAGATCGAATCACAAGTACGTCAGATGGTGGGTCAAGATTTCCTGTTGCATACGGACAATTCATCAGACAAACCCTGGAAAAAATGGTACAACATGGCTTCAAAGATCGGACAGCATTTGGGGTGGCAAAAAGATCCAATGCATGTTAGATGGCCCGGCCGAGATGGAATTTCGTATACATCCGGGAATGTTGCTGTGAGACTTAGTGCAGCGCATAACTTGGAAGGGATCAGGGACGAGGCCTCCCGCCTAGAACGGGACACCGTGATAATGATCGGACTTACACAAAAGGACAATCTGAATGAAATCTTGGCACCTTTGATCAACGAACAGACGTCGAGAAAAATTATCCATGCAGTCATCACAGAACCTGAACACGGTAGGCTCCCTCCACATCCTGCAGAAGAGATCAGTGACTCTATCGGGACGACGATTAGTCATTCACTTTCAGACGGTGTCCTTTCAGCGTTCGAAGAGGCTTTTCAACGTGCATCTGAGAGGAAAGTGGAACTTCTTATCATGGGAAGCGTACATTTGATTGGAGATATACTGTCGGTGCTAAACCCTCTGAAACACGATCTCTCCAGTGCTCTGTTAGTACACCCCCCTCGGGAACACTCTTGACTAGGAGTGCATGAGATGTAGTTATGAGCCAAAAGTGGGACGGACGGTTCCTTGATCTTGCAACCCATATATCGGACTGGAGCAAGGACCCCTCAACAAAGGTAGGGTGCGTCGTTGTTGGTCCAGACAGGGAGATCAGATCAACAGGCTTCAATGGCTTTCCAAGAGGTATCGCCGATACGGATGAGAGGCTGACTGATAGGGATCTCAAGTATCCGCTCATATGCCACGCTGAAGAGAATGCGATTATGCACGCAGCGAGAATTGGACTCGCTCTCAAAGATTGCACTGCCTATGTGACTTGGCCCCCATGCACCCGATGTGCAAGAAGCCTAATCCAAGCTGGTATATCTGAGGTGGTCATCCCTTCCGGTCTTGAAATTCCAGGTAGATGGAAAGAAGATTTCGAGCGTTCTATGGCTCTTTTGCGAGAGTCTGGAGTGGTCATTAGAACTGCTTGATCAAGACATATCAGACATGATTCGATTTAATTCACTCCCCAGAGCGTCTAAATCGCCATCATTCTCGATTTTGAAATCGGCCATGGCTGCAGTTGCGATAAGTGCTTGACCGGCTTCGTCAGTGGCCTCCAATTCCATTTTTTCTGATTCTATAAAATCCGCTTCACTGGACGGGTCACCAGGTCTCGATCGGTTTTTAGCTCTAGACCATCTTATTTTCAGGTCCGCTACAACCTCGATTAGGATGAAGTCATCTCTTTGACGAAGAGCATTCACCTCCGCCGGGGTACGTATCGAGTCAATGACCGCATCTCTCCCATTCAGACGTTCAAGAAGCATCTCAGCCAGAACGCCGCCGCCGCCTTGCCTACGCAACTCTCTTCCGCCTTCGATGAGATTCTCCCTTGTTGCTTCCATCCCTTTTTCAGTCAACCAGGTTCTTATCGAATCAGAACATGACTCAGCAACAAATCCACGTTCAGAGAACCACTCAACCACAGTTGTCTTGCCAGAGGCGTTCCTTCCTGTGAGGCCAATCAGCATGCCCTCCGGAGCAACATCACCTGAATAGCGATTGCGTCAAGACCAGTATCTCCTGGTACGAGCGTATCCGATCTCGGCGTTGTGTATCGATCTCAAAAGGTCAGTCCGAGTCTTCCCAGAATGCGACCTCAGAATACGCGTGGCAGTTTCCTCGCCCACTCCTCTGGCCATGAGGCACAGGATTGCCTCAAATCCATGATTGCGTATTAATTCGGCATTTTTTTGAACTCGTCCGCGATCCTTAGGATCATGGCTCGAGACCCACCCAGATAGCATGTTCTCCATTCTTTCTGGAGCACAGCATCTCATCGTGCCACCACACACCGAACAATCATCCATCCCATTCTCAAGACGTCCGACACGTTTCCTCTCGAGGGATGAGCAGTTGATACATATCAGGACGCATCGTTCCGAAAGGAGCCTTGTCTCAAGACGCTCTCGCAGATCTTTATCGCTCCAGGCGGGAAGCAGCATGTCTCGTTCAGAGCGAGGAGACTGGCCAAGGGGCCCCGGCCCCGTGACCACAACAGATACGCGACCATTCTGTATATCTGACATCAGGTCCATCGTCCCCTCTATGTCCATTCTTTCGTGGAATAATTTGGATAGAGTTTCTTCAACCACTGGTGTGCCTGAATATCGCTTCATCATGCCTTCGATATTCACCCTCCTCGGATCTACATCTTTTTTCAATACCCCGAATCTCCGGGCCACTTGTACAAATCTGGCCCTAATTGCTCTACCATTAGGGATAGTCATTCTCAGAATTGCTTCAAGAGCAGATGGAGAGGTAGTCCTTAACCACTCTTCGATATGCCCTGCATCTACCCTGGGTATCTTGAATGATATTCTGTATGGGTCAATCACAGCCATCCCTGTGGAACCTCCGAGTGCCGACCCCATTGCTTGGATGAAATGTGCTAGAGTCTCGTTAATTTTTGAACCACGACAGCAATTCAATACGATAGCATGCTCTCTTACTTCAAGAGTAAGCTTGAGATCATCCGGTAGGTGTCCTGTTGAATCAAGATGATCCATGACAGATTGTAAGTAGCCCGATGAAGCCTCATTTGAGAGGGGGTATCTATGGAAGGGGATGATTCCCTCCCGCTCTTCTAAAGAACCGGTCATTTCAGCGATACTCCTTCTGAGTTGACCCACTTCCCGAGCGACTTCTTTCGGTACGGGTGGTAATTCCCCGGACCACACGGGTGCATTGCCAATTTCTGAGATAGGAGCAACAGTCAGCTCATTTTGTTCAGGGTCGGCATCGATTATCTGCCAAGTTCGACCTGCCATGACAAATGTTCTGGGCCTCCCTGCTCCTTCTTCGCTCCCATCAGAGCCAAGAGATAGAACAAATGCCTCATCCACGGTCCCCAATACCCGCCTACTCACAACATCACGAATTCTGTATAACGACTCATCTGGAATCATCGAGTAATGATGAGTTCTTGTTGACATCAACTTACCAGCCGGTTGAAACCAACCTCTCGAAATCTTTTTTGGGAGCTTTGGAATCATGATTTTCTTCCATTTTTCAATCTTCCCAGGCTCCATATCATCAGATGCAGAGGGCCTGATACTCGGAATCGAATCATCTCCCAAATCCGAATAAATCGCTTCCCATATCTTTGGACTCCAAGATATAATATCTGATTTTCTAGGATTATCGAATAATCTCAGAAGCCACCTGTCATCCAATACTTTCAGAGTAGCAAGAGTATCTTCAATGTCCCATTTCTGGAATATAGAGGCAGAGGTCAGCACTGCATGCGCTTCCTCGATTGAGACGACGCCTTCCTGCATCGCCATCTGCATAAGCTGGTTAGCAGCAACTATTGCCGGGTCAGTACGCCATTCCACATCTGGGATGTCTCCTTCCAAGGCTCTTCTGGCTATTACTGCAGATTCTGCAATATCATCATCTTCCCATACGAGAATCTCACCTCTGCCTGTTCCTCCAACCCTGTGGTCAGACCTTCCTATTCGCTGTAGCAAGCTGTCTACACTCCTCGGAGATTGTAGCTGATGCACAGCACGTATCGAACCAACATCTATTCCGAGCTCTAGGCTCGAGGTACAGATCATAGCATCGATACCTCCTTGTTTCAGTGCTTCCTCTACTTCTTTTCTGGAATCCGCAGCGAGGCTTCC
Organism: Methanobacteriota archaeon; assembly: GCA_002717835.1. Lineage (GTDB taxonomy): Archaea > Thermoplasmatota > Poseidoniia > Poseidoniales > Thalassarchaeaceae > MGIIb-N1. Next base: position 46,933 of record PBBV01000007.1, read on the forward strand.
ATGATGGACCCCGATTTCAATTTCGGGAGCAATCGTGAGCATTCTCTGCGCAACTGTCTCCGAATTAGATCTCGAATTTACGAAGACAAGAGCCGGTGATGATTTTCGTAAAAGCTGGGACAGCCTCCTAAGGGAAGATATCGCCCTCGGAGATACGTTCCATGTGACGGCCAGAGCCTCATCCTCAGGCGTCGAATGTTCAACATGCACTCGTATTTCAGTTGCTCTTGGGGATGGTCCTCTGACAACAACAGCGTCTTTTGAAAACCACCTTGCTACTTCCTCAGGATTCCCAATTGTCGCTGATAACCCTACAATCTGGACGTCCCTCTTCGCCAATGCACGAATTCTTTCTATTCCCACAAGAAGTTGGGAACCACGTTCAGATCCAGCCAAATCGTGAACCTCGTCGATAACTATCGCACGAACCTTCGAAAGATGCTTACGCAATCTTGAACCAAGTAGCATAATTTGGGCAGTTTCAGGAGTCGTGATCAGCATATGCGGGGGATTTTTTGATTGTCTAGCACGCTCTGATTTGCTTGTATCGCCATGTCTCAATGAAACATTGAGCCCCAGAGGTTCAAGGAATGGCCCGAGTCGTTGATCCATGTCTCTGTTTAATGCCCTCAGGGGTGTTATGTAGAGGATGGATAGAGACTCCCATTTCTGATCTAGTGCCCTAGAAACGAGAGGAATCACTGCCGCCTCTGTTTTCCCACTGCCTGTGGGAGCAACTAAGAGAGCGTCTTTGCCAGAAAGGAGGACCCCTTCACTCTCTCTTTGAATCGGCGTTGGATCCCATTCAAGTCCTTGAAGCAGGGCAGATACCCGGGATTCGAGCCCAATCGCCCCGCCAGCCATGCCTAGTCGCCAGAGACATGGCAAAAAAGCCCTCTTCGTCAGACTCCGGAACCCGGAAGGCCCTAATCCCAATTGCCTTGCCCAGTGATGTGGCTCGACCGTCTCCGATACAAAGGATTCGAAAATGGTGGAGGGATAATCCTGACATACACTACTCCGTCACGGCCTACACATCGATCTTGTTTGCAGGTGCTGCGGGATGGGGACTCTTATTCTTGATGCTCGGGGGAGCAACTGATCCTGCAACCTCGTCATTGGTCCCGTTCAGTTGGACGTGCCTTATCCTTGGAGGTGCAGGGTGCTTCTTCCTCCTTCCCGAGTTTTTCGCTTACTTGTCTCTCAGAGATACCTTCGAAGAGATTTGTGCCTTGGAATCTAGGACTGAAGTAATCAGGCGCAGGAAAGAGGCTGAGGATGCGGCTGAGGCGCTTGGAGCCATGTATAGATCTAGGCTACTAGGTGTTTACCTAGATCTCGAGATTAAGCCGAATCGCAGATGGAGGGAACGACCGAAGAATGGTGCACAGCCAATTTCGTGGTGGTCCAACCCGCGATCCAAGATTTCAGTCATCCTTCCCGGCCTTGATGCTTTGAGGAAAGTGGAAATACACAGAGCATTAATCTCTCTCACATCTTTTTTACTTGCGATCATAATGTTTGAGTCGATATTTGGCGGCTTTGACGGCTCCTCTGGTTCCTTAAATGACATAATCATCGGAAGTTCAGTAGAAAATCATACTCCGCCGTATATTGATTCAGTCAGCGCAGTAATCGCACTTGCACTTTCGATGTTACTGTGGATGACAACTCCCGCTAAATCCATCGAAGAGGATGTGGAATGAGATGACATCATCGGTAATCAGGGAGGTAATGATATCTATCTCACTAGTCACTATCATATTGTCCGGTTTGTGGGTCGTTACCGGTTCATGGCCACCTCTTGTAGTGGTTGAGAGCAATTCTATGATTCATTCTGAAGATGGCGAAATAGGGTCGATAGACGCCGGCGATCTCATTCTGGTAACTGCCCCGGTAAGAGCAGATCGAATAATAACATTCGTCGAGTCAATGCAAGAAGGCAACCCGCATCAAGGGTATGAAAGCCATGGTATGCCCGGTGATGTCATCATCTACAAGAAGAATGGTGGAATTGACACTCCAGTTATTCATAGAGCCATACTCAAGGCGATTAACAATGAATCTGGTGGATGGGACGTACCTGGCACCGATTTAAGAGGCGTGGAGGAAATATCCTTGACACTCCAGTACGAATGTTATCCCCACGGAGGAAATCTGAGGATTGACCGATGGATACCCAACCACGAGGGATATCTCACAACAGGAGATAATGAAAAGTCGAATGGATGTAGGATTGATCAACTCAGAGCCACAGACAGAGACGCTTCCGATCAATACATAATGAGCCAAGGACTCAAGGATGAGAGTGGTAATCCCGTTCTTGCTGTCAAGGACGAGTGGGTCATTGGTATTGCTTCAACTGAAATTCCGTGGCTTGGATCAATAAAACTTCTAACGACTGGCGCGTGGCCTGCTGTACCATCGTCTAGCTGGATGAAGCTTGCATTAGTGATAGGCGGTATAATCGCAGCACCCCTTATCATTGACTCTTTCAGAGCCAATCTAGAAGAATCTGGGGAGGATAATGGGGACCATAACCAAGGCGAGGACGAGTAGGCTACTGTAACCACTCAGCCTGTCCGCAAAACGCTCAATCTTCAGAGGATTGGAACCGCGCATAATCTTCCTCGCTACTATGTGTCCTGCATCTCTAACCATGTGCCCCCCATCAAATGGTATCAGAGGTATCAGATTTGCAACACCCAATAGAAAACTGATCCACATTATCCAAAATAGGAAGTCAAAGAGCCCCAACATGCCAACGGTTCCTAGGATAGATGGAATCAGACCCTCTCCAGCGCTCAGAAAAGCCCTCTCTTGCAGCACCATCGTCTGTCCTTGGTTCTGAATCGGGATTGCTCCAAAAAGCAGGGGGGACAGTGCTACCAAAATTGCACGTTGCCCTATGCTGAGCCCGTCTTCAAAAGGGAGACCATATACTCGAGCAGCACTGTCTGCCGATCTTATGCCGCTGACCCCGAGAAAACCCTCGCCATCTTCTATTCCAGCCTGGTCTACAATAGATTTGCACTCTGAATCTTCTCCACATAATTCGTAATAATACGCTTTTTTGTCTGTTAGTGTCGTTTCAACTGTTCTAGTTTCCATCGGCCCGTAGAACGGGTTGGTTCCGACGGTCAGAAGAATCGTATCTCCAGCCACATGTGATTCAAGTACGTTGGTCAGATCCTCTGGATTTTCAATATGAATGTCATCAACTTGCATGATCAGTTCATACGGTAGAAGACCCGCTTCTTCTGCCCCCGAGTCCTCTACTATGCCAACTGCATAAACTCCCTTTTCAGTTGCCACTAAGCCATGTGACGCTCCGGCCAATAAAATTACTAGAATGTACGTCAAAACGATATTTATCGAGGGTCCAGCCGCGAATAATCGAAGTCTTTCGCGAGAGGGCGCGATTCGAATTTCTTCTTGCTCTGGCTCATAAAAAGCCCCTACTGGAATGATTCCTGCGAGAAGTACACCGAAACTTCGAATGCGCATTCCATGAGCTCTGGCCTGAAGGCCATGCCCATATTCATGAATTACCACCGTCACGATTAGTGCTAATAGAGGCCAAAATATTGGTACGAAACTCGTTACTCCCGGAATAAATAGTATGTCTGTAGCCGGCAGAACTTGCTGTTCGGCCGGAGCTCTTGCGGTCTCAAGAGCACTTGCAAGAATGCCGAAAATTAAGAGAATCATGACACTGAAGCAAAGCCATATGGAAAGCTCTCCGAAAATTCTCCAAAGACGCCTGGGACGAGCAATCAATTCTGCTGCCTTCTTCCCCCGATCGGTCCTAATCATGAGTATTAGCCCCAGCACTCTAGTTGAATTCCATTTATCCAGAACGCCCCGGCGATCCAAGATAAGGATGCTAACATACCATATCGACAACATAAATCCAATGAAAACCGATAAGACTCCATTCAACGTGAGAAGTGCTATCCCAAGCAATAGGAGAAACTGATTCATGCCTATCGCCTGATTCTCCATGCTTTTCTGCAAATGAACCCCTGCTTGAATATGTCGTGTTAAAAGTAACACCCAAGTTCATTGAAATTGGGGGAATAGCATGGATGGCGATGGTAAGCGCACTCAGAGAATTTTAGCTCGCATAAAAAAAGAGCGAGATGCTGTATCCGCGCGACTAGAGAGAATCGATCTCGATACATCAAAATCTGAAATCAACGAGACGAAGAAGGTCATAGAAGAAATTGAAAAAGAGCTCACGGATTAATGCCCAAGGCCGGCCTAGAACCATCAGAACGACAGATCATTGCAATGAATCCGTTTAGAGGCATCCCCTTTTCCCAGTCAAGATGTGGGGCCCCGTTCCGTGTAAGGGGGAGTTCTGGAACACGATTTGCTATCAACCTCATCTTCCCTCTCAACCCTTTTACAGGAACCGAAAATATCCTCCAACTGTCCCCTCTTACACCTTTCAACCTGAAGGCATAAAGTGGTAAGAGGCCACAGCGGGTACCAGTTTTCTGAAATGCTTCATATTGGGTCATTGTTCTGCCTGACAAGTATATTTTGCTAACTTTAGATGATTTGACCTCTATCGGAAAGCAAACATCCCCCCTTAAGACTAACAAATCACCAGTGCCTTCAGAACCACTACCCGGCGCTCTGACGACAAGAAATGGCCTCTCACAGACTTGCATGGCTCGAGCTCTCTCGACCTCATTACACGATCTCGTGATGGCGATTACACCCTTTTTCTCGCCGGCTAAGACCGATCGTAATTCTCGCTCATACGGGCCGCTCATACTTGTAATCAAATCGGGTGGGCTAATGACGACACCGGTCGTAAAGCGTCCTAATTGGGAATAATAGCAGTTTCTTATATCCGCGACCGTCCATCTACAGCAAGGCTTGAACACCGTCTCGTTCTAAAGTCTCATTGTGGAATGCGCTGGTATCCGGACTCAGGATTATCAACTTGCATACAGATTGATCGATGCACTTCGCTCATCTGGGATAAGACCGATACAGTTTGCTCCAGAAGACCCAGTTCCCGCTTCGATGCCGGTATGGTTTGGAACCCCTTCTGAGGTCGAGTCACAGCGTGACTCTCGGGGGGTAGCATGTACGGTAGATAATTTAGAGACAGCAATAGTTTCAGCTATACTTGGGCCAATGGCTCCCGTCAAGCATCTGGTCTTTGGCGTAGATTCCGGTCCTAGGCCCGGGCTTGCATGGTTGTCATGCGGCAAACTGTTGGGCGCAATTCAACTTGAGTCAGTAGATGAAGCACTTGATCAAATAGGGTTAATCGTTGAAAATATGTCTCCTAAAACATATGTTGTCCGCGTTGGCGACGGATCAAGAACTATAGCAAGAAGACTCGCTAACGTATGTTTGGCAAGAGGACACATCGTAGAATTTGTCGATGAGAGAAGAACATCAAGGGGTTCGAGACACAATCATTCAGCTTCAGCTGCAAGAATAGCAAGAAAGATCGGAACGCGAGTAATCCAACGATTGGTAGTCGATCCTACAAATGGAGAATTAAGGGAGATTCAGAGGAGATCTCGCACAATATCTGAGGGTAGGCTTACAATTCCAAGATCTCTTGCAAAAGCTGTAGCGGTTGGTCGTATGTCTATGAATGAGGCAATAGAGACACATTCAAATCGAGTCAAAGCCAACTAATCAATGAGGCCACGTCGATATTCTCTTGTTCGATCAACACCAGGGAACCTGTCTTCAGATTCCCTATACACCGTCTTCATATTGTTAATGAAATTCCCTTCTTGGGTGATGATTTTGACTTTCTTTACGCCAGGATCATCCCCAGAATCCATCCAAGCAAGAACGATTTCCATTGTCATTCTTGCACCTTCGCGATGAGGGTATTGGAATATATCCATACTAAGAGGAGGTAGAACAATCGTATCCCTATTCTCTATTCCTTCAATTTCTTTGAATAGCGATGCATAAGCTGCTTTCAGGAGTTCTCTTCTGTCTGTGTCTTGCGTTGGGCGTCGACAATCAGGTCCAACTACATGGACAAGACTCCCATGCGGGAGCAAGAATGTGGGAGTGACCACCGCTTCGCCGACACCGCAAGGGGGGAGATTCTCCTTTCGCCGTTCAACCGCGATTCCGTGAGTATGCTCCCGAAGCTCTGGACCGGCGGCTTGATGCACCATTTCATCGACGCCTTCCCTGCCCGCAAGCCGATTATTCGCAGGCGTAACAAGCACGTCGCCTTCTTCTTTTGTGAGGTCTCCGTACATTACGCGAACTTGCCCATACAGGCATTCCCTTACGATGATGGTGTCGGCCATACAGCCGGGCGAACGGACTCCGACCTATATCCCCATCGACTAAAAGTGGTAATTTTACGAAGCATTCATGTCTTTGATACTTTCATTGGAACACATGGCAACAGGTTTCGTACTGATCAATGTTGAACCGGGATCTGAAATTGAGGTTCACAAGGCGGCATCAAAAATGGATTTCGTATCTGAGGCAAATGTTCTATTTGGTGACCATGATCTTATCGTTAAGGTCGAGGCAAATTCGGTTGGCGAGATAGCCAGAATGGTTGTTGAAAGTATACGATCCATAAGCGGTGTGACAACCACAAAGACCCTTGCATGCGCAGAATTTTGACAAAGCGAAAAGACGGTTTTCTCCCTTCCGGAACGCCCATTTTGGTACTCTCAGCCTCGCAGTCAATCGAAATCGGGGAAACGGATATATATAGTAAAGCATGCTTGTGTGTCGGAGGTATTGTACCATGAGTGACAAGAAGTACTTCGTACTGCTAAATAAAGACGGAAGCGATTCGGACCACGTGTTCGTTTCGAAGCAACCCCGAGGAGCTGCCCTGAAGGCGGCAACTCGAGGACATACCAGCATTGAGCTGAGGGAGAGGGGAACCAATAGGGTCCACTGTTTCTCTGGCTCTGTGTCTATGGTAGACAGGCCAGCTTCTGGCCCTGCATGGCTTCCTGCTAAGATTAAGAAAGCCAATGTGAAGAAGTCAGGTATCAGGCGCCTTTGAGTGCCAATCCCGCCTACATCATAGGTTAGATTTACGAAACCCCCCCGAGGGCCGCTGCTCTCGGGGGCTATATATCCAATATCGGAAACTAAGACGTTTTGTAGCTTAACGCTTGAGTCCAATTTTCTTAGCAATCATCGCGATTGGATCATAATATTCTGTCACGACTCTTTCTTTGAGAGGTATGATCGCATTATCTGTTATGTTTATTCCAGCTGGGCATACTTCAGTACAGCATCTCGTAATGTTGCAATAACCAATGCCGAAGTCTTCTTTGATCTGAGGTATTCGACTTTCAGTATCAAGAGGGTGCATTTCCAGTCCCGCCATTCTCACAAAGAATCGCGGCCCCGCAAAATTGTCAAATTTCTCATGTTCTCTGAGAACATGACAGGTATTTACGCACAACATGCACTCTATGCATTGCCTGAACTCCTGAATCCTATCTGCTTCGTTTTGATTGAACTCCCAGTCGAGTTTGTCTGGACCGTTTACAGGAACCATCTTCTTATTCATCTCGTAAGCCCAGCTGATGTCGGTTACTAGATCCCGAATTAGTGGAAAGCCTTGCATCGGACGTACAGTAACTGGTTCATCTTCGGGAGTTTCTTCCATGATATCTGACATTCTAGTCATGCACATTAGGCGGGATTTACCATTGACCTCTGCAGAGCAAGAGCCACATTTTCCCGCTTTGCAGTTCCAACGACATGCCAAATCTGGAGCATGTTCGGCTTGTATTCTGTGGATAACGTCTAGAACAACCATCCCCTCATCATATTCAACGTCATAATCGGACATACTTCCGACTGATGATTCGGTTCTGGGATGGCTAGCATAGGGTCGTTCCCCTGAATGACTTCTGAACACACGGAAGGTTACTTGCTTCTTCATCACGAGTCACCATCCAAGTCGTCTGAATCAAGCAATTCCTTCAACTCATCTGGAATTGGCGGATAACTCCTGTGCTCAATTTTCATATTGCCATCCGAGTCTTGCATGATCACGCTGTTTACTTTACCCCAGTAATCATAGTTGGGAGTCGGAAAATCATCTCGCGTATGCCCGCCACGGCTCTCTTCCCGCTCTAGTGCTGCTAAAGCACACATTTTACTTACATCGATCATGGCCTCTAGCTCTAGAGCTTGATGCCAACCCGGATTGTAGATCACTCCTCCGCCAGGCGAGCAAGATTTTGAACGTACTCTCAATGCTTCCAAGTCATCTAATGCCTCTACTAAATGTTCGCGGGTTCTGATTATCCCTACCTTTTCTTGCATCATCTCCCTGAGATCATGAACAATGGCAGCTGGATTTTCCCCGCCCTCACGATTCAACGGAGCCATCATGTAATCGATTCCATCTTGGATTTCATCTTCTCCTATCTCTTGCCAGGCATCCATAGCAGATGCCGCCTTCGAGGCATATAGCCCTGCCCTCCTACCAAATGTCACCAGATCGGAAAGGGAGTTCCCGCCCAATCTGTTTGCGCCATGCAATCCAGTCGCAGATTCCCCTGCGGCAAATAGTCCCGGAACAGTCGACTCTTGGGAGTCAGGGTCTACCTTAACGCCCCCCATCACATAATGCGCTGTGGGCCCAACTTCCATCGCTTGCTTTGTTATGTCCACTCCTGCAAGTTCCTTGAATTGATGATACATCCCAGGCAATTTCTTACGAACCTGATCAGCAGGCCGCCAAGATATATCCAGATACGCTCCTCCATGCTCACTTGCCCGGCCTGCTGCCTTTTCGCTGTTAATTGCCTTGGCAACTACGTCGCGCGTCAGAAGTTCGGGAGGCCTCCTCTTCGTAGCCTGTTTGTCTGATATTACTTCCTCAACCCATGCTAGAGCTTCTTCTTCAGTATCAGCAAATTCCTTTCTGAACATCTCTGGGACATAATCGAACATGAAACGATCTCCCTCCGAGTTTCTCAGCATACCACCCTCTCCTCTAACCCCTTCGGTAACTAGTATGCCACGAACACTTGGCGGCCATATCATTCCAGTCGGGTGGAACTGAACGAATTCCATATCGCCCATTTCTGCACCTGTCCAATATGCTAATGCATGACCATCTCCTGTATATTCCCAAGAGCCAGAGCATACTGACCAACATCGAGTTATTCCTCCGGTGGCAAGTACGATAGTTTTCGCTTTGAAGACATGAGCCCTTCCTCTCTGTCTATCATATGCTAGACATCCAGATATCCGCCCATCAGATGTGAATAACCTACATACTGTAAATTCCATGAAAACATCCATTCCCATATGAACTCCTTTTTCTTGAAGAGTACGGATTATTTCGAGTCCGGTAGCATCTCCAATGTGTGCAAGCCGAGGGTATGTGTGGCCGCCAAAATTTCGCTGATTGATTTGCCCTTCTCGAGTCCGATCGAATACGGCCCCCCACGTCTCAAGCTCCCTTATCCGATCAGGAGCTTCTTGAGCATGGATACGCGCCATTCTCCAATCACTGAGGTATTTTCCGCCCTTCATCGTATCTCGGAAGTGCGTTTTCCATGAATCGCGCGAGTCCTTGTTAGAAAGTGCCGCCGCAGCACCTCCCTCTGCCATAACAGTGTGTGCTTTACCTAACATTGATTTACAGACCAATGCAACGCTGACGCCCATGGAACTGGCTTCAATAGCCGCTCTGAGCCCTGCCCCACCTGCTCCTATAACCACAACATCGTGCTCGTGACATTCGTAATCGTACATTCAATCACCCCATTATGAACCTAGGATCGGTGATTACACCTTCAGCGACTGAGAGAACGAATATATCTCCCAGGAATACCATTGTAAGAGACGTCCAAAACCAGAGGTTGTGGCTTGCATTATGGCGACTCGAGAATCTGAACATCCATCCAGCCACTGTAGAAATACCCCCCCTCCACTGATCAAGAGAACCACCAAAAAGATGCCTAAATGCATGACATGAGACTACATACATTGTCAGCAGGAAGGACTCGAAAGCGAGTACCAGTGTGCCTAGGGAGAATCCCCAGGATCCGTTGAACCTCATAGTGAGTATTACGTCGTAGTATTTCATTGAGAGGATAATGACTGCAAGATATAACATGTAGCGATGAATATTGTTGAAAATGAAGACCCCTCGCTCTCCTGAGTATCCAACTCCATGGTTTATGTTGGGCTTAGCAACAAGGCAGGCAGTTGGATTCTGGAGGAAAGTTCGATGGTACACCTTTCGCATGTAGTAACAGGTTCCTCTGAATCCAAACGGTATCCATAGAATCAGCATTGCAGAATTCATCCACCCGGGATGATTAGTTATGTGAAACATGTGTAATATGTCTGGAGAGAAGATCGGAGAAGTAACCCGATGATTTTCATAATGAATACTGCCGTCCAACAAGATTACTCTGAGGCCCGTGTAAATCATTGCTATTCCCAGAGCTGCGGCCATTATTGCGGGTTGATTCCACCAGTTGTCTATCCTCTGAGTTTTACCAAAACCCTTCACAAGGGGCAGACGTTGATACCCTCTCATCCACGGCGCCCCGGTAATTCCCTGAATTGGCACTGCATAAGGCTGACCATTTTGCATCTCCATCAAACTCATGAATAATGAATGGAAAATTTGATCCCAAGGTGACGCTGTTGGCAGAGATATCTTCCTCAATTTGCATCAATTGCGGATATATGCCGGGTGCCTTCCTCCCTGGTGTACCGTGCCCTGAATGCGGAGAACCATTCTTTCCCTGAATCACCACGGATATAACCAGACCCAAAGAATTCCATCATTCACTATAATTTGAATTCCAAGCATCAGGCTCCCAAGCAGAGGGAGTATATCTGTCCCATCGGCACCGCCGCTCCACGCACTCCATCCAAACAGAATCAGAAGTATATTGCCAAAAACCACAAGCCATAGGTTTGCAATGACAATCCACTGAGTTAACAACGAGTCATGTTGTATGTGCATTCGTGTTAATTCGAGCCATAGCATCGAGGGTATAAGTATCAGGAGGAAGGCTATGAGGATTCGTCTATGACCGCCCTCTGAAACTTCCCCGTCCCATGGCCAACCTATCGCCTCGACAACAGCGGCATCCCATCCGAAGAGAAGTTTCCACCACGTAATTAGAAAACCTGCGGCAGCAATGAACATGCACATTACGTTGAGACTTATCCAAGATTCGGGAATACCGCCCCATAACTCCATTGGGTCATCCATTCTCCATACTCCGACAACATATGATGCTAGAACCATCGGGCCAAATACGAATACTATGTTGCGAACGGCGTTTCTAGAAACTTTCATGGAACATTCTCATCGTATCTAGTGCTTCAATGTCGCTGATCTCTGCACCCCAGTATTCATGACCGCAAGGGCAATCGGGAGTTCCAAGCGCACGTGATCTAGCGGTTATGATACGAGGTTCCCAACCTCGTTACCCGGGTTCAAGTCCCGGCGTGCGCACCACGCGTCATTGTTGCCCACAAAGCGGAGGACGTCACTTCTGCTCTCTGTTAGAGATCATTATTGCAGCACCTAACAGCATCGTTAAGGCGGTGAAAGAAGAAAATCCGGGTAGTAACCCCCCCTCGTCCTCTTTCTCAATACAGCCTATTTGACCCGGAGTGGGTTGATGTTCTCCTTGAGGACATGCTATCTGATCTGCTGATCCAGCCTCTGGAACATAGTAGTTTATTGATGAGTATATGCAATTCGAACGCCCTTCAATTGGCTGGTATGATCCTGCCTCACAAGGGGTCTGTTCTGTGGCCCCTGCCGCTTCAACGAAGTATCCTGCATCAGCACTCATACATTCGGAGGAACCCGTCGATGGTTGATAAGTCCCCTCTGAGCAAGGCGTCTGCGTCAATTGAGATGATTCTCCGACATAGTTGCCCTGATCAGCATCGATGCATTCTGACATACCTGATGTTGGCTGATATGTCCCTGGCGTGCATGCAATGAAATCAACGGAGCCCAGGCCGACTGAATAGTGGCCGGCAGGGACGATTTTACAATTCGTCGACTTGCTAGAAGGCTGATATTCTCCCGCATCGCAGGGTATCTGTTCTCCCGTCCCGACCCCGTCTGCATAGTGACCGGGTTCGACATCCATGCAGGCCGTCTGGCCAGTTTGAGGTTGATACGTAGTTACCGGGCAGGGTATCTGACTTTTCGCTGCTCTTAGGGTGATATAGTGCCCCGGATCTGCCTCGATGCACGCAGATTGCCCTGACTGAGGCTGGTAAGTACCTGGTGAGCATTCAACCACATCGATGCTCCCCTCTGAGGCGACGTAGCTGCCGGGGAAAGCATCGATGCACCTCTCTGCACCTGCTGAGGGCTGATACGTCCCAGCTGAGCAATTCAGAGGAGCAGTGAAGGATGCCCCCGGCGTATACGTCCCCGGAGACGTAGTTACGCAACCAGTCATCCCTTCCGCAGACTGGTATTGACCTGAGAGACATGATTGATAGGACGAAGCCATCGATTCTGAGACATAATGTCCGGCAGGGGCCAAGAGGCACGAGTCTTGATTGAAGTCAGGTTGATATGAACCAGGATCACAAGATATTGGTTGGGTGGAAGCTGGAGTGTCAGTGTACTGTCCAGGGGATGTCGAGATGCATGATATCGCTCCATGTGCAGGCGTGTATGAGCCGGGTGAGCATGGAACCTCTTCTTCAGAGCCGCTATTCGCCACATAATATCCAGGCTGCGCCCTGACACACTCTGTCGACCCGCTCGAAGATGAAAATCTTCCAGCATTACAGGCAGTCTGCTCTATTTTACCAGGAGTCCCCACCATGTACCCGGGATCAGCCAAGAGGCAAGAATCTGAGGCACTACCGGGCTGATAACTCCCAGCTGGGCATATCGTCTGAGAATATTCTCCAGAGGTTGGTACGTAATAGCCTGGATCAGATTCCAAACACTCCGTTTGAGCGGTGTTAGGCTGATATGTGCCCGGTGAGCAGACAACTAGATTCCACGGATTCGAGGATTCAGCATAGTTTCCTCGAGGAGACTCAGTGCAAGAATTGTGCGAGTCTTGATACCAACCAGAAGGACAGCCGTTCGGGAACATGTCGAATGGGACGAGTATCCCATCGCCATCAATGTCGAGATTGGTTTGGAGAACAGAGGTGTTATCGAGCATCGGCATGAATATGGGAAGCCTGACCCCAGAATACGTGTTATGGACCGAACCATTGACTCCATTCCAAGCATATGCGCCCCAGCAATAAAGACTGTTATTAGCCATAATTCCGCATGTATTCGACGCCCCCATAACCACTGATGTGAAGTGTATGTCGTCATTTTCACCGCTCCAAACTGCATTCGGAGTTGATACATCTGCGCAATTATTGTTCCCGCCTCCATTGGAACCTCCCGTGTAATTGCAAAACCAGTCATTTGTACCATCGTAATCACCTGCGTTTCCGCCCCAGTTATCGCCCCAACAGAATGCACCAGACTCGTTGAACAGAGCACAAGCTTGAGCAGTTGACGCTGTTATGCTGAGTGCGTGCTCCCCTGATGGAGCAATAGCCTCGGTGGGAACTACCTGAGCGGGATTGTTGCTGTTTGAACCAACACCTTGCTGACTTTCGGTGTTGGCGCCCCAGCAAATTATGGAGCCTGTATCCGTCAAACCACAAGAGAAAACCCAACCGACCGCGACTTGGACAAAAGAGAGATTTTCCTTGTCAGGTATGGTAATATCTGCGCTCTGGAACATCAACTTCCTCGGAGATTCGTGCAGATGACCGTAGTTGCATACGGGGTCGCCCGTTACAGATGTGGTCGCATCACCTCCCGTAACCCTGCAGTTCATGTCTGATCCCCAACAGTAGACCCCGTGATCGGTACCAGTGGCGCATGTATGATCGCCTCCCATGCTGATGGAGGTTATGCTGACCCCAACAGGCATATCGACTAGTTGAGGCGTAACTACGTATTCTGCATATCCATTGTAGTGGCACGAAGATGTACTCGCTCCTGTATTCGAGTCGCATATCTCACCATTCCCTAGCTGCCCACGGTTGTTATTCCCCCAGCAGTATCCATCCCCATCCGTGCTGATAATGCAGCTATGATAGCTAGGCCCTTGGCTCAATGAGGCGGCTTGGACGCCAGGTGGGAGAGATACTTGTACTGGCGTAGTTGAATCCGTGGTCCCTCCGTTACCGAGCATTCCCATGGAATTCCTGCCCCAGCAGTAGACTTCTCCTTGATCGCTCAAAGCACATGCATGGTCCCAGTGAGCAGCTACTTCTACGATATTCACACCAGATAGCCCGATAACATAGCTGGCATTGTTGTACGCTTCAATCCCAGTCAAGCCACTCCCTGTCTCACCGTAGTCAGTCCTGCCCCAGCAAATTACACTTGAGTTGTCTGTCACCACGCAAGTGAACTGAATGCCTATTGACAGGGTATCATGTGTATCGATGTGCCCTTGATTACTACCAATCATTAGGTTCACGGCGTTCGTTGTCAAACTCTTTTCCGACTCGGGAAGCGATTCTTCCGCTGAAAAAGGGTCTGCTATAATCGCAACAGTGGTGAATGATATCATCAGTAAAGCAAGAGAGAGGGAGACTATCCGCTTGGTATGCATGCCCGCTGAGATGGCGCAGAGAAAATAGAATTTTTGCGAGTCGAATGTTAGGAATACTTGAAAATCATGCTAGAGATTTGTAATCTGCCTCTGCCTCTTCGATATGAATTTCATCAACATCCATCTGTGCCAACTGAAGCTTTCCAGAAAGCTCGTCGTTTACTGCATGCCAGTATGAGTAAGCCTCAATCACCCAAATGCCAGATTCCCTGGTGCCATTGCCAGAACCCTTAACGCCCCCAAAGGGAAGGTGTGCCTCGGCGCCAGTCGTCGAGTTGTTTATCCCAGTCATACCGGCCTTTATGCCCGTCTTGAATCGATATGCTTCTAGCCTATCGTTTGTATAAATCGCGCTTGAGAGTCCGTATGGCGATGCATTTGCCAAGTAAAGAGCATGATCGAAATCCTTGGCCTTGACGACCGTGACTGCAGGCCCAAAAACCTCTTCATGGAAGCATTCCATGTCATCTGTGACATCAACGTACACGTGGGGCCACATGTACACCCCACTATCAGCGTCACCAACAAAACCCGATGGCGATGAATCTGTAGTTATCCTGCCTTCTCCATAAATCCTTCTTGCTCCACTCGATTCACATATTTCCAACGTATCAAGAAAATCCAATGCATATTTCTCAGACAACATCGGGCCGTACAGGACATCATCGTTATCCAATGAATCACCTATCTTTGTATGCCGTACTTTTTCCATGAAAATGTGCATGAAATCGTCGTAGATATCCTCGTGCACTATGAGGTTACCAAGACTCGTACATCTCTGTCCTGCAGTACCAAAACCAGCCCAATAAGCCCCTTCTACGGCATTCTCAAGATTGGCCGAGGGCATGACGACAAGTGGATTTTTACCACCTAATTCGAGTGAACACGAAACAAGATTTCGACCACAAATCTCTCCGATCATTTTGCCAACTGAAGTAGATCCAGTGAATGAAATCTTGTCGACCATCCCTTCGTCAACTGCATTGACTAGATACTGGCCAGCACCACTTCCTTTTCCATGAACAAGATTCACAACCCCGTCTGGCAAACCAGCCTCATGCATAATCCTAGCCAATGCAAACGAGAGAAGAGGGCTGTCTTGGGGGGACTTCCAGACACAGGTGTTGCCGCACATGATTGCCGGGATCATTTTCCAGAATGGCACAGCAGACGGGAAATTGCACGCATTGATGATGCCACAAACCCCAAGCGGTCTTCGATATGTAAACAACTCCTTGTCAGGGAGCTCGCTGTTGACGGTTTGTCCATACAGACGCCTCCCTTCTGATTGAAAGAAGAGGCATGTGTCTATGGCTTCTTGAATTTCCCCAGCACTCTCTTTCAATGTCTTCCCTATTTCGCGAGTCTCAAGGCGCACGAGGTCTTCCTTATGTTCCATTAATAATCTACCCATATTGCCTATAATTTGGCCGCGTGTGGGAGCAGGAGTAGTCGACCAGCCAGAGAACGCCGATCTCGCTGAGATCAATGCTTTGTGCACATCATCTTTTGTTGACAGTGGAAAGACTCCAAGGCAATCGGTAAGGATTGCCGGATTCTTAGATTCAAATGTCGAACCATCAGATGCGAGTTCTAACCGCCCGCCGATTATATTGTATCCACGAATCTTCGGTGAACCATTTGGGTTTTCATTGTCTATCGCCTCAAATCCAGTCTCAAGTACATGGGGCATGCCACGCCGACCACGGTTATTCACATGAATGCTGCTAACGTCGTCATCGCACAAGTCGTCTGGTAAGTGAGGGAACACGACAAGTTTGGATATGGGGGTTTAAGGAGGCCCAATACATAGACATCTCCGAGGGATACTCTATGTCGGGCGAAGAAGGGGAACTTACACTCAGGGTTGCAAAGGCAATTCCTAGTGATGTGGGACACGGAAGAGCTAGAGTACCATTCGACAATGATTTGAATCTGAAACCGGGTGACGTTATCGAAATTAAGGGAGAGAAATCCACTGCCGCCATCGTTTGGAGATGTAGACCAGAAGATGCAAATCTAGGAGTCATAAGGATAGATGGTATAATTCGAAAAAATGCAGCAGTATCCTTGGGAGATCGGGTCAACATAAGCAAAGTCGAGGTATCCGAGTGCGAGAAACTTGTGCTCTCCCCAGTAATGGCCAAACAACAAAAGGTCCGTTTTGGGCCTGGTATCGAAGGATTTGCCCGCAGGGGTCTAAACAAGCGACCAGTTGTAGCTGGAGATAGAATTTTCATCCCGGGGATGACATTGTTTGCTGAGGCTCTTCCATTTCAGATAGTCAGCACAAAGCCAAAAGGGATTGTACAGGTTTTACCTTCAACGGAGATAGTTATCAAAGAAGATCCAGTTGATGAGGAAGATGAGAGCACCATTCAGACGATTTCCTACGAGGACATAGGAGGTCTGGGGGACCAACTTCAGAAAGTTAGGGAGATGATTGAGTTGCCACTCAAGCACCCCATATTATTCCGCAGACTAGGCATAGACCCTCCTCGAGGAGTCCTTCTTCATGGCCCACCTGGTACAGGAAAGACATTGATCGCTAAGGCTGTTGCTGCAGAAACACAGGCACATTTCACATCAATCAATGGCCCCGAGATTATCTCCAAGTACTACGGTGAGAGTGAAAAGCAACTTCGCGAAATATTCGATGAAGCTGCCTCCAATGCCCCTGCTATCATATTCATCGACGAATTAGATTCAATCGCCCCCAAGCGAGAAGATGTAAGTGGAGAAGTAGAAAGGCGAGTAGTCGCACAACTCCTAACGCTCCTTGATGGCATGCAAGGGCGGGACAACGTCGTTGTGATTGGCGCCACCAACAGAAGGGACGCAATAGACCCCGCTTTGCGAAGACCCGGTCGATTTGATAGGGAGCTGGAAATAGGTGTACCAGATAAAAACGGCCGCTCTGAGATCATTGACATACACACTCGTGGTATGCCCATAAGTGATGACTTTGAAATGGATTGGCTTCTTGAAAATTCATATGGATTCGTAGGGGCCGACATATCTGCCTTAGTCCGAGAATCAGCGATGAAAGCCCTACGAAGATACCTTCCTGAGATTGATTTGGATGAAGATGAGATTCCCGCAGAAGTACTCGAGAAGATGGAAGTCAAAATGGTCGACTTCCGCGAGGCCATCAAGGAGATAGAGCCTAGTGCACTAAGGGAGATCTATGTCGAAGTCCCGACTGCCTCATGGGATGATGTCGGCGGATTGGATGAAATCAAAGAGAGATTGAAGGAAAGTATTGAATGGCCCTTGAATCAACCAGAAACGTTTGAGCACTTTGGCATCAAGCCTCCGCGCGGAATTGTCCTGTTCGGTGCTCCAGGAACCGGGAAGACGCTGATCGCCAAAGCTATTGCTAACGAGGCAAAGGCTAATTTCATCTCAATCAAGGGACCGGAAATGATCTCCAAGTGGGTTGGAGAATCAGAAAGAGCAGTACGCGAAGTTTTCAAGAAGGCGAAACAAGCAGCACCATCAATCATCTTCCTTGACGAGTTCGAGTCTATTGCTGGGGTCCGTAGATCAATGTCCGGCGATGGGTCTGACGTCATGAACAGAGTTGTTAATCAGATTCTCTCCAGTATGGACGGTGTCGAGTCGATGGAAGGAGTTATTGTCGTAGCCGCGACCAACCGGCCTGAAATGATAGATCCCGCGCTTCTAAGAAGCGGACGCTTCGAACGAGTTCTGCATGTACCGCCCCCGGATCGCAATTCTAGACTGGAGATTCTAAAGATCCATTCCTCAGAAATGCCGTTAGGCCGATTCAATCTTGATGATCTTGTTGATAGACTTGAGAATTACACCGGTGCCGACATAGAGGCAATATGCCGAGAAGCCGCACTCATTGCTATGAGGGCGGGTAGGAAGAGCGTCTCAAAAAGCCACTTCGAGGATGCTATCAACAGAGTCAGACCAACGGTCAACAAAGACATGTTAGACTACTATTCTAAGATGGAAGAGACCCTTGTTAGCGGTCTTGAGTCTGTTAAGAGAGATTCTAACACTCTTCAGGGTATTGAATCGGTGTGATGTAGATGCCGTCAGGATTCGGCCGGGAAATTCTAAACCGGCCAATCCTAGATGGTGCAGGCGACACTCTAGGATACCTGTCTGATTTCAGTTTCGACCCAAGATCTGGAAAAGTGATTTCACTGCTAGTTTTGATATCAGAAGAACTTGATCCCGCCTTACTTCCTTGGCCCGTCAAGAAAGGACTACTCGAAGTCCCTGTCGAAGAAGTCGCCGAGATATCAAACGCCATACGATTGCATCAGTGATTCGTCCCAAAGCCGGACAAGCGTCTTATATCGTTGGATTGGGTTTTGCCTTGCTGCTGTGAGGTGACCAGGTGATAGAGAGTCCAAGAAGAGCATCCCGATTCTTCAACGCAACGAATCGAAGAAGGTTCCTAATGTTCTCATTCTGGTCTGTTTTAACGCTTCTAGTTGCTTTTATTGCTTCAACATATATCGTGGATGGGAAAACACAACAGTCCGCATATGGTAACGATTGGAATGATCTCGGCGATTTTCGTTCTGATATCAATGCCATAGGCGTCGAGACAACAGCCATGGTGTCCAGCCCACTTCTCCTCGGAGAAATCGACAATCCTGACGAGACAGTCTTCGTGATATCGGGGGTAGAGCGTGACACAATCTCTCTCCCTCGATTCACAAACGACGATTCTGTAATCGAGCTATCCGACTCAGATGGATACACGGGATCAGAAATTGAAGCTATACTGCAGTACGTACAAGCAGGTGGAACGCTGCTCCTTATGGATGATTTCGGCTATTCATCTGCACTTGCACAGGAATATAACATTGTTTTCTCAAACCACCAGCTGTACGACGGAGAAGCTTGGGCGAGAGAACTCGATTACAACTATGTGTGGACAAACGTAACTGATGCATACAACTTGACACAAACATCTGGATCAACATCTAACTATCATCCCTGTCTTGCTGATAGAGATGGAGATGGCATATTAGATTCGATAGATCCAAATCCAGATTCTACAGATACGGGATTTACGCCAGATGAAGGCTCATTTGGTCTTTGCAGCCATCGTTGGAACAATGTCGACAAGATTTACGATTTTAGCGAAGATTATGACCTTCTCACCAGCACCCCATCAGCATTCGATAAGGAGTCTGCATTCTCTCCGGCTGAAAACCGTTATCCTGTTGTCACATCGACATTAGATTCCTATTTGGACTCGAATGATGACGGAGACCTGACACCCGCCTTCGAAGCAGCAGGCATACAGGGCGATGAACAGGGCCCATTTGCAGTATATGCAAGAATCTGCTCATCAAGGTTGTGTGCAGAGCCCTCCTCTGGACAGGTACACATTGCGTCGGATGGGTCACTGCTGATCAATGCAATATACTCAGCCTCTAATATCGATGACTCCCCAGTCCCCGAGAACGACAATAGGATGTGGGCACTCGATATTATCGCGGATGCTTTGTTAATCGGCAACGGGTCTCTGACTCCAAGCGACGATGCAGTCGTTATATTCGATGAGAGTCGACATCAACAGTCCAATCCGCTTTCCGACACTTACAATTTAGCCTACTACTTTCTTGTTTACTTTACCAATGATTGGATGGCCATGCTTATTCTGTTTCTTGCTCTCTTCATGATGCTCGAAGTCGTGCTCATCCGCAAAGAAGACCCTGAAGATTGGAGACATGTGTTCAGAATCATCTACTATGGTTTTGGTGACGCTAAAAGATACGAATTTTATCAACACCCGGACAAGATCAGACAGGTATTACTCTCGAGAATCAGGAGTAGCAATACCCTAACCAGGGAAGAGTTCGACGCTCTCTCTTCAGAAGAGTTGCAAGCACTTGTTGAAGACCCCATACTGATCAGATTCATCTATGATAACCGACGGTACAAGATGGAAGAATTAGTTGCAATAGTCAAGCGCATGAAGGAATGGGGACCAGATGATGATGAGTCAGAAGACGATTCAATGGAGGTTTGAATTTGTGGACTAGAAAAGCTACAATGATGATTGTTGGAGGAGTGTCGTTGATACTTATTGGCATGATGGTTAGCCACTTCCATCTGATGATTCTCGGGATGCTAATGGTTTCAATTCTGGTGATGGCTAGCTGGATTAGCGGATTTCCACGATTGGTCGTAGATCGTGAATTATCTGAGGAGAATGTGTACAAAGGGGACGATATAACAGTCACCCTGAGGATAAAAAACCCCTCACGACGGAGAACACAGATACTCGACATCTATGACAATGTCCCGCATGAAATGAAAATAAGACGCGGAATCAATCTAATCCGAGCAAATTTGGGGCCAGGGCAATCCACAACCCTCAGATATACGGTGAGATGCCCTCTTCGAGGCCACTATTCCATTGGTCCAACTTCTCTTAGATATCGAGATGTGTTTGGACTTTTCACAGACGAGGGCGTTGCAGATACAAGAAGTGACGTAATTGTATTTCCCCAAGTCAGAGATATCGAGGACGCTCTTCTTAGATCGAACGTTCCAAAGATGTACACCGGCGCAACAACTCTCAGAACCCCCGGTCAAGGTACCGAGTTTTACTCACTTCGCGAATACATGCCAGGAGATTCATTCAGATCAATCAATTGGAAGGCATTCGCTAGAACTGGAGACTTGATGGTGAATGAGAAGGTTAGGGATGCAGTCACTGATGTTCATATCCTATTCGATATTCGCGATATCTCAAGAATCGGGACCGTTTTGAAAAATCCTTTGGAAATGGGGGCAGTTGCCACTGCCTCGATATCCAACCACTTCATTAGAAGGCGTGATGCTGTCTCACTCACGACTTACGGGAGAAGAATGGACCATTTACCCGCTGAGGCAGGCGATAAGCAACAATACAAGATTCTGAGTCTCCTAGCCGGAGTCTCTGCTGGGGGGTCTATGCCGCTTCAAGCAGTCACAAACGCCCTAATCCCTAGGATGAATCGGGGATCTCCAGTCTTTGTAATCAGTAGCTTAGAAGGCGATGGAACAACACTGCCTGCAATCAGGGCACTATCCAGTCACGGCCATACTGTCTATGTTCTGTCCCCTAATTCAATAGATCTCGAGAGGCTCGTAAGCAGGATACCCAGAATGGCATACGAGGTACTCAAGATGGAACGACAGAATAGGCTCATGTCCCTCAACGGATACGGGGCGAACGTCATCGACTGGGTGCCAGACATTGATTTGGCACAGGCGTTGTTGCAGGTTAAGAAGGGTTGAGGTGATCAAGTGTCAGATGAAAACCTAGAGCAAAAATACACCCTGAGACTCCGTTCGTTGCGTACTAGATGGCAGATATTGACTCTTCAATTAGTGGCTACATTCGCCCTTGCGTCCCTTCTGCTTACGATGACTTCTGTGTACGGTGAATGTAACCAAGACTTCATCGATGAGGCCGAGGGCTCCACCTATTGGTGCCCCGCTTTCGAACATACACGAGGTATGGCTTATGTTGAGGATGCTTTCGGTCGTGAATCAATACTTCCCGATTTCATCACAGGAGCAGATCGGACGGGAGAAGCGGCTTTGCTCATTCCTTCCCTATTTTGCCTTTTGCTGACAGGCATGCATGCCTATTCCTCTAGCAGGACATCTAAGACACGTCGAAGAATCAAAAATACAATTTACACAACGATCTTCATCGCAGGATTTGGTCCATTCCTTCTTGAATGGATTGCGAGCATGGTAAGCTATCAGCGGCTTTACATTCCTTTCGGTCAAGAGTTTTCTGCATTGAATCACGGAGCCAGACTCTCGTTGACCATGCAGGCAATATCAGAAATAATCGTAATGGGCGTGGTTTTCATACCCGTTCTATTCGGCTTGATTGGAATTTGGAATATCTCAATGCGTGCAATAATTGCAACAATCAGTTACACCATCATGTTCATCATTTTTCATGCTTTACTAACCTTCGAGGCAGTGCTAGAATCTGTACAAGGAATCGGACTCAAGCCGCTCCCTGCTCAAATTGGCGACTCAACGCTGTTTGGGGGCTTAGTATCGCCTTTGGCTTTTGAGCTAATCACCATATCGATCCTACTCTTCTTGTTTTTCGAGTCATCACATATGGTTGTTCGATTGTTCGAGTATGTAGCTATGTTACCGGAAAGTGCTAGAACCGATAATGAGCATATACGGATGTTTCAAACAGTACTCAATACTCATCTCTCTCAACTTGTTGGAGTCCTTTCTCTTGCCACAGTACTGACTGCGATAGCACTCGATTTCGATGAGATAATGATCATGGTGATATCAGAATTCCAACCCAATCAATGGAGTCAACAGGTCAATGACTCTCTTGAATTGCAAATGACCTATGGCAAGGTGATATCTGCTGGTCTTTTCCTCCTCTTTGTTAGTATGCTCAGATATCTGGTACCATGGCAAACAGTTCTAGGATGGTTTGAATCGATTTTCAGAGGGTTCTCAGGTTCCCGTTCCGAAGAAGCAGATTCGTAATTTTACCTTATAGAAAATAGCCTTTCTACCAGCCGCACAAGATGTTCAGTAACGATGAATGAGAAGAGTATTGATATTGGATAAATTAGAATTGATACCAGAAATCCGGTCGAGTCAGAGATCGAAGGGCGGATTTCGCCTGCAAGTATGATGAATATGATAATGTTAGATACAAGCAGTATACGCTCCAGCCAAGGACTAGATACTCTCCCGTACCATTTTTCCGAGTTTGGAAGTTCTGGGCCCTCATCCATGGAAGTCTGCACAAAGTTATCTCGCAAGAACCTCTCGCTACCTCCATCGTGTTGAAACACAGATGGCACCTCCCATTGTTATGTGCGGACTGAAGGTTGAGTCATGTAGCCGGTGTGATCATACCAGCCTGATACACCAGCCATACAGCGGTCAGAGATTATGTGGTCGGCATTTACACGAGTCAATAAGACGGAGAGTGTCGAGAGATCTAAGAGTCCAGCTACCACTTCCAAAGGATGCCAGAAAAGAAGATGGAAGTCCATTACGAATACTCGCCGCCGTTAGCGGAGGGAAGGATTCTGCTATAATGCTCAAACTCATTGTCGACATACTCGGACGTAGAAGAGATCTAGAAATAATAGCAGGCGTGATCGATGAAGGAATAGACGGCTATCGCTCTCCCTCCATCACTTGCATAGAGGAACTATGCGAAACTCTTGGAATAGAATTACTTCAATTAGCGTATGAAGAAATGGGATACTCAAGAATGGATGAAGTAGTCCGTATGATGCCAAATATAGCAATGAAAAATCCTCAAGCGGATGGAATGATGCCATGTTCGTTTTGCGGTGTTTTCAGAAGACAGAGTCTGAATACTCTCGCTGAACGGTCAGGTGCAGACGTCATGGCACTGGGCCATAATTTGGATGATATGGCCCAATCCATACTCATGAATCTACAGAAAGGAGAAGTTGACAGATCTGTAAGGCTGGCGCCACATACGACCACACCAATCGACGGGCTCCCTCCCAGAATAGTTCCGCTTCGATGGATTCCTGAACAAGAAGTCCATGCACTTGCTATGGTGCTCAAAGTGCCATTCCATCACGGTGATTGCCCTCACGCAGCTGGAGCCCAACGACAACGAAGTCGAGAGATTATAGCAGCCCTTGAGACAGAAACGCCTGGTGCTAGACACGGCCTATTACACAGTCTAGAACAGATACGACAGATGCATGCGTCCCTTGGAAATACCTCCTCTGAAATTCGCTCATGCTCGACGTGCGGGAGCGTCACAAGTCGGGAAATATGCCAGTCTTGTATCATGCGTTCCTGGTTGGATGAACAGAAATAAACTCCAAATTAATCTACTCGTGGATTAAGTACCGTGTCCCGTATCCAATACCATGGACCGCGATAGTCTAAACTCAATGACAGTCGCCAAACTAAAGGAACTCCTTGCTGATCTCTCGCTGCCAGTGTCAGGACGAAAGGCAGAATTGATTGACAGAATCATCAAGAATCAGGAGGATATTGGGGGAGAGGATTCGGACGAGAAAGAGGAAATTGATATTTCAGAATCCAGACAAGACACCGCAGCAGAGGCGATTGAAACGGTCGTTTCTGACATTGGAGATGGCCCGGTTACGGTTGAGGAATCCGATGTGACTCTACAGACTATGATACTCATCGGAGCCGTGATTTTGGCTCTAGGGCTAGTCATCTTTTCTTTATGATAAGATCATTTACTTCGGCTTTCAAAAACAATTACCGTTTTCAGGAGGAACGACCTTCCTCAGAACTCCTCTCCGGAGCGACTCCTGCCAGATCTTCTCCGAGAGGTATGTCTAAACTCAAACTCATTCGACAAAATTATTAATTAATAATAAAATATAAGTCCTCTACAACGTTTTCAGATCTCTATTCCCGCTTCCACCTGGACCAATCCATTCCTCTGGCTTATTCCCGAGAATCTCGTCTATCGATTCCATATGAGAGTCATCGAGTTCCAAGGCTACACGAATACAACCCAAATTCTCTCTCAATTGCTTTGAATTCGTGGCGCCAAGAAGAATCGTTGAAACATTTTTATTCTTCAAACACCAAGCTAGAGCCAATTGTGCCATCGTACAATTCAACTCATTTTCAGCATAAGCAGTCAAATCTCTAACAATCTCTACTTCACCCCTCCCTCGCCTGTCTTCCAACTCTTCCTTCAACCAGCCATAGATTTCCACAGTCGCACGAGAACCCTCGGGTATACCATCATTGTATTTCCCCGTCAAGAAACCAGATCTTAGGGGCGACCAGATCGTTGTCCCAATTGAATATGGAGGTCGATAAAGAGGGAAATACTCCCTCTCAAAACGTTCCCTGTGTAGCATGTTGTATTGAGGCTGCTCAAATGAAGGGGGCTCAAGTCCTTCGCTTCTTGCAATCCAGAATGCCTCAGTGATTTGCTGTGCTGACCATTCGCTTGTACCCCAGGCAGTGGACGCCCCTGATCTCACGATGTCGGTCATTGCTCTAACTACTGTCGAGGTTGGAGTGTGCGGATCTGGTCGATGACAGAATACCATGTCGACGTAGTCCAATCCGAGACGATCTAGAGAAGCATCCATACCTTCCATGATGTGCTTGCGAGATAGTCCACGTTCATTGACGCCTGCCCCTCCCCAGAATATCTTAGTGGTAATTACCAGATCCGACCTTCTCCATAATTCAGGGTCCTCTTCAATCAATTCTGACAAGGCAAGACCGAAAATCCTCTCTGCTTCTCCTGTTGGTGTTCCATAGGCCTCTGCATGATCAAAGCAGTTCACTCCTGCCTCCCTTGCGATCTTCAGGAGCTCTTTTGCAGTTTCTAACCCTTGATCGCCCGAAAGATCGTCCTTGACACCATATGTGGCCCAAAATCCGTACGATAATACTGAAACTTGTATTCCCGTAGGGCCCATCATTCTGTAATACATGTCTTCTGCCATGAATACCCGCTCACGGCCATATACTCAAGCCTTCGCCAAGTTATTCAACTCGTATCTTTCAATACCCCATGTATGGCAAGACATATGTCCGGTCAGCCATTGAAAGGGTCGGAGGAGTGAAGCGTGGACCTCATTACAATGGACGATTTGACTAATGAAGAGGCGATTTCACTACTGGATAATGCAGAGCGCCTCCTCCCTATTGCCCGGGGTGATGCATACCTCCCACTACTCAAAGGCAAAGTTTTAGCAAATCTCTTTTTTGAGAATTCAACAAGAACACGGTTATCTTTCGAAACGTCAATGAAAAGACTTGGCGGAGAGGTTTTGAATCTTAGTGAGGCAGGGTCTTCGGTTAAGAAAGGTGAAACTCTCTATGACACGATGCAGATGATAAATGGATATGCAGATGTTGCGGTAATAAGACACCCGAGACAAGGTGCTGCACAATACGCTGCTGACTCAGTGCAAATACCCGTAATGAATGCAGGCGACGGCGCTGGCAACCATCCCACACAAACGCTCCTTGATTTATTTACAATCCGCCAAGGTCAGGGCAAGATTGAGGGCCTCAATGTGGTGATGGTTGGTGATCTCAGATACGGTCGGACTGCCCACAGTCTGAGCCATGCCCTCAGTCGTTTTGGAGCTTCACTGACCTTAGTATCTCCAGAACCTCTCAAAATGCCTTCCGAGATCGTAAGAGACCTCAAATCTTCAGGATGCCATGTCGAAGAAAGTGAAGACCTACTACCTGCTATTTCATCTGCGGATGTCGTCTACATGACTCGGATCCAGAGAGAGAGATTCCCTGATGAAGCAGAGTATGAGAAGGTCGCGGGGATATATACCTTGAATGCCGAAGATTTGAGGAGCGTGCAGTCTGATATGATGGTCATGCATCCCCTCCCAAGAGTGAATGAAATTCATCCAAGTATTGACGCTACTAGTCATGCTTGGTATTTCAAACAAGCATTCAACGGAGTCCCAACACGTATGGCCCTACTCTGCCGTAGTCTGGGCATTGACATCCCGGAGGCGATTGAATGAGTGAAATGAGGAGAGTTTCAGCAATATGCAACGGTACTGTGATTGATCACATACCATCTGGAAGCGCTGTGCAGGTTATGCGAATGCTCCACATTGATGGTTCCCATTCAAATCCAATTTCACTTGTCATGAATGTTCCCAGCAGCAAAGTAGGCAGCAAAGACGTACTCAAGATTGAAGATCGAGAATTGAGTCAAGAAGAATTAGACCGACTTGCATTGATAGCACCCTCCGCGTCAATCGCGATAATTCGTAATTATGGTGTGGCTGAGAAGAGACAAATCGAACTTGGCTCAGAACTCGTAAACATTGCAAGATGTTCATTTTTCAATTGCATAACCCAGAATTTGAACGAGCCTTTGCCACACCGTTTGCGAGTCGTTACTCGAGATCCCCTAGAGATAAGGTGCGCATATTGTGGCCGATCACAATCTGTGAGCGAGATAATTGATTCACTAATCTAGATGCTATTGCATGAACGCCCAAACTTCAAACCCCACCCAGTGAGCAAGAAACATGGCTGACAGCCGACTTAACTTCTTTTTGCACTTTAGGAAGGCCGGAGGTACGAGAATCGTAAACTTGGCCATTGCAAATGGCGAAACACTCTGGCCGAGGCACGATAATGGGAAGCCTTGCGATGAATCTGGAACAGCAAAAAATCTCACATCCATGGATCATTCAACAGCGACCGATTTCTTCAATCGAGCCATTGAAAGAAAAGTATCTTTTATGTCCGCACCAGGGGGGAAAGAACTTGTTGAAGCAGCACTGAACCATCCTAATGTCAGGACAATATGCTCTCTTAGGGACCCTGTAAGAACGTGCCTTTCAAATTATAATTACGATTATTATCTTGGTCTTACTAACGAGAGAAACCTAACCTCGTACTTGCTAAATAATGAATACTCCAATCCTTTCATAGAATCTCTTCTTGGCCACGGAAATTTAGGACAAAGAGAAGGGGATCTGGTCACTGAGGCTGTCAGAATCCTACAACAGTTTGATCTTCTTATCAGATTAGGCGATTCTGATTCCGATTCTAAAATTAGAAATGAGACAGGCTGGTCCAATTTTGATGTCAAGTCACATAGCACGAGTGGCGAAGATAAGCTATGGAAAATCTACAATCTAATTAGTAGAGGACGCCTAATACGAGCGCTTGAACTCATGTCAGAAAAGAAGAGAGGTAATTTGCAGGACGTCCCGCCTCATTCCATAGAACATGATTCAGAACTCATGAAAAGACTCTTTGAGAATGATTAGAAGAATGCTAAATCTAATCTTTATCATTCAAAGGCGCTCAATTATACTTCTGAAAAGATCAGATTCAGACCCGTTAGTACGAGCTTCCAGCCTTCTCAAGATCAATTCAGGGGTGGATCTCGCCGGAATTCCGATTCTGGGTACTCGATCGACGATTAATTCCATTTGCTCGTCCAATCCCTTGGCTTCAATTCCATCGATTCTCGCATCTGCAATCATTTTCTTTCTTATTGAGGCACCTATGTGCGTCACCATGACAACTGAAATCAAAGGGTTCGAAGCAGCTGCGTCAAGCAACCCTGCCAGAATTCCCGAGGCTGCTTCTGGCTCAGTAATAGCCTCAAGCTCATCTGCTAGTATGAACTTCTTTTTACTAGAAATGACAATTCTCGAAAGCCCCATCAGGGTTCTTTCCAGAGCTCCTGCACTTTGAGTTCCGGTGACCTTAGCCAAAAGATGAATCTCATCTGCTAGGGAAACCACGGCTTGATCCGCTGGAACAGGTAAACCAGCGTGAGAGAGAAGCAGAATCGAAGCTATGCCCTCAATCAACGAAGTCTTCCCACCGGAGTTAGCCCCTGTTAGAAGTACAATCGACCCTTCCGGACACGGCTCCGGGAGGTTTCCAAATCCATACCTAATGGGAATAGGATCAACTCCAAGCAGAGGATGTCTAAACCCTGAGAAGTAGCAACTAGGTTCCACATCCGGTTTAATGTCTGGAAGAACGCATTTTCGATACCTCGCCCATTTTGCGATTCCAATCCACATATCGATATCAATAATCTCAGATATAGAATCCTGAGCCTTATCAACGAGCAAGGAGGCCTTTTCGGCTCGAACCATGGCGCCTTCAATTTCAAAATTTGAAATCATACTATCCAGTTCTTGTTCGATCAACTCAATCGTTACCCTGCTAAAAGAACATGGATATTCGCTTTCGAAGCAGTTTACTGGTATCGAGATACCACTTATTTCTAGATAATCTGAGAGTTTTTGACGTCCAAGCTCGAGTGATTCAGATATCGAATCCGATACCACTCCTCTGAGTCTGTGTTGAAGCCTATTGGCGTCCGAATAATAAGCTAACATCTCTGATCCATCCAGAGAAAGACTAGCCTCTGAAGTGGAACTCACTATTGAGTCGTCCACTGAACCTTCTATCGCTTTGATTTCACTCCATAGTCCATCTCTGAGAATTTCAATATCTGCTCCGAAGATTTCATTTTTTAGAAGCCAACCAAGATCATCAAGACCATCTACTGCATCTCTAATCCTCTCACTAAGCGAGTCTGCTCCAAGCGCGATATTGCTTAGATCTACAAGCGATTCAAGACTGCTTCTGTTGTTTTCAATCCATTGAAGTGATATTTCAGGAATCATTGATCGAAAATCATCATTTATCTTACAAAACACCCAACCTGGCGGCATTTGATCAGGCGCATAGGGCCCAATCCATGTTACTCGAGGAAGCCCTTCGTAGTCTTTCCAAGTCTCATTTTTACCACGTACCACCAATCTAGCGAATTTTTCTATGTTCTTGATTTGCTGTGCCGATGCAGAATCTGGAACAACAATTACCCTGTCTACCTTCCCAACATGACTCTTCAAACTCTTTACGCCTCTGGATCCCTTATCCCATTCAATAACAGAGGAGGGGGCTGTTGCAACAAATGATATTGCTTCTGAAACTAACTTACGCCGATTTTCAATTTCACTAATCGATCCGACGCCCATAGGTTGTAAGACGCCTAACCTTTTTTTTGCCGGCGATGAAGAAATATGAGACTCAATATCGTTGAGGAGGCGATCGTGGAGTTTCTGCGCATCGCTTGTTAGGGCGATACTTTTTCCATCCCCTCCAAACTCATTGATTATACGAACGGCACGACTTGTAGAAAGCCCCTCAATCTTCGAAAGAGATGCTACATCCTTATTCTTGATTATGCGGAGAACCTCTTCTTCGTCGCCAAGTTCCTCGATAAGCCTTCGAGATAGAGATTCACCAACCCCCGGTATAGCAATCAATGTGTTCATCAAGTAAAACGAGAAAGTAGGGTACTTGATGACATCGGTGAAACCAAACGCCAATCAACCTCGATGTAGGCCATTTGTGTGTGTTGGAGGCTTACTTGATACCGCCTTTCTCATATCTTCGCGTCCATTTGAGACGTCTGGGATTACGATTCAGGTTTACATGATTCTTCCTAGCCTTCGAGTCCTTGAACCACAGAACTGTACCATCCCTTCGAACAAACATGATTCCTGTCCCAGGCTCTATTTCTTCTCTGGTGAAACTGCAGATTCTCGTCTCGGGCATTGACAACACTTCCTTACCTGGCACCGAGCTTGCGAGCTTCTCTGCCCGTATCTTTGAGCATCAAGATGTCTCCAATCCTTACGGGACCGACAACGTTCCTCGTTATAATTCGGCCAATGTCGCGGGGGTTGGGTGCATCGTTGACACGTACTTTTACTTGAGTGGCTTCTCCAGTCATGCCAGTACGACCGACAACTTCGACCACTTCGGCAGGCCACGATTCTTGTGACATCCTTTAACCACCTCAAGCAGAGAGGGTCTCATAGTGGCCCTTAACTTCATTGAATCGATCTTCACCGTCTTTCTTTACATCAACAACAGCTACTGCAGCAGTCTTTGTTCCATCAGACATCCCCGCTGCTTCAGCCAAGTATGCTTGGTCTGGCACGTACATGAATGGAATCGATTTTTCCCTGCATATCATCGGTATGTGGGCTAACAGCTCACTTGGATTCACATCCTCGGCCATGACTACCATCATTGCAGTTCCTCTCTCAGCAGCCTTGGTAACTTCATTTGCTCCCTTCTTCAGGCCACCTCTGCCATCTTTTCCGAGGGCCTTGACCATCTCGTAAACAATCTCATGAACATCTTGTGGGGTTTCGAAGGCAACGTGTACACTCATTGGAATCATCCTCGTGC